>NZ_CP125781.1:930142-1240190 GCF_030053895.1 Trabulsiella odontotermitis
GCGTCTGAATGAGCTGGGTGCGTCGTCGGTGAATTTTGTGATCCGCGCCTGGAGCAAGAGCAGTGATCTACAGGAGGTTTACTGGGACGTGCTGGAGCGCATCAAGCGTGACTTTGATGCCAACGGCATCAGCTTCCCGTATCCGCAAATGGACGTCAATTTCAAACGTCCGCAAAAGGACATTGCTGAGTAATGACGTAAAGGCTGGGCATCCGGCCTTTTTCTTATCGTCCACTATTAGTATTGCTTATTGCTGATTAATATTATCAATTTCCGCTAATGATTTTCTCGCGATATAGTTTGCATCCATACTGAACTGAACGAGAAAGCTGTCGTGTTATCTTATTATTTTCAAGGGCTTGCTCTTGGTGCTGCGATGATCCTGCCACTCGGCCCGCAAAACGCGTTTGTGATGAACCAGGGGATCCGCCGCCAGTACCACATCATGATCGCGCTGCTCTGCGCGTTGAGCGATCTGCTGCTGATCTGCGCTGGCATTTTTGGCGGCAGCGCGTTGCTGATGCAGTCGCCATGGCTGCTGGCACTGGTCACCTGGGGCGGTGTGGCGTTTCTGTTGTGGTACGGTTTTGGCGCGCTGAGAACCGCCATGAGCAACAACCTCGAACTGGCCAGCGCTGAGATAATGAAGCAGGGGCGCTGGAAGATCATTGCCACCATGCTGGCGGTCACCTGGCTCAACCCGCACGTCTATCTGGACACCTTCGTGGTGCTGGGCAGCCTGGGCGGACAGCTTGACGCCATCCCCAGACGCTGGTTTGCGATGGGTACCGTCAGCGCCTCGTTCCTGTGGTTCTTCGGCCTGGCATTGCTGGCGGCCTGGCTGGCGCCGCGGTTGCGGACGGCAAAAGCGCAGCGCATCATCAATGTGCTGGTCGGGTTGGTGATGTGGTGTATCGCGTTTCAACTGGCAAAAGAAGGTGTTACGCACGTGCATGCCCTGTTCAACTAAGGCTTATCTGATGGACTTTTGTTTATCTGCAGCTAAGCTTGCTGGCATGCGCCCTGTTTTTGGGTGAACAACGTAACATGGAGGAACGACAGTGAAGTTTAACGTGATGGCCCTTGCGGCATTCATTGGTTTAAGTGGCATGTCGGTACAGGCAACTGAATTGCCGGACGGTCCGCACATTGTCACCTCAGGGACGGCAAGTGTCGATGCAGTGCCGGATATCGCCACCCTGGCGATTGAAGTGAACATTGCGGCAAAAGACGCCGCGACGGCGAAGAAACAGGCTGACGACCGCGTTGCGCAGTATCTCTCTTTCCTCGAACAGAACGGGGTCGCGAAAAAGGACATCAGCTCCGCTAACCTGCGTACACAACCGGATTACGACTATCAGAACGGCAAAAGCATTCTCAAAGGCTACCGTGCAGTACGTACCGTTGAAGTGACGCTGCGCCAGCTCGACAAGCTGAATGCACTGCTGGATGGCGCGCTGAAAGCGGGGCTGAACGAGATCCGTTCCGTATCGCTGGGCGTTGCGCAACCGGAAGCCTACAAAGACAAAGCACGTAAAGCGGCGATTGATGACGCGGTGCATCAGGCGCAGCAACTGGCCTCTGGTTTTAACGGCAAGCTGGGCCCGGTTTACAGCATTCGTTATCACGTTTCCAACTATCAGCCGAGCCCGATGGTACGGATGATGAAAGCAGATGCCGCGCCGGTATCTGCCCAGGAAACGTATGAACAGCCGACGATCCAGTTCGACGACCAGGTCGATGTGGTCTTCCAGCTGGAGCCTGCTGGTGCAACGGCTGCAACGCAGCAGCCAAAAGCACAGTAAGATCCCTTAAATGAAAAAGGCCGGAACCCCGGCCTTTTTTAATCCTGTCTTAATACCTTATGCCCGTAGTCGATCAGCGCATCGGTGACCCGGCGCATCATACGGCTTTCTGGCGCAAAACGGTGCCAGTAGAGCATCCGGCGCTGGAACAGACCAGGCGTCAAATCGATAAGCTCGCCGCTCGCCAGCTCTTTTTCGATCTGCAGGTGCGGGATCATACAGCAGGTGGTGCTCTGGCGCGCCAGTTGCACGAAAGCTTCCGATGAATTGACGATATGGCACGGCACGCTGCCTGGCGGCAGATCGAAATGCTGTTGCAGGAATGCCTGATGCATATCATCAAGATGGTCAAACGCCACGGCAGGCGCTTTAAGCAGGGCTGAACGCGTTACGCCGTTCGGGAAATAGCGTTGCGCAAAGGGCTTTGAGGCGACAAAAAGATAATCCAGCGCGCCCAGTTGATCGACGAGACAGCTTGGCAGCGCCTGCGGCTGAATACTCACCGCGCCCACCACTTCTCCCCGACGCAAGCGCTCCTGAGTACGGGTTTCGTCTTCCACCTGCAGATTCAGGCGGATCGGGGAGTCGGCCAGCACGGTCGCCAGCGCGGGCAACAGCCAGGTCGCCAGACTGTCGGCGTTCACCGCCAGCGACAGCAGCAGCGGGGTGGAGCCGATTTGCTCATCGCCCAGCCACTCCTCTTCAAGGAGTTCAACCTGACGCAACAGCGCCAGCAGCTTTTGCCCCTGCTCGGTCGGGCGTGGCGGCACGGTGCGCACCAGCAACGGCTGCCCGAACATGTTTTCAAGCTGCTTGATGCGCTGCGAGACAGCGGATTGCGTGATGCACAGCTTCTGCGCCGCGCGCTCAAAGCCACGTTCCCGGATGACGGCATCCAGCGCCTGTAGTGTTCTGTAGTCAGGTCGTTTCATCGGATCTGGCTAACTCCTGTGAAGTCTTTATCTCGCACTATGACATAATTTTGTTTTTGATACAGACCAAATTGGTGACCTCGCAGATCACAAGGCGTTTGCTGATGATCTATAATGCGCGCACCACTCACTCCTTGGGTAACATCATGACGCAGGATGAACTGAAAAAAGCAGTAGGCTGGGCAGCCCTTCAATATGTACAACCGGGCACTATCGTGGGCGTGGGCACGGGCTCGACGGCGGCGCATTTTATTGATGCGCTCGGCACCATGAAAGGGCAGATTGAAGGCGCGGTTTCCAGTTCGGACGCTTCAACCGAAAAGCTGAAAAGCCTCGGGATCACCGTTTTTGATCTCAACGAAGTGGACAGGCTCGGCATCTACGTGGATGGCGCGGACGAAATCAACGACCACATGCAGATGATCAAAGGCGGCGGCGCGGCGCTGACCCGTGAAAAGATCATCGCCTCCGTGGCCGATAAATTTATCTGTATTGCCGATGCGTCCAAACAGGTGGCGATCCTCGGCAATTTCCCGCTGCCAGTGGAAGTGATCCCAATGGCTCGCAGCGCCGTCGCACGTGCGCTGGTCAAACTGGGCGGTCGCCCGGAATATCGTCAGGGCGTGTTAACCGATAACGGCAACGTGATCCTCGATGTGCATGGTCTGGAAATCCTCGACCCTGTCGCGATGGAAAACGCCATTAACGGCATTCCTGGCGTGGTGACTGTCGGGCTGTTTGCCAACCGTGGTGCGGACGTCGCGCTGATCGGCACCGCTGATGGCGTTAAAACCATCGTGAAATGATCTGACGGGAGGCAAACGTCCTCCCGTAAAAAAATTTCTATCTTCCCATTTTAGTGACTTGTGTCACATCTCACGGTCGAGTCTGTTAATCGTACTGTCATATTTCTCAGCCCCAGCATTTTGTCCTGCCTTTTCCCGCTGCATGACATTTCTTCAAATTGCCGACGCAAACGTTCATATTGCCGCGATAATTATTTTTGATATGTTGCTTAGGTGGACTTTTGTCCAACACAACATCAGAAAGCAACATCAGAAAGAAAAAGACGGGACGAGGAAATGGCTAAGGTATCACTGGAAAAAGACAAGATTAAGTTTCTGTTGGTCGAAGGGGTGCACCAGAAGGCGCTGGATAACCTGCGTGCGGCTGGCTACACCAACATCGAATTTCATAAAGGCGCGCTTGATAACGAGCAACTGAAGGCGTCGATCCGTGATGCGCATTTCATCGGCCTGCGATCCCGTACGCACCTGACGGAAGAGGTTTTCCAGGCGGCAGAAAAACTGGTCGCTGTGGGTTGTTTCTGTATCGGCACCAACCAGGTGGATCTCAACGCGGCGGCAAAACGTGGTATCCCGGTATTCAACGCGCCATTCTCGAACACGCGTTCCGTGGCGGAACTGGTGATTGGCGAGCTACTGCTGCTATTGCGCGGCGTGCCGGAAGCGAACGCAAAAGCGCATCGCGGCGTGTGGAACAAACAGGCCGTTGGCAGCTTCGAAGCGCGTGGGAAAAAACTCGGCATCATCGGCTACGGCCATATCGGTACGCAGCTGGGTATTCTGGCGGAATCGCTGGGGATGCATGTCTATTTCTATGATATTGAAAACAAACTACCGCTGGGTAACGCCACTCAGGTTCAGCACCTTTCTGATCTGCTGAACATGAGCGATGTGGTCACGCTGCATGTGCCGGAAAACGCCTCCACCAAAAACATGATGGGGCAAAAAGAGCTGGCGCTGATGAAACCGGGCGCGTTGCTGATTAACGCCGCGCGCGGTACCGTGGTCGACATTCCGGCGCTGTGTGAGGCGCTGGCGAGCAAGCACCTGGCCGGGGCGGCGATTGACGTCTTCCCGACAGAACCCGCCACCAACAGCGATCCATTCGTATCGCCGCTGAGCGAGTTCGATAACGTGATCCTGACACCGCACATCGGCGGCTCCACCCAGGAAGCACAGGAAAACATCGGCCTGGAAGTGGCAGGCAAGCTGACGAAGTACTCCGACAACGGCTCTACGCTGTCGGCCGTCAACTTCCCCGAAGTGTCTTTGCCGCTGCATGGCGGTCGTCGTCTGCTGCACATTCACGAAAATCGTCCGGGCGTGCTGACGGCCATCAACCAGATCTTCGCTGAGCAGGGCGTCAACATTGCCGCACAGTACCTGCAAACTAACGCGCAGATGGGCTACGTAGTTATCGACATCGAAGCGGATGAAGACGTGGCGGAAAAAGCGTTGCTGAGCATGAAGGCCATTCCAGGGACTATTCGCGCACGTTTACTGTTCTGATAGAAAAAGGGATCGCGTTGGCGATCCCTTTTAGCGTTGACCCGATTCAGGCCACAGCCACAGCTTTGATGGCGTAACGACGGCGGGCAGGGGGATATCCCATTGCGCTGTCGGCAGGGCATCCACCTGCTGACAATCATGGGCGTAACCCACCGGGTGCAGACCATGCTGTTGCCAGCATTGCAGTGTGCGGTCGTAAAAACCGCCGCCCATGCCCAGGCGCTGGCCTTCGGCATCAAACGCCACCAGCGGGGTTATCAACACATCAAGGCGATTCAGGGGCAACACGTCGCGCACGTCGAGTCTCGGCTCCTGGATTTTCAGACGATTGACCACCAGCTCGCTGTGCGGATGATAGTGCAGGAACAGCAGATTACCCGGGCTGAACGGATGGAGCACCGGCAGGTAAACGCGTTTTCCGGCGCGCCAGAGTTGTTCAATCAGCGGTTGCGTATCCAGTTCACCATCAAAAGAGAGAAACAGCGCGACGGTATGCGCCATCACCACGGGCGAATACGCCATCATGCGGGCGGCAGCCTGTTGGGCGAAATGCTGTTGTTGTTGCGAGGTCAATGCGCGACGACGTTGCCGGATGTGCTGGCGGATGTCTTGTCTGGATAAGGGTGTTTCAGGGAGTTGAGTCATGGGCGCTTGGAAGAGAGGGAATCTCCGAGATGCCGCCGCAGGCTGTAACCCTTGAACCCGTGGTTCAAGGTGAATACGTCGTCACAGTCTTAAGGCTTCTCGGACTAACCGAGCATGCGCACCGACCATGGAGCGTCGCATTCTTGTTGTTTCAAATATCGGCTCAGGGGACTGGCCCGCTTGCGAACATCTCAGAGAAATTTTTGTCTTCAGGGTCACTCTACCACAGTTAACCATGAAGTGTTATTCAAACTTTTGCCCCGTTCTTTCGGTTATGCGACCCTGGTCAAGCAATGCCTGTTCAATGGTCTGTTGTAGCATCCGAATACGCTGTTCCATGCTGGCGGCGTAATCACGGGTCTTTGCTTTTTCTTGCGTTAACTCATAGCTGATGTTCAGTGCGGCGATGAAAACCAGCTGTTCAGTATTTGTGACTCTAGTGCGTTCTTTCAGATCGTGCAACCGCTGATTTAGATCGTCCGCGGCCTGATTCAGGGCATCCCTTTGTTCAGGCGGGCAATTCACTCGCAGTGAACGGCCAAAAATTTGGATATCGACGGGTTGTGCAGACATGCCACCTTCCTGCTAATTAACTGCGCGGCCTTCACACCCAAACCCGGGTCTGTGAAGGGGCGACACTATAGCTACCCTGGTGTGATGATACAAGCCCTTTTCTGGTATCACCAGGGTCCAAAGTGGTAGCATAACATGATATTCCTCCCAACGACGATGAATGCGCATGTCTATACAGAACGAAATGCCTGGTTACAACGACGTTAACCAGTTACTGAACCAACAGGGAGTGGGCCTGACTCCCGCCGAAATGCACGGTCTCATCAGCGGGATACTCTGTGGCGGAACCAAGGACAGCAGCTGGCAGCCGCTTCTCCACGATCTGACCAACGAAGGCCTGGCTTTCGGCCATGATCTGTCACAGGCGTTGCGTAATCTGCACTCCGCCACCAGCGATGCGCTGGAAGACGAAGGCTTCCTTTTTCAGCTTTATCTGCCTGATGGCGACGACGTGTCGGTGTTTGATCGCGCCGATGCGCTGGCCGGATGGGTTAATCATTTCCTGCTGGGCCTCGGCGTCACGCAGCCGCGTCTCGATAAGATAAAAGGCGAGACCGGCGAAGCGATTGACGATCTGCGCAACATTGCCCAGCTCGGTTACGACGAAGATGAAGACCAGGAAGAGCTGGAGATGTCGCTCGAAGAGATCGTGGAATACGTACGCGTTGCCGCGTTGTTGTGCCACGACACGTTCACGCATCCGCAACCGACCGCGCCGGAAGTCCGCAAACCGACTCTGCACTAAACGAACATTGCTCAGGAGGTCGTCATGACACAGCAAGAGTTTGATCGCCGCCGTCAGGCATTGTTAGCGCAAATGCAGCCAGGCAGCGCGGCGCTGATTTTCGCCGCGCCGGAAGCGACCCGCAGCGCGGACAGCGAATATCCGTACCGTCAGAGCAGCGACTTCTGGTATCTCACTGGTTTCAACGAGCCGGAAGCGGTGCTGGTGCTGATTAAAAGTGATGACACCCACAACCACAGTGTGCTGTTCAACCGCGTACGTGATCTGACCGCTGAAATCTGGTTTGGTCGTCGTCTCGGCCAGGAGGCGGCCCCGGCGAAACTCGGTGTTGACCGCGCGCTGGCGTTCAGCGAAATCAATCAGCACCTGTATCAACTGCTGAACGGCCTGGACGCGATTTACCACGCCCAGGGCGAATACGCGTATGCGGACGACATTGTCTTTACCGCGCTTGATAAGCTCCGCAAAGGCTCCCGCCAGAATCTGAGCGCCCCGGCGTGTGTCATCGACTGGCGTCCGCTGGTGCATGAAATGCGTCTGTTCAAGTCGCAAGAAGAGATTGCCGTGATGCGCCGTGCGGGAGAGATCACCGCTCTGGCCCATCGCCGGGCGATGGAAAAATGCCGCCCGGGGATGTTTGAATATCAACTGGAAGGCGAGATTCACCATGAATTTACCCGCCACGGTGCGCGTTACCCGTCTTATAACACTATCGTTGGCGGCGGCGACAACGGCTGCATTCTCCACTACACCGAAAACGAATCGGAACTGCGCGATGGCGATCTGGTTCTGATTGACGCCGGTTGCGAGTACAAAGGTTACGCAGGCGATATCACTCGTACGTTCCCGGTGAACGGCAAATTCACTCCCGCCCAGCGGGCGATTTACGACATCGTACTGGAATCGCTGGAGACGGCACTGACGCTCTATCGCCCGGGAACTTCCATGCAGGACGTGACCGGCGAAGTGGTGCGCATTATGATCCACGGTCTGGTGAAACTGGGTATTCTGAAAGGCGACGTCGAGACGCTGATCGCCGAAAACGCGCACCGCAAATTCTTCATGCACGGCCTGAGCCACTGGCTGGGGCTGGACGTTCACGATGTGGGCGTCTACGGCACTGATCGCTCGCGGGTGCTGGAGCCCGGCATGGTGCTGACCGTCGAGCCGGGGCTGTACATCGCCCCGGACGCTGACGTCCCGGCGGAGTATCGCGGTATCGGCATTCGTATCGAGGATGACATCGTGATAACCGAAAACGGCAATGAGAATCTGACCGCCAGTGTGGTCAAAAAAGCCGATGACATCGAGGCGCTGATGGCGGCGGCGAGAAGATCATGAGCATCATCATTGTTGGCGGTGGAATGAATGGCGCCACGCTGGCGCTGGCTGTCTCACAACTCAGCGGCGGCAAAATGCCGGTGCATCTGGTGGAAGCCGTCACCCCGGAAAGCCAGCAGCATCCGGGCTTTGACGCCCGCGCGATTGCACTGGCGGCAGGCACTTGTCAGCAACTGGATCGCGTCGGTATCTGGCAGGCGCTGCGTGATTGCGCCACGGCGATCAACACTGTTCATGTCAGCGATCGCGGGCACGCGGGGTTTGTCACGCTGGAGGCGGCAGATTACTCTCTTCCGGCGCTCGGGCAGGTGGTTGAACTGCATGACGTCGGACTGCGGCTGTTTGCCCTGTTGCGCAAAGCGCGCGGCGTAACCCTGCACTGCCCGGCGCGTGTTGAGCAGTTTACCCGCAGCGAAACGGGCGTGAGCGTGACGCTGGATACCGGCGAAACCCTGCAGGGGAAACTGCTGGTCGCCGCCGATGGTTCACGGTCGGCGCTGGGCGAACAGTGCGGCATTCACTGGCAACAGCAACCCTACGAGCAACTGGCGGTGATCGCCAACGTCAACACCTCGCTCGCTCATAATGGCCGCGCTTTTGAACGTTTTACCAAATCTGGCCCGCTCGCCATGTTGCCGATGTCAGAAGGCCGTTGTTCGCTGGTGTGGTGCCATCCGCTTGATAAACACGACGAGGTACTGGACTGGTCAGATGCGCGCTTCCGCGATGAATTACAGTCCGCGTTTGGCTGGCGGTTGGGGCGAATCACTCACGCCGGGCAACGCACCGGTTATCCCCTCACGCTCACCACGGCAGAACGCGCCATTTCGCACCGCCTCGTGCTGGTCGGAAACGCCGCGCAAACACTGCACCCTATCGCGGGGCAGGGGTTCAATCTCGGCTTGCGCGACGTGATGACGCTGGCGGAAATGGTCGCGCCGTCCGTTGACCCCGGCGATTATTCGCTGCTTTGCCGTTATCAGGCGCGTCGTGGCGAAGACAAATCCGCCACCATTGGCGTCACCGACGGGTTAGTGCATGTGTTTGCCAACCGCTGGGCACCGCTGGTGGTCGGGCGAAATATCGGCTTGATGGCGATGGAATTATTCACCCCGGCGCGTGATGCGCTGGCTCAGCGTACCCTTGGCATGGTGGCGAGATAAGGAGTCATAAAGTGCAAAGTGTTGATGTTGCTATCGTCGGCGGTGGCATGGTAGGGCTGGCGGTCGCCTGTGGTTTACAGGGCAGCGGCCTGCGTGTGGCGGTGCTGGAACAGAATGCGCCGCAGCCGTTGAACGCTGATGCGCCGCCTGCGCTGCGTGTCTCCGCCATTAACGCCGCCAGTGAAAAGCTGCTTTCGCACCTGGGTGTGTGGCCGGCCATTCAGGCGACGCGCGCCAGCCGTTATCACGGCATGGAAGTGTGGGACAAAGACAGTTTTGGCCGTATTGAATTTGATGATGTCAGTATGGGCTTCAGCCACCTCGGGCATATCATTGAAAACACCGTGATTCACTATGCGCTGTGGCAAAAAGCGCAGCAGTGCAGCGATGTCACCCTGCTGGCGCCAGCTGAGGTGAAGCAGGTGGCATGGGGCGAAAACGAAGCCTTTATTACCCTGAAAGACGCCAGCATGCTGACGGCACGGCTGGTGGTGGGCGCGGACGGCGCAAATTCCTGGCTGCGCAATAACGCCGATATTCCGCTGGCCTCCTGGGATTATCGTCATCATGCGCTGGTCGCCACGATCCGCACGGCGGAGCCGCATCAGGCTATTGCCCGGCAGATTTTCCACGGCGAAGGGATCCTGGCGTTTCTGCCGCTGCGCGATCCGCATTTATGTTCGATCGTCTGGTCGTTGTCGCCCCAGGAAGCAGAACGCATGCAGCAGGTGAGCGAAGCGGAATTTAATCAGGCATTAACGATTGCTTTCGATAACCGTCTGGGCTTATGCCAGCTGGAAAGCGATCGCCTGGTGTTCCCGCTGACCGGGCGTTATGCCCGCCAGTTCGCGGCACATCGTCTGGCACTGGTCGGAGACGCGGCACACACCATCCATCCGCTGGCCGGGCAGGGGGTTAACCTTGGATTTATGGATGCAGCGGAACTGATTGATGAACTGAAGCGGTTGCATCGCGAAGGCAAAGACGTAGGGCAACATTTTTACCTGCGCCGCTATGAGCGCAGCCGTAAACACAGCGCCGCGCTGATGCTGGCGGGGATGCAGGGTTTCCGCGAATTGTTCGCGGGTGAGAATCCGGCGAAGAAACTGCTGCGCGACATCGGCCTTAAACTGGCCGACACCCTTCCCGGCGTCAAACCGCAGTTGATTCGCCAGGCGATGGGGCTGAACGATCTCCCCGACTGGTTACGTTAACTCCGTCACACTTCTCTTCCCGGCCATCGTGCCGGGACATTTCCCCCTCGTTTGAAATATTCTAATTTCACGCCTTTTTTCGCATTAGTTTTTGTAATGCGTGAAATTCCGCGTTGCGTGAGTTTGGCCCGCATTTCCGCATAAACTGTCACCTTATCCTTGCGTCAAACACGAAATGTTAATTTTATGTGGTACTAATCGCATTTTTCTAGTGGATAACTCTGTAGGGTTTCTTGCTCATTTTGGTCATAAGCTAATGTGATGACCCGTTTTGCCTTATGGTTTACCACCGGGTTCAGTGGTAAGTTCAGGTGAAAGAGAACGTTTGCGTCGATGCGCGGGAGTGGCGTCGACGACGGGTTTTGCGGTGAAAAAAGACGCCGTAAAAACAGGCTGACCTTGCTTATTCAACGAGGAAAAGATGGTTCAACAGACGCCTTTGTATGATCAACACTCGCAGTGTGGCGCCCGCATGGTGGATTTCCATGGCTGGATGATGCCGCTGCACTACGGCTCCCAGATTGACGAGCACCACGCCGTTCGCAACGATGCCGGTATGTTCGACGTATCCCATATGACTATTGTCGATCTTCACGGCAGCCGGACCCGGGAGTTTCTGCGTTACCTGCTGGCGAACGATGTCGCTAAACTCACTATCCCCGGAAAAGCACTCTACACCGGCATGCTCAATGCCTCTGCTGGCGTCATTGATGACCTGATTGTTTACTTCTTTACGGAAGATTTTTTCCGCCTTGTCGTTAACTCCGCGACCCGCGAAAAAGACCTCGCCTGGATCACCCAACACGCAGAACCTTACGCCATCGACATCACCGTACGTGATGATCTGTCGCTGATCGCCGTGCAGGGGCCAAATGCAAAGGCGAAAGCCGCCAGCCTGTTCAGTGACGCACAACGTAAAACCGTCGAGGGCATGAAGCCGTTCTTTGGCGTGCAGGCGGGTGATCTGTTTATCGCCACTACCGGCTATACCGGTGAAGCGGGTTACGAAATTGCCATGCCGAACGAGAAAGCGGCAGATTTCTGGCGTGCGCTGGTGGAAGCGGGCGTGAAGCCGTGTGGTCTTGGTGCGCGCGATACGCTGCGTCTGGAAGCCGGGATGAATCTGTACGGTCAGGAGATGGACGAAGGCGTCTCTCCGCTGGCCGCCAACATGGGCTGGACCATCGCCTGGGAACCGGCTGATCGCGATTTCATCGGTCGTGAAGCGCTGGAAGCACAGCGTGAAAAAGGCACCGAACAACTGGTCGGCCTGGTGATGACCGAAAAAGGCGTTCTGCGCGGCGAACTGCCGGTACGCTTTACCGACGCTCAGGGCAATCAGCAAGAAGGCGTGATCACCAGCGGCACTTTCTCACCGACGCTGGGCTACAGTATTGCGCTGGCGCGTGTACCGCAGGGCATTGGCGACAGCGCTGTGGTGCAAATCCGTAACCGCGAAATGCCGGTCAAAGTGACGAAACCTGTTTTTGTACGCAATGGTAAAGCTGTTGTGTAATCCCTTATTTTTTCTGGAGAAATGTGAATGAGCAATGTACCTGCAGAACTGAAATACAGCAAAGAACACGAATGGCTGCGTAAAGAAGCGGATGGCACCTACACCGTTGGTATCACTGAACATGCGCAGGAACTGCTGGGCGATATGGTTTTCGTCGATCTGCCGGATGTCGGTAAGACGGTTGATGCGGGCGATGACTGTGCTGTGGCCGAATCGGTCAAAGCGGCGTCTGATATTTATGCGCCGATCAGCGGCGAAATCATTGCCGTTAACGAAGAACTTAACGACGCCCCGGAACTGGTGAACAGCGAGCCGTATACCGCAGGCTGGATTTTCAAAATCAAAGCCAGCGACGAATCCCAGATTGCTGATCTGCTGGACGCCACCGCGTACGAAGCTTTACTGGAAGACGAGTAACACCTTTTCTTGCCGGATGGCACTGCGTTTATCCGGCCTACTGCGCGAACGTAGGCCCGGTAAGCGTCAGCGCCACCGGGCAATTCTGTTACAGACAATCACGATTCACTGCACGTTTCAGGACCATCGCTCATGACACAGACTTTAGGCCAGCTTGAAAATCGCGGCGCATTTATTGAACGTCACATTGGCCCGGATCCCCAGCAACAGCAGGAGATGCTGAAAACCGTTGGTGCCGACTCGTTAAACGATCTTATCAGCCAGATCGTGCCAAAAGACATCCAGCTCGCCACGCCGCCGCAGGTGGGGGAGTCGACAACCGAATTCGCGGCGCTGGCAGAACTGAAAGCCATCGCCGGTCGTAACAAGCGCTTTAAGTCTTATATCGGCATGGGCTACACCGCCGTGCAGCTGCCGCCGGTGATCCTGCGTAATATGCTGGAAAATCCGGGCTGGTATACCGCTTACACCCCGTATCAGCCGGAAGTGTCACAGGGCCGCCTGGAAGCGCTGCTCAACTTCCAGCAGGTTACGCTGGATCTGACCGGGCTGGATATCGCTTCCGCCTCGCTGCTCGATGAAGCCACCGCTGCGGCAGAAGCGATGGCGATGGCCAAACGCGTCAGTAAACTGAAAAACGCCAACCGTTTCTTCGTTGCCGCCGACGTGCACCCGCAGACGCTGGACGTGGTGCGTACTCGCGCGGAAACCTTCGGTTTTGACGTGATTGTTGATGATGCCGACAAAGTGCTGGATCACCAGGACGTGTTTGGCGTGTTGCTGCAACAGGTCGGCACCACCGGGGAGATTCACGACTACAGTGCGCTGATTGCTGAGCTGAAATCCCGCAAGGTGGTGGTCAGCGTCGCCGCTGATCTAATGACGCTGGTGCTGCTGACCGCGCCGGGGAAACAGGGCGCGGATATCGTGTTCGGTTCCGCTCAGCGTTTCGGCGTACCGATGGGCTACGGCGGCCCGCACGCGGCTTTCTTTGCTGCTAAAGATGAATTCAAACGCTCCATGCCTGGTCGTATTATTGGCGTATCGAAAGATGCTGCCGGTAACACCGCGCTGCGCATGGCGATGCAGACCCGCGAGCAACACATCCGCCGCGAGAAAGCGAACTCTAATATTTGTACCTCTCAGGTGCTGCTGGCCAACATCGCCAGTCTGTACGCTGTGTTCCACGGCCCGGCAGGGCTGAAGCGCATTGCGGGGCGTATTCATCGCCTGGCCGATATTCTGGCCGCGGGCCTGCAACAGAAAGGTCAAAAACTGCGTTTTGCCCACTACTTTGACACCCTGTGTGTGGAAGTGGCCGACAAAGCCACGGTACTGGCCCGTGCGGAAGCCGCTGAAATCAACCTGCGCAGTGACATCGTTGGCGCGGTGGGCATCACGCTTGACGAAACCACGACCCGCGAAGACGTTCTGAAACTGTTCAGCGTGATCCTCGGTGATAACCACGGTCTGAATATCGACGCGCTGGATAAAGAAGTCGCGCACGACAGCCGCTCCATTCCGGAAGCGATGCTGCGCAATGACGTAATCCTGAGCCATCCGGTATTTAACCGCTATCATAGCGAAACCGAGATGATGCGCTACATGCATTCGCTGGAGCGTAAAGATCTGGCGCTGAACCAGGCGATGATCCCGCTGGGCTCCTGCACCATGAAGCTCAACGCTGCCGCAGAAATGCTGCCGATCACCTGGCCGGAATTCGCCGAACTGCATCCGTTCTGTCCAACGGAGCAGGCAGAAGGCTACCAGCAGATGATTAGCCAACTGTCTGACTGGCTGGTGAAACTGACGGGTTATGACGCTATTTGCATGCAGCCGAACTCCGGCGCGCAGGGCGAATACGCAGGTTTGCTGGCGATCCGCCATTATCACGAAAGCCGTAACGAAGGGCATCGCGATATCTGTCTGATCCCAAGTTCAGCACACGGCACCAACCCGGCTTCCGCGCAAATGGCGGGCATGCAGGTAGTGGTGGTGGCCTGTGATAAAAACGGCAATATCGATCTCGCGGATCTGCGCGCGAAAGCGGAGCAGGCGGGTGAAAATCTTTCCTGCATTATGGTGACCTATCCGTCCACCCACGGGGTGTACGAAGAGACCATCCGTGACGTGTGTGAAATCGTGCATCAGTTCGGCGGTCAGGTGTACCTTGATGGCGCCAACATGAACGCCCAGGTGGGGATCACCTCGCCTGGCTTCATCGGCGCGGATGTATCGCACCTGAACCTGCACAAAACCTTCTGCATTCCACACGGCGGTGGCGGCCCGGGCATGGGGCCGATCGGCGTGAAATCGCACCTTGCTCCGTTTGTTCCGGGCCACAGCGTGGTGCAGATTGAAGGCATGCTGACCCGTCAGGGCGCGGTTTCTGCGGCACCGTTCGGCAGCGCCTCAATTCTGCCGATCAGCTGGATGTATATCCGCATGATGGGCGCCGAAGGGCTGAAGCAGGCGAGCCAGATGGCGATCCTCAACGCCAACTACATTGCCAGCCGCCTGAAAGACGCGTTCCCGGTCCTGTACACTGGTCGCGATGGTCGCGTGGCGCACGAATGCATTCTCGATATTCGTCCGCTGAAAGAAGAGACCGGCATCAGCGAACTGGATATCGCCAAGCGCCTGATCGACTACGGTTTCCACGCGCCAACCATGTCTTTCCCGGTGGCGGGAACGCTGATGGTGGAGCCGACGGAATCGGAAAGTAAAGTTGAGCTGGACCGCTTTATTGATGCAATGCTGGCGATTCGCAGCGAAATCGATCGCGTGAAGCAGGGTGAGTGGACGCTGGAAGACAACCCGCTGGTTAACGCGCCGCACATCCAGCGCGAGCTGGTGGCCGAGTGGGATCATGGTTACACCCGCGAGCAGGCGGTGTTCCCGGCAGGTTTCGCCAACAAATACTGGCCGACGGTAAAACGTCTGGACGATGTTTACGGCGACCGCAACCTGTTCTGCTCCTGCGTACCGATGAGCGAATACCAGTAATTACGTCGCACTGACAGTGAGCCGGGTAATCGTTACCCGGCTTTTTTATGCCATTGAATTCAAAAGCTTTACAAAAAAAGGAACGTGTGTGCGTTGAAATCTGATTGTAACAATATGATTTTATAGTGGTTACAAAAGATAACGGTTTTATTTTAGCTAACAGGTGTTCACTGGAATCATTCTCAGTTACGCTATGTAAGCGTTAAAAGTAGATTCGTTTTCCCGGAGCTCATCATGGTTCGCAAACCATTAATCACACAGGGTTACTCACTGGCAGAGGAAATTGCCAACAGCATCAGCCACGGCATCGGGCTGGTGTTTGGTATCGTCGGTCTGGTGTTGCTGCTGGTGCAGGCGGTAGATGCGAAAGCCAGCGCGATGGCGATAACCAGCTACAGCCTGTACGGCGGCAGCATGATCCTGCTGTTTCTCGCCTCGACGCTCTATCACGCCATTCCGCATCAGCGGGCAAAAATCTGGCTGAAAAAATTCGACCACTGCGCCATCTATTTGTTGATAGCCGGCACCTACACGCCGTTTTTACTGGTGGGTCTTGATTCGCCACTGGCGCGCGGGCTGATGATTGTCATCTGGAGCCTGGCGCTGCTGGGGATCCTCTTCAAACTGACGATTGCGCACCGCTTCAAAGTGTTGTCGTTAATCACCTATCTGACGATGGGGTGGCTGTCGCTGATCGTCGTTTATCAACTGGCAATCAAGCTGGCGGTTGGCGGCGTGACGCTGCTGGCGGTTGGCGGGGTGGTCTATTCGCTGGGCGTGATTTTTTACGTCAGTAAACGCATCCCGTACAACCATGCTATCTGGCACGGATTTGTGCTCGGCGGTAGCGTCTGTCATTTCCTGGCGATTTATTTATATGTGGGGCAAGTGTCGTCGTAATTGCCCGGTGGCGCTGTGCTTACCGGGCCTACAATACCTGCAGACCCGGTAAGACGGCAACTTACTCTTCGAGCGAATAAGGCAGCGGCTCGATGCTCAATGTGTTGGCATCGTCGCGAACACGGAACACGCTGTCCGGCTCCATATCATTGTTCATCACCACCTGCACCAGTAAACGTCCGTCATCCAGTTGAACGGCGGCGAGCACGGTACCGGTACGGCGCCAGTTTTCACCCATCTTCAGTTCAAGATCTTCACCTGCGTCTGGTACACGGCTGGCGGTGCCTGCCAGATACCACATCGCGCGCTTGTTAGCGCCACGGAATTTCGCGCGGGCAACCATCTCCTGACCGGTGTAGCAGCCTTTCTTAAAACTGATGCCACCCAGCGCCTGCAGGTTTGTTGCCTGTGGAATAAACTGACCGCTGTTAGCGCTGTCGATAACCGGCAGCCCGGCTTCGATGTCCAGTGCCAGCCACTGCTGGCTGTTGTTGAGCTGCGCTTCATCACGCAGGGCGTCTGTCACGCGCTGTGCCGTCGCGGCATCAGTAACCAGCAGGAAACGTTCGACAGGCAGTTCGAACCACAAAATGGTGGTGTCGCCGTCCCGGGTGACCTGGTTGTCAGCGTCCGGTAGCGTTGAGAACAGGTTTGCCAGCGCCGCGCGGGCCTGGAACCCCGCCACGCCCAACAAGACGCGTTCGTCATCCGGGGCAATCACAACTTTAGAGAAAACGGCGTATTTTTTAAGCTCAGTGAGCTGGGCGTCACGCAGGCTGCGGCGCTCGATCCACGTAAAACCTTCACCGGAACGGAACAGGCGTAGATTACTCCACATTTTCCCTTTTCCGTCACAATGTGCGGCCAGCAGATGCTGGCTTTCCGCCATGTAATCAACATCAGCGGTGACCTGACCTTGCAGGTATTTTTGGCTGTCCGCGCCGGTGATCGTCGCCAGCGCCCAGTCATCAAGGGTCATCAGCGTCAGCGGCAGACGCGCGGAGGCGGAAGGCTGGCGCGGAGGAAACGGAGTAAAAGCCATAATAATGTCCTGAATTGCTTAACGCTCGAATAATGACTAATGGTAAAAGAGACAGTGCCTAATGCAAGCGCTTTCAACAGGCCATTTGTGCCGTTTTACAGTTCTGCGTACCGCTACGGGAAAAACTGAAAACCTTGCACATCAAAGGGTTTTTTGCTGAATGCGCGCCGCACAGTTTAATATTACTGTAAAGTAAGGGCGGAAAACGCGTTAAACTATTCTGTATTGTTATGCAGGAAGGACAACATGGACATTAATAATAAATCTCGTATCCATTGGGCATGCCGCCGCGGTATGCGCGAACTTGATATCTCTATCATGCCGTTTTTTGAGCATGAGTACGATACGCTGACTGACGACGACAAGCGCCTTTTTATTCGTCTGCTGGAGTGCGACGATCCGGATCTGTTTAACTGGCTGATGAATCACGGAAAACCCGACGATGCCGGGTTACAGCGCATGGTGCTCTTAATTCAGACACGGAATCGGGAACGTGGTCCTGTGGCAATCTGATCTTCGCGTCTCGTGGCGCTCGCAATGGATTTCTCTGCTGCTGCATGGTGTTGTGGCGGCGGTTGTATTGCTGATGCCCTGGCCTCTCAGCTATACCCCGTTATGGCTGTTGCTGCTGTCGCTGGTGGTGTTCGACAGCGTTCGCAGCCAGCGGCGGATTAACGCCCGACAGGGTGAAATCAAACTGCTGATGGACGGGCGGCTTCGCTGGCAGAACCAGGAGTGGGAAATTCTCGGCACACCGTGGATGCTGAGCATCGGGATGCTGCTGCGTTTGCGTCGGGTGGGGCAACGCCGCGGCCAGCATTTATGGCTGGCGGCAGACAGTATGGATAGCAGGGAGTGGCGCGATTTGCGCCGGGTCATTTTGCAAAGACCGGCGCAGGAGTAGCGTGTGGCGTCAGGCGAATTGCTCAGCCATCTCGCCGAGAATTTGCTCACACCAGGTCTGAATGCGTTCGTCGCTCAGATCGTACTGATTGGTTTCATCCAGCGCGAGACCGACGAACAACTGCCCGTCAGCTACGGTCGGTTTTGGGCTGGTGAATTCGTAACCTTCTGTCGGCCAGTAGCCAATGAACGTCACGCCTTTCGTCGCCAGCTTGTCATGCAGCATGCCGAGCGCGTCAAGGAACCATTCGCCATAACCCAGTTGATCGCCCATTCCGTACAGCGCAACGATTTTGCCCTGCAGGTTCAGCGTATCAAGCTGTTCCCAGACGGCCTCCCAGTCTTCCTGAATTTCACCGAAATCCCAGGTGGGAATGCCAAGGATGAGTACATCGTACTGCTCCATGAGCGCCGGTGAGTCATCCTTCACATTATGCAGCGCGACCAGTTCGCTGCCGATAATATCGCGAATTTTCTCCGCCGCCATTTCGGTGTAGCAGGTACTGGAACCGTAGAAAAGACCAATCTTCATCGCCTGAACATCTCATTTCTTGCTATGACTTCGCGCTAGTGTAACAGAAATGCGGTCTGTTCAGGCATAATGGCACGGGTTGCAAACTCAGAGGGGCCGATGTGGAAAAGGATCTCGCACTTATCGAACAGTTTCTTGATGCATTGTGGCTTGAGAAAAATCTGGCGGAAAATACACTCAATGCCTATCGTCGGGATCTGTCCATGCTGGTTGAATGGCTGCAGCATCGTGGGCTAACGCTTGAGACGGTGACGAACGAGGATCTCCAGACATTGCTGGCAGAGCGGCAGGCAGGCGGTTATAAAGCCACCAGCTCCGCACGGCTGTTGAGCGCTATGCGTCGGCTTTTCCAGCATCTGTACCGTGAAAAAATACGTACGGATGATCCGAGCGCGCGTCTGGCGTCGCCAAAACTGCCGCAGCGGCTACCGAAAGATCTCAGCGAGGCGCAGGTTGACCGGCTTTTGCAGGCGCCGCTGGTTGACCAGCCGCTGGAGTTACGCGATAAAGCCATGCTGGAAGTGCTTTATGCCACTGGTCTTCGCGTGACTGAGTTAGTGAGCCTGTCGATGAGCGATATCAGCCTGCGTCAGGGCGTGGTGCGCGTCATTGGGAAAGGCAACAAAGAGCGGCTGGTGCCGCTGGGTGAAGAGGCCATTTACTGGCTGGAGAATTACCTTGAGTATGGTCGCCCCTGGCTGCTGAACGGGGTCTCCATTGACGTCCTTTTCCCCAGCCAGCGCGCGCAACAGATGACGCGCCAGACCTTCTGGCACCGAATTAAACACTATGCCCAACTGGCGGGCATAGACAGCGAAAAGCTTTCGCCGCACGTGTTACGACATGCGTTCGCGACACATCTGCTGAACCATGGCGCGGATCTCCGCGTTGTGCAGATGCTGCTTGGGCACAGCGATCTTTCAACGACGCAGATTTACACCCATGTCGCCACCGAGCGCCTGCGGCAACTTCATCAACAGCATCACCCGCGAGCGTGAGTGCTGATAAAAAGGAAAAGGTATGAAAAAAGGTTTACTGATGTTCACCCTGCTGACCGCTTCGCTGTCCGGAACGGTTCATGCGGATGACGCCGCCATCAAACAGTCGCTGACTAAACTCGGCGTTCAGAACCCGGAGATTCAGTCCGCGCCAGTGGCGGGCATGAAAACCGTGCTGACCGACAGCGGTGTGCTGTACGTGACCGAAGACGGCAAACACATCATTCAGGGACCGATGTACGACGTCAGCGGCGCACAGCCGGTCAACGTCACCAATCAACTGTTAATGACTCGCCTGGATGCGCTACAAAAAGAGATGATCGTCTACAAAGCGCCACAGGAAAAGCACGTCATTACGGTTTTCACTGATATCACCTGCGGCTACTGCCACAAGCTGCATGAAGAGATGAAAGACTACAATGCGCTGGGCATTACCGTGCGTTATCTGGCGTTCCCGCGTCAGGGTATTCAGAGCCAGGCGGAGCAGGACATGAAAGCCATCTGGTGTGCGAAAGATCGCAACAAAGCCTTTGATGACGCGATGGGCGGCAAAGATGTACAACCAGCAAGCTGCGATATTGATATCGCGAAACACTACGCGCTCGGCGTGCAGTTTGGCGTGAATGGCACGCCAGCGATTGTGCTGAACAATGGCTATGTCGTACCGGGTTATCAGGGGCCTAAAGAGATGAAGGCATTCCTGGACGCACACCAGAAACAGACCAGCGGTAACTGATTCGCGTGAAACCACAGATTCAACTTCGTCGTCGTGAAGTCGACGACACGGTGCAACTTCCCGACGATCTCCCCGCGCTGCTGCGCCGTCTGTACGTCAGTCGGGGCGTGAAAAGCGCCGATGATCTCGAACGTAGCGTCAAAGGGATGCTGCCCTGGCAGCAGCTCAGTGGCGTGGAAAAAGCAGTGGAGATCCTCTACAACGCCTTCCGTGAAGGGGTGCGGATCATGGTGGTGGGCGATTTCGATGCCGACGGCGCCACCAGTACGGCACTCAGCGTGCTGGCCATGCGCGCGCTGGGCTGTGAAAACGTCTCCTATCTGGTGCCTAACCGTTTTGAAGATGGTTACGGCCTCAGCCCGGAAGTAGTCGAACAGGCTCACGCGCGTGGCGCGCAGCTGATCGTCACTGTCGATAACGGTATCTCTTCCCACGCCGGGGTGGAACGCGCGCATGCGTTAGGTATCCCGGTGCTGGTCACCGATCACCACCTGCCTGGCGATACACTTCCTGCCGCTGACGCGATCATCAACCCCAATCTGCGCGACTGCCATTTCCCGTCAAAATCACTGGCGGGGGTCGGTGTTGCGTTTTATCTGATGCTGGCGCTGCGCACGCATCTGCGTGATAACGGCTGGTTTGAGGCACGTGGCATTGCGGTGCCGAATCTGGCGGAACTGCTGGATCTGGTCGCGTTGGGAACCGTGGCTGACGTGGTCCCGCTTGATGCCAACAACCGCATTCTTACCTGGCAGGGGCTGAGCCGCATTCGTGCGGGGAAATGCCGCCCGGGAATTAAAGCGTTACTGGAAGTCTCTAACCGCGACGCGCAAAAGCTGGCGGCAAGCGATCTCGGCTTTGCGCTGGGGCCGCGGCTGAATGCGGCAGGGCGGCTGGATGATATGTCTGTCGGCGTGGCGCTGTTGCTGTGCGACAACCCCGGTGAAGCACGAGTGCTGGCGAATGAACTTGATGCGCTCAACCAGACGCGCAAAGAGATCGAGCAGGGGATGCAGGCGGAAGCGCTGACCCTGTGTGAAAAACTGGAACGCAGCCGTGCGACGCTGCCGGGCGGGCTGGCGATGTACCATCCCGAATGGCACCAGGGCGTGGTGGGTATTCTGGCATCGCGGATCAAAGAACGCTTTCATCGTCCGGTGATCGCTTTCGCCCCTGCGGGCGATGGCACGCTGAAAGGCTCCGGACGTTCCATCCAGGGGCTGCACATGCGCGATGCGCTGGAGCGGCTGGATACGCTGCATCCGGGCCTGATGATCAAATTCGGCGGCCATGCCATGGCGGCGGGCCTGTCGCTTGAAGAGGCGCGTTTCGACGAATTCCAGCTGCGCTTCGGCGAACTGGTGACGGAATGGCTCGACCCGTCGCTGTTGCAGGGCGAAGTGGTCTCCGATGGTCCACTTACTCCTGCGGAAATGACGCTGGAAGTGGCGCAGATGCTGCGCGATGCCGGTCCGTGGGGACAAATGTTTCCAGAGCCGTTGTTCGACGGGCGTTTTCGCCTGCTGCAACAGCGCATCGTGGGCGAGCGCCATCTGAAAGTCATGGTGGAGCCAGTCGGCGGTGGGCCGCTGCTGGACGGCATCGCTTTTAATATCGACACCACCTGCTGGCCCGATAACGGCGTGCGTGAAGTGGAGCTGGCGTATAAGCTGGATATCAATGAGTTTCGTGGCAACCGAAGCGTACAGCTCATCATTGACAATATCTGGCCCGGATAACCGTGATATTCGCTATAAAAAAAGGCGGAAATCCGTTAAAATTCCGACTTTATCGCCGCATTTTACAAGTCCATTAAAGAAAACAGACCATGTTTGAAATTAATCCGGTAAAAAACCGCATTCAGGATCTCACTGAACGTTCCGACGTTCTTAGGGGGTATCTTTGACTATGATGCCAAGAAAGAGCGTCTCGAAGAAGTAAACGCCGAGCTGGAACAGCCGGATGTCTGGAACGAACCAGAACGCGCTCAGGCGCTGGGTAAAGAACGTTCCTCCCTCGAAGCCATCGTTGAAACGCTGGATCTCATGTCCCAGGGTCTGGAAGACGTTTCCGGTTTGCTGGAGCTGGCCGTTGAGGCCGACGACGAAGAAACCTTCAATGAAGCGGTAGCTGAGCTTGATCAACTGGAAGAGAAGCTGGCTCAGTTAGAATTCCGTCGCATGTTCTCTGGCGAATATGACAGCGCTGACTGCTATCTCGATATTCAGGCCGGTTCCGGTGGTACGGAAGCGCAGGACTGGGCGAGCATGCTGTTGCGTATGTACCTGCGCTGGGCTGAAGCGCGCGGATTCAAAACCGAAGTCATTGAAGAGTCAGAAGGTGAAGTCGCGGGCCTGAAATCCGCCACCATCAAAATTTCTGGTGACTATGCCTATGGCTGGTTGCGTACCGAAACCGGTGTTCACCGTCTGGTGCGTAAGAGCCCGTTTGATTCCGGTGGCCGCCGCCACACGTCGTTCAGCTCCGCATTCGTCTACCCGGAAGTGGATGACGATATCGACATTGATATCAACCCGGCTGATCTGCGTATTGACGTCTATCGCGCGTCTGGCGCGGGCGGGCAGCACGTTAACCGTACGGAATCCGCGGTACGTATTACCCATATTCCGACCGGGCTGGTAACGCAGTGTCAGAACGACCGTTCACAGCACAAGAACAAAGACCAGGCCATGAAGCAGATGAAAGCGAAGCTTTATGAGCTGGAAATGCAGAAGAAAAATGCCGAGAAACAGGCGATGGAAGATACCAAATCCGACATCGGCTGGGGGAGCCAGATTCGCTCTTACGTCCTGGACGACTCGCGCATTAAAGATTTGCGTACTGGTGTAGAGACCCGCAATACCCAGGCCGTGCTGGATGGCAGCCTGGATCAATTTATCGAAGCAAGTTTGAAAGCAGGGTTATGAGGAACCAAAATGTCTGAACAACAAGCACAAGGTGCCGACGAGGCAATTGACCTTAATAATGAACTGAAATCCCGCCGTGAAAAGCTGGCCGCGCTGCGTGAAGAGCAGGCTGTCGCTTTCCCGAATGATTTCCGTCGCGATCACACCTCTGACCAATTGCACTCTGAATTCGATGGCAAGGAAAACGAAGAACTCGCCTCCCTGAACGTTGAAGTCTCTGTTGCTGGCCGTATGATGACCCGTCGAATCATGGGTAAAGCCTCCTTCGTCACGCTGCAGGATGTCGGTGGCCGTATTCAGCTGTATGTGTCACGTGACGACCTGCCGGAAGGCATTTACAACGAGCAGTTCAAAAAATGGGATCTCGGAGACATCGTTGGTGCCCGCGGTAAGCTGTTCAAAACGCAGACTGGTGAGCTTTCTATTCACTGTACTGAACTGCGTCTGCTGACCAAAGCGCTGCGTCCGCTGCCGGATAAGTATCACGGCCTGCAGGATCAGGAAGCCCGTTATCGTCAGCGTTACCTGGATCTCATCGCGAATGATGAATCCCGTCGTACCTTTAAAGTGCGTTCTCAAATCCTGGCTGGCATGCGCAAATTCATGGTTGAGCGCGGCTTCATGGAAGTCGAAACCCCGATGCTGCAGGTGATCCCGGGTGGTGCGTCTGCACGTCCGTTCATCACGCACCACAACGCCCTTGATATGGACATGTACCTGCGTATCGCGCCGGAACTGTACCTGAAACGTCTGGTCGTTGGCGGCTTCGAACGTGTTTTCGAAATCAACCGTAACTTCCGTAACGAAGGTATCTCCGTTCGCCATAACCCTGAGTTCACCATGATGGAACTCTACATGGCTTACGCTGATTACAAAGATCTGATCGAGCTGACCGAATCCCTGTTCCGTACGCTGGCCGAAACCGTGCTGGGTAAAACGGAAGTGCCTTACGGCGAACACACGTTCGACTTCGGCAAGCCGTTCATCAAACTGACCATGCGTGAAGCTATCAAGAAATACCGTCCGGAAACCAACATGGCGGATCTCGATAACTTCGATTCTGCGAAAGCCATCGCGGAATCTGTCGGCATTCACGTTGAGAAGAGCTGGGGTCTGGGCCGTATCGTCACCGAAATCTTCGACGAAGTGGCAGAAGCCCATCTGATTCAGCCGACCTTCATCACCGAATACCCGGCTGAAGTATCTCCGCTGGCGCGTCGTAATGACACGAACCCGGAAATCACTGACCGCTTTGAATTCTTCATCGGCGGCCGTGAAATCGGTAACGGCTTCAGCGAGCTGAACGATGCGCAGGATCAGGCGCAGCGCTTTAAAGATCAGGTTGCGGCGAAAGACGCTGGTGACGACGAAGCCATGTTCTACGACGAAGACTACGTTACCGCGCTGGAACACGGTTTGCCGCCGACTGCCGGTCTGGGTATCGGTATTGACCGTATGATCATGCTGTTCACCAACAGCCACACCATTCGCGACGTGATTCTGTTCCCGGCTCTGCGCCCACAGAAATAATCGTCTGACGGTGAAAAGCCCCTGGCTCGCGAGAGCGAAGGGGCTTTTTTTTGCCTGTAGATCCTCGGTTTCAGTCGATTTTAAGCCTCACCAGGCATTGGCATCTTGCTTCAGGCTGCTATCATAGGCCATCCGATTGTCGCTGTTTGAGGATTTGCTTTGCGCGCAGGACGCCTGAATCGCTCTCCCTTTTGCCTGATGCTTTGCCTGCTGGCCGGATTACTGCTGGCTGGTTGTTCTGGCAGTAAATCAGGCTCTGACGGTAGTTACAGCGGAGCGACCTATACCGTGAAGCGCGGCGATACGCTGTACCGCATTTCGCGCCTCACCGGTACCAGCGTGAAGGATCTGGCGCGGCTTAACGGCATTTCACCGCCTTATACCATCGAGGTGGGGCAGCGGCTGAAGGTGAATGGCTCGTCGGGCTCCTCAAAGAAAATGAGCAGTAAATCCACCCGCACCGCAAAAGTCACGCCGTCCTCCGCCGTGCCGACATCCTCATGGCCGCCCGTCGGGCAGCGCTGCTGGCGCTGGCCTGCCAGCGGAAAAGTCGTGCTGCCGTATTCAACAAAAGATGGCGGTAACAAAGGCATCGATATCGCAGGCCAGCGCGGTCAGCCAGTGTATGCGGCGGGAGCAGGTAAGGTGGTCTATGTCGGCAACCAACTGCGCGGCTACGGCAACCTGGTGATGATTAAGCACAGCGAAGACTACATCACCGCCTATGCGCATAATGACAAGCTGATGGTAAACAACGGTCAGAACGTGAAAATTGGGCAGCAGATCGCGACCATGGGTAGCAGCGATGCCGACGGCGTGCGGTTGCACTTCCAGATCCGCTATCGCGCAACGGCTATTGATCCGCTGCGTTATCTGCCACCGCAAGGCAGTAAGCCTAAGTGTTAAAAGATTATTTTCTCACCAGTTAGCGTGGGCGAGTCTTGTCAGGCAGGACATAACGTTTATAATGTTTCACGCACTTCTTCGCGGGCGTAGTTCAATGGTAGAACGAGAGCTTCCCAAGCTCTATACGAGGGTTCGATTCCCTTCGCCCGCTCCAAATTACTGATAAATAAACATATTTTTATTTATCAGCTAGTTACTTAGCCCCGCTAATGCAGGTACAGTCGTAACTACACATTGCACAATCGCCGCGCCTGTCGCGTGGTTGGTGTGTGGTAGTCGGGAGCATATCACCGCGCTGGCAGTGGTTTCAACGTTCTTACTGCGACAGCCCAATAACGAACAAAAGCCGCCTGTAACCATCCCCGTAAACCGGCCCATTCACTTTTAGAGATCTTCCGACATACTGATTATGTTCCCGGAGGAGATCGCCATGCGTAAAGCCCGATTCACCGAACACCAGATCATTGCCGTTCTGAAGTCCGTCGAAGCCGGACGTACCGTCAAGGATGTCTGCCGTGAAGCCGGTATTTCTGAGGCCAGCTATTACAACTGGAAAGCGAAGTATGGCGGTATGGAAGCCTCTGATATCAAAAAGATGAAGGATCTTGAGGACGAAAACCGCCGGCTGAAACAAATGTTTGCTGACCTGAGTCTGGAAAATCGTGCGTTAAAAGACGTCATCGAAAAAAAGCTTTAAAATCAGCGATAAAACGTGAGCTCGTCAACTATCTGACTGCCCAGTTTGCGATGAGCATACGCCGGGCATGCAGGATGTTATCGCTGAGCAGGACGGTATTTCGTTACCAGCCGGATACACGGCGTGATGAGCCAGTGATTGTGGCGCTGACTGTAGCGGCTGAGCGCTATCCACGGTATGGATTTAATAAACTTTTTCAGATACTTCGCAGACAAGGCAATCCCTGGAACCATAAAAGAGTCCACCGGATTTACTGCCTGCTGAAACTGAATTTTCGCCGTAAGGAAAGCAGCGTTTGCCGGTACGTAACCCGTCACCACTGGCAACGCCGGAAGCACTTAACCAGAGCTGGTCGATAGACTTTATGCATGATGCTTTGGTCTGCGGCAGACGGTTCCGGACCTTCAATGTGGTTGATGACTTTAACCGCGAGGCCCTCGCAATAGAAATCGATCTGAATATCCCGGCACAACGGGTGGTCCGGGTGCTGGACAGGATCGTGGCAAACCGGGGTTATCCGCTGAAACTGCGGATGGACAACGGCCCGGAACTCATTTCGCTGACGCTGGCGCAATGGGCAGAAGAGCATGGTGTGGCACTGGAATTTATTAAACCAGGCAAACCAACACAGAATGCGTTTATCGAACGTTTTAACCGGACCTACCGGACAGAAATACTGGATTTTTACCTGTTCAGGACACTGAATGAAGCACGGGAAATAACAGAGCGCTGGCTGACGGAATATAACAGTGAGCGACCTCATGAATCCCTGAATAACCTGACGCCGGAAGAGTACCGGCTGATGGCTGAAAAACCGGAAATCTCAAAAAGTGCGTGGAACTAAAACGGGTGTGCTTACAAAAGGACTCGCGGAAAATAAGTTTACCGACGATCACTTAATCGGCTTTATGCTGCAGCATCCGATCCTGATAAAACGGTCAGTCGTAGTACCACCGATGGGGATGCGTCTGTGCTGTCCCTCGAGGTGGTTCTTGATATTCTTCCGGAGCCGCAAAAAGCCGCTTTTTCTAAGGAAAACGGTGAGCAAATGGTTAATAATTTTTTGCCCCGACGTGTGTCTGAGCTATTCGTTTCTTAAGAATACCAACATTCCATTAGTATTCTTAATGGGTTGAGGATAATCAAGCCTCGTGGCAATCGCCTCTATGACAAAATCTTCATCAAAATCCGCAATAACTTCAGTTTCTACCACTGACACTAACTCCTCATCATCGTCATTGGGTTCACCGTCAAAATAAAACAGCAAGCTGATATTTTTATTTTTCAATTCAACAACTACAGCTCGAATGTTTGGAGTTACATTACCTAACAGAGCCCTTTGTAAGGAAAGCCTTACATATGAACTTAAATCCGAGGAAGTCATCACATTCTCCTTCATTTTTCTGATGGCCTTGCAGGAACAATGTGGACACCATTTTTCCCATAGTGAACGATACCGTTCGTTGTCGGTATGGATATTCCTGTTTGAGGGTCTATGTAGTTCCCTATAGGCTTCCCATAGTTTATACGCTCTTTTGAACCAGGAGTCCCGACAGGAACGTTACCTACTTGCTGACCAGTTCCCAATTTAGGAAGCAATGAGTCAGGGGAAACTGAAAGTGTGCTCTTATTCAACCCTGCTTCAGAAGCGATTTTGAATTCATTCGTACCTGGTACGTGTTTATTTTGCTGTCCTTTATTAATCGAAAACTTAGCTCCACCACCACCACCTTTCAGTGGATCGCCATCCCCATCAAGAACTTTGGCAGTACTGTTAAATAAAGGGTTAATGTCAATAATTTTGCCCGGTCGAAGCCCGAGCCGCTTTTCTTCTTCCTCACTAAGCGAGTTATTCTCAACTGCATTTTTACCCGCCTGAGCACCGGTCCCTGCTGCTGCACTGTTGCCTGCCAGTCCACCGGCTACCCCCGATGCGATGGTTGCCAGCATGCTGATTTGCTGACGTTCCTGTTCGCTGAGATTGTCGGTTTTACCACCATAGTAGTTATTGATGATGTATTGTGCCGCTAGCTCCCCACTGAACGCACCTGCTGCACCGGCTGCAGCATTGTTTCCGCCTAGCTGTGCTGCCAGTGCACCCCAGACAGCATGTGCCATCAGGTTCGCTTCCTGGTTGTCTCCGGTTGTCTGCTTGATAAGCTGTGCGACTGCCGGATTCAGCCCACCCGCCAGCGCCTGACCGAAGTTGTCAGCATTCAGTCCGCCCAGCACACCCGTGATGGCCTGTACCACCATCTGCGATGTGCTGCCCGTGCCGTAGCCCTTCATGACATCCTTGTAGTCTTGCGTGTTGCGCAGTTGCTCATCACTCAGGCCCGGATGCTTATCTCTTGCTTTCTGCATCGCCTCAGTTTCACCCAGTGTCATGACGATGTTACTCATCTGACCGCCAATCTGGCTGATAACCTGTGCTTGCTGCAGACGTTGCTGTTCTTTCTCCTTGTCAAAGATAGGAGCAATGCTGCCGTTGGCATTTTCCGGGTCCCGGCTGAGGTCAGCCACATCCTGCTTCTGATTTTCCTTATCCCGTATGACGATACTGCCGCCACTGATGGCAGATGACGTGGTGCCTTCCGCATGCCCCTTGCTGCCCGAAAGTCCTGTAAGGGCATTCGCCGCATTTGCCATTGCATTTGAGGCCACCATCTGGCTGCCTGACATCCCGGAGCCACCGGAAACGCTGATACCGGTATGACTGGTTTTGTAGTCCGCCTCATTGTGAATATCCGTCCAGCCCAGCGTTCCGGTGTCGAGTCGGTTTTTATCGTCCGTTGCCGTGGACGCAATCACTGCCCCGTCAAGCTGGGTGTGATTACCCACAGTGACATCAAAACCACCTTTTCCGGCGTAAATTCCGCTCTGTTCCTGAACCGAGTCGTAATTGCTTTTGATTTTGTCCTGACTGATGCTGGCATAGGCACTCCCGCCACCTCCGCCAAACGTAAAGCTGCCGCCTGCGGCCACGCTGTTCTGTTTACTGTCGTAGCGGTCACTGTCCTGAAGACTGGAAATCGTGAGGTTGTTCCCCACATCAGCGGTCACTTTCTCACCGCTGACCTGGGCACCGGACAGGGTGGTGTCCCGTCCGCTGGTGAGGGAGATATTTTTACCCGCATCCAGTGTGGTTTCGGTCCAGGTCGTGCCGTTGCCTTTCTCGCTGCCTTTTGACCCGTTAATGCTGGCGAAGATACTCAGCCCGCCGCCGTTAGTCCCGCCACCAAAGCTGACGCCGACACCACCGCCCTTGCTGCTGTTCTTCCCTGTGGTCTGCTGCGTGTTCGCGGCGGCTGCGAGAAGAATGTCATTCTGCGCGTTAAGGGTTGTGTCATTGCCGGATTTAATCTGGCTGCCTGCAATGAGGATATCGCCGCTGTTGTTCTGGTCCTTATTTTTCCCGGTGGCAGTGATGGAGACATTGTTACCGGCACTGAGGGTTGAGCCGGAAACCATATCGTGCTGATATTTCGTCTCTGACTTCGACTGCTGATGGTTCAGGGAGATGCTCACGCCGATACCGTTATTCGGGTCAGCACTCTGCTGTTGTAATCCATAATTCGCTCCGGCCTGTACGCCGGACAGGATGGCTTGAGTCCCTTTCAGTGCCCCCAGTCGACTGTCACTGCTGTTTTTTGCATCCTGCGCAGCGGATACAGCCTGATTCAGCGCACTGCCGACAGCACCTGAGAGGGCCACTGTGATACCCGTGGATTTCTGCTCAAATCTCTCGTCCACGGTGCGACGGTCATGACCCGGGTCAATCACCACACTGTCACCGGTAATGCTGATGTCCCGGTTTGCAATCACATCCGAGCCGCTGATATGCACCTGGTTACCCGCGGTGATGCTGACGTTACCGCCCGTACTGCCCACCGTGGAGGCACTCTGGCTCTGTGTGGTACCGGCCTCACGGCGGTCATGCGTGGTTTTACTGCTACCGATGGTGAAACCAATGCCACCGGTACCCATCAGACCGGATTTTTTCTCTTCCTTAAAGCGCCAGGATGTATCGGTGTTGGTGGCCGCCGTAATCTCCACGTTATTGCCGGCAGCCAGTGCCACATCCTGGTCAGCCACCACATCTGAGCCTTTTACCTTCAGGTCATTACCCGCACTGACGGTGACGCTGTTCCCGGAAAGCAGGGAGCCTTTCTCCCGGGTGGCGCTGTCTTCCTCAATGGTGTGTGTGGTTTTCTTGCTGAGGAATCCGCCGCTGGTTTTCTTCTCTTCCTTATAGTGATAATCACTTTCGGTAGCGGTGGTCAGCGTAACGTCACGCCCGGCAACCAGGGCAATATCTCCCCCCGCTGTTGCAGAAGAGGCCTCAGACGTGATATCCCGTCCGGCAACCATCACGGTATCTCCACCGCTGAGGATTTCCGTGCTCTGCTGGCGGACCGATTCATTAATCTCTTTTTTGTTTTTCGACATGTAGCTGTTGCCCTGGCTGGCAGATTCCGCCATCAGGTTCATGTCGCGGCCCGCCTGCAGGGCGACGTTGTTTTCCGCCGCAATCCCGGCAGCCTGACTGTTCACATCACGACCAGCGGCAAGGGTGAGATTATCTCCGGCTGTCACCGTGGAGACTGCCGCGTGGCTTTCGTGGCTTTCAGCTTTGCCGTTGCGCTGCGTTTCTCCTTCACGTGCGGCATTCAGGTTCAGGTCATTGCCCGCCGCGAGCAGGGCACTTTCACCTGCAGATACAGAAGACGCGGAGACGTTCAGGTCGTTGCCCGCCTGCATGGCGAGATTACCGCCTGCAGTGATGCTGCTGCCCTGTTGACTGACAGAGCTGTTGTTGATATCGCCCTTACCCCTGAATCCGGTGCGACTCTTGTGCTCTGCGATCTCATTCGCCGTAACGTTAATATTACCTTCTGCTGCCATGGTGAGATCGCCACCTGCAGCGACATTTGCGCCGGTGACGTTAATATCTTTCCCGGCGTAAAGATCGAGGGAGTCCTTCGCGGTGATGGAGGCTGTCGGTCCGACGTCTGTTCCTGAAATATGGACATTGCCGGTACGCCCTTTCGCATTTACATCCCACTGCTGTGTCTGAGTGATGTTGTTAATGCTGCCGGTCACGCTCTCCAGTTGTACGGTCCTACCGCTGATAGCCGAGCCGATATTGTTGATATCACCCAGCGCGCTCAGTGAAAGGTTCCCGCCAGCGTTTATCAGTCCGGTATTCAGGTTGCTGAGGCTGTTGCTGCTGTCGATAGCTAATGCATTCTGCGCAGTAATGGTGCTGCCATCGTTGATGACAGTACCACCAGCCAGTTGAATGTTATTTCCGCTGATAACGCTGCCGATCTGCACGACAACGTCTTTCGGTGACAGATACACTTTCGGGAGCATCACCGTCTGACCGTTGATGGTCGCGGATTCCCACCACAGGATGCTCTGATCGAGTGCGGCGATCTGCGCGGCCGTCAGCGCGACGCCAAACTGCAGGCCGAGGGCGCTCTGCGTGGCGGCGGCGTTATCTATCAGGTATCGCATCTGGTCGAGGTCAGAGCCGAGACCGTTGATATAGCGACTGCCGGTCTGGTTGAGGATGTAATTGCTGACGTAGCGGGTATCAAATGCCGCATCACCGAGGAAGCGATAGTCGTTATCCGGGTTAAGGCCGAGCCGGTCGAGGAAATACGACGATCCCAGGAACTGGTTCTGATCAGTAAACGCGCTGTTCGTTTCTCGCGGCGCATCGCCCGGTTGCATGCCCAGCAGCGCATAAAGGTCGCCATACAGGCTGGGGTCAAGCTGACCGAGTCCGTCGAGTTTCGGGTTAACAGTAATAAGATACGGGCTGTCCGGATCGGTGGACGTAACAAAATAGCCGTTATTGCCCGAGGGGAGGGGATAAGCTCCGGTGGCTGAATTATCCAGTGAATCGCCACCGGTCAGGTTTTGCAGTGCCTCATTGACTTCATCGCGCCATTCGGGGGAATTGACTGCGACAGTGTCTGCGTCTGTGAGCGATTGCGTTTGTTCCGCATCACTTACCGCCTGTTGACTGAGCGGTGTCAGCGACGGGGTGGTGATAGCGTTACTAATCTGCCCGGCACTGGCGGTGGCACTGGTATTACTGATATCACTGGTGAAAGTGGCATTAACATTGCCGCCCGCCTGGATAACAGATCGATAAATATCGCCATTTTCCCGTGAGGTATCATGACCGACCAGCGTAAACGCAATTGTATTACTGTCCGGCATAACGTCTGAGTATTTATTCCCGTCTGTCGGGTAGCCGGTTTCCGGATCTACCGCATACCCGATACGCCCGGGATCGTACTGATAGACATACCACTCTGTGGCTGTCCCTGACTGCCAGCTCTGATTATTGAGCACGTTTCCGGTAAGGATGATATTCCCGTTAGCCAGAATATTACTGGCCTGGTTTTCCAGCGTACCGGCGGCGATGGTCAGGTTATTGCCTGATGCTATCTGCGCCACGCCTCCGGTGCTTGTTACATCAAGCCGGGTCTGGTTGGCGATGAATTTCTGTACGGCTGAATCAGTAAACATCGCATAATAGAACTGATTCCAGTGAATATAGTTACACGCACCATGGCCGTTGCACGATCCCACCTGGCGCTCAACCACCTCGCTGGTCATGCCATAGCTTCCCTCAGCCAGGTTACTGATATCGATATTTACCGTTGCATCGCCGATGCCGGGGATCGCCTGCCCGCCATTAATATGTGTTTCTGTAACTTTCAGACCATCCCGCTGATTCAGCAGATGACCCGTCTTCATCGTGATATCACCCCTGAGGGTCTCGATATTTCCTGATGTATTGATAATCTCCGTGTTCGCCGCACCCGCTGCATTCTTCTGCATCACCAGGCTGTTGCCCGCCAGAATATCGCCGTAAATATTGTGAATGCGGTCAGCAAACAGCTGCAGATTGTTACCGGCATAAATCAGTGCGGTGTTCAGCAGCGTTCCGGCGGCGTTCATCGTCATGTTACCTGCCGTACCGAGAAAACCATTCACCGTGATATCACTACGTGAGGTCATCTGTACGTCACCGCCCGCCGACAGGCTCCCCGCGTCGTTAAGCAGAATGCTCTGCGCATTGAACGTGCTGCTGGCCGTGCCGGTGGTCAGTTGACCATTGTTGGTCAGCACGCCCCCCGCACTGAGCAGCAGGCCGTTGCCCTGCATGACGCCATTGCTGGTGATGGCCCCCTGCGAGGTCACGGAGAGCAGATTGCCCGCCGCCAGGGTGCCGCTGTGGGTGAGGGCGCTAACCAGTTTCAGGGTGGTATCGCCAAGCGCGACGACCTGACCGGCGCTGGTGAGGGTGTTGCTGTCGAGCAACAGATCCCCGGCGCTGAACAGTTTGCCGTCTGCCTGGTTATTAACGGTAGCGCTCTTCACGGTAAGGGAAGAGGTGCCCAGTACGGTGCCGCTGTTAGTCAGCGTGTTATTCAGCACCTGCAGGTTTGCGCCCTGCAGCGTGCCGGTGTTGGTCAGGCTGGTTCCGCGCAGCTCGGCATCACCGGTCGCCACTATCTTCCCGCCGTTAACGGTCTGCACGGCATTCACCAGCAATGTCAGCGCCTGGATAAGCCCGTTACTGCCAGTGGTGAGTTGTGGCGTGGTCAGTGTGAGTCTGCCGCCGGAGAGGATGTTGCCGTCGTTCTGCGCGCGAGTGCTGGCGGTGAGCGTGGTCGCGCCGCCGCCCTGCAGCGTACCGTTGTTGATAAGTGTCGCGGTGGAGAGGCTGAGCGCATTCTGACTCAGCAATACGCCATTCACGGCGTTGTTCAGCTCGCCACTGATGTTCAGGTCGAGCGATTCCCCCTGCACGCGTCCACTGTTGGCGAGCGACGCGGCGTTGACAGTCGTAGCTTTACCCTGCAGTTGTCCGGCGTTACTGATGCCTGCGGCCTGCAGTGCCAGCGCACCGGCGCTGAGCATTTTGCCGCCGGTCTGGTTGGTCAGCATCCCGTTCAGCGAAACCGCCAGACCACTGACGCCGGTGATGTCGCCTGCGTTGGTCAGTGTGTCACCCGACAGCGTCAGGTTCTGCGCGATCCATTGTCCGCTGTTGCTTAAATTCAGCGCACTGAGCGCCATCTCACCATTCGAAATGAGCTTACTGCCTGCCGCGCCGGTGAGGTTACCGGTCAGACGGACGCTCATGCTTTCTGACGCCTGAATAATGCCGCCATTCGTCAGTGACAGCGCGTCAGTCAGCACGCGTTTACCCTGCCACTGTCCCTGGTTATTGATGGTACTGGTGCTGGCGTTCAGATCACCGGCGGTCAGCAGCGAGCCTGTGGTACGGTTGTTCAGCGTCGTTCCCGCAAGGGTTAGATTGCCTGCTGACAGCACCTGGCCCTGGTTGTCCGTGCTCTGTGCTGTCAGAATGGCGTTACTCTGGCTCATGATGTCGCCACTGTTAACAAACTGGCTGGCGAGGGTAGCGGAGAGATTACCGGTCGCCAGCAGGCTGCCACTGTGGTTCCAGCCCGTACCGTTCAGCGTGACGTTCTCACCCTGCAGGGTTCCTGTGGTGGTGAGCTGCCCGGCGGTGATATCCAGCGCGCCCGCAGTTAACCAGCGGCCTGCGGTGCCCTGCGTCAGTGTGTCACCCGCGAGGGTCAGGGCGCTCACTCCCTGCAGCAGACCGTCACCAGTGAGGGTGGTGGTCTGGACGGTCAGGGCGGCATCGCCAGAGATAAGACCGTTATTAACGATATCGGGAATACTGAGCGTCAGGTTTGCGGCACTGTACAGAGTCCCGGCCTGCTGGTTATCCAGTTGGCGGGTGTTCAGCAGCAGTTGTGAATCGCCCTGCAACAGACCGCTGTTGGTCAGCGTCTGTGACTGAGTGTTCAGGGTGGTGGCCGTCATCACGCCCTGGTTAATCAATGCCGGAGCGTTAATGTTCAGTGCCTCTGCACTGCTTTTGCCGCTGTGGGTCAGACGTTCGCTGGCGGTAATTTTTAACTGACTTTTCGCCGCCTGGGTACCGCCCAGAGTGGCCTGCTTCGCGTTGAGCGTCAGGTTACGCCCCTGAATCTGCGAAGCGGTGGTGGTGCTGAGGTTCTGTCCCTGCACCGTGATATCGCCGGTGGCGTTTACCGCACCGCTCAGCGTCTGGTTTGTAGCATTCAGCGACAGGGCATTACCGGCGACCAGTTCGCCGCTGTGGCTGAGTGTGCCGGTGGTGACGCTCAGGTTCTGCCCGGCGGTCACGCGCCCCTGTGTTGCCACACTGCTACCTGCATTCAGGGCGATATTGCGTGCGGCATCGGTCTGGCTGTTGCCATCCTGAGAAAGGGTGGTTGCCCGCAACGTGGCATCCCGACCGGCGATCAGTTTTTCATTCTGTTGAGTGATTTTACCGCTGGCAGTCAGGCTGAGGTCGTTGTCGCTGTTAAGCGAACCGTTGCCAAGAGCGATGTCGCTCTGGCTGCTGACGGTCAGGTTACCGCCTGCCTTGTGATCGCCGGCTAAGGTGACGGACTGGCCTTTTGCCGTGATGGCGCCGGTGGCGAGGCTGTTGTTGACGGTCAGTCTGCCGTTCGTATCCAGCGTAATATCACCGCTGCGGGCATTGAGGTTACCGAGGTTCACCCCGACGCCGCTTTCACCGGAGACCAGTTGAATACGGTTGGCGTACATCCCGCCGAGTGCGCCGGTATCAATGGCGACTTTCGGTACCTCGCCTTCACCTTTCAGTGCACTGACGCGACCGTCCGCCGTCACCCTGTTGGCCCCGGCAATCACTGTCAGGTCTTTTGCATGCAGGGCGGCGTTAATGTCCGTGGCGCGGGTAAGAATGGATACTGAGTCGCTGAGACTGCCGTCGAGCCCCTGACCTTCAATGGTAATGCTGCCTTTAGTGACATCAAACGACTGCAGGTTGCCGCTGGCATCCAGTACCGGTTTCCCGGTGGTCAGTGTCACATTTGGGGTATTGATAAATCCGCAGCCGTTACAGGTAATGCCGTAAGGGTTGGCAACAATCACGTTCGCCGCTTTACCCGCCACTTCGGTATAACCCTGAAGCTGTGAACGGTTAGCGCTGGTGACTTCGTTAATGATACCTCTGGCTTCCTGACCCGCTTTCAGGTTCGGGTTGTTCTGGATCAGACCACCCAGTTGGGTCTGATTGAGTTTGCCGGTGGCGTTGTTGAGGATTAACCCCTCTTTACCGACATTGTAATTATTGTATTTGTTATGGGATATCCCAGCTCCGTTAGGCGTGGCGATATTCACCACCGGCACGCCGTTGCCTGCCTTGTCCATCTTTGTGTTACCGGTGGGGGTGATGGTCGCAGCCACCGCGGGCAGAAACGGTTGCGTTGCCAGCAGGGTACTCAGCAGCCAGCTCAGTACACGCTGAGAAAATCGGGTCTGATTGTTATCCATCGTTTTTGTCCCTTAAAACGCCACCGCCACGCGGTAATAAATAATAAAATGGTCCGGTGCCAGCCAGTCCGGGTATTTCACGGGGGTTCCCACGGTAAACTGTGTCGAAAACCAGCGGTTCGCGCTGGTCAGCCCGACCGCTGCACCCCATAACGTGCCGCTGGCGTACGGATCCTGGTCATCCTGTTTCAGCCAGCCGCCATCCAGTGCCGCCATCACGCTGATTTGCCCCAGCCACGGCAGGGTAAACAGCGAGTAATTCAGCTCATTTCGCAGATAACCGCCATTGTTGCCGGAGAGATACTGTTCTTTAAATCCACGAACAGAGCTTTCTCCACCCAGAGTGAGTTGTTCAGCTCCGTATAGCCGGTCCGGTGACCACTGAAAGTAAACGCTGCTGAGCCACCAGAGATCGGTCGCCAGAGGCCGCTGGAAGCTGCCGTTGAGGCTCCACTTTCGGAACTCCGCTTTCGGCACATCGCCATATTTGTCGTGATCGTCCTCCGCCCCCAGCCACGGTACGCCGTGGGTAAAAGACGGGTTGAGGGTCGCCACACCGCCGAGCACTTTTTGCGTGTGGTTGATACCGAGCATCACGCTGGAGAGCCTGCGGCTGCTGGAGTCCAGCAGCACGTCGTCAAGGTAGTTATGGTTGATGCGGTGGGTGATGCCAGCGGTAAGCCCGGTTTTGATATCGCCATTGCGGAACACTACCCATGAGCCGGTAAGCCGGTGGGTTTCGCTGTCGCCAGTTGAGCGCCACGGCCAGCCGTTGTTATCAATGGTGTTGAGGTAATTGCTCCAGCTGTAGCTGTAGTCGAGCAGACCGTAGCCATACGGCACGCTGACACCCGCAGCAAAATTCTGCGCATCATGCGAGTTTGAAAAATCACTGCTGCGCCCGCCGCTGACGAACCATTTATCCGCCAGCCCGAGCAGGTTATTGCCGGTCAGCGCGCCGCTGAACTGGCCGGTGCCGGTGCTTTTCTGCCCGCTGTTATCAAAACTTACCGACCCGCTGAGCGGAAATTCCGGGGCGGCGGTGAGATTGACAATTGACCAGCCCTGTTTGTCGCCTGGCTGGATTTCAATCTCCACGGGAACCTGCCGCACGCGGTTTAATTGCTCCATACCCTGTTCGATGTCGCGCAGGTTAAGGATTTTTCCTTCCAGCCCGGGAAAAGTCATGGCGAGCGTCCGCTGCGGAACACCTTCCAGTCGGATTTGCTGTAACCGACCTTCCAGCACCGTAAGATGCAGCACGCCGGAAGAGAGGTCCTGCTCAGTCAGAAAGGCACGGCTGGTGATATACCCCCGGCTGATGTACCACTCGGAGACGGCGTTAGTGACCTGCGTCAGACGTGCCATATTCAGGCACTGATTCAGCCAGGGCGCGGTAACGGTATGTGCGTCGTGTGAAGAGAGCAGGGTGGCGCCGCGCACCTCAATACGAGAAATGGTAAAGCACGGGCCTTCTGTGGCCGGTGGTGCGACAGGAGCAGTCGGACGGGGCAGCGGCGTGCTGCGCTCCAGTTCATCACGCTGACGCTGGTTCTGCTCAAGCAACTGTTGTTGTTGCTGTTGAATCGTATCGCGGTCAGCCGGAGAGAGCGGAGCCGCTGTGGCGCGCGCGCACGCTACCGCCAGAATGGCGAAACAGAAAAGGCGCGTGACGACGGAATATCCGCGTACTGGCTTCCTGCCCATTACTTATCCTTAAGGGAGATTTCGTATAAAAATTAAACGTGAAAATAATCCATAAGTAAGATTTTGTAAATAACATTATTAATTGTGCAGTTATTGTAAGAAAGGCTAATGTATTTAGTCGTCTTACGGCAATGACGATAACCGGAAATTAACTGGTTTATAGAGAAATTCAGGCAAGGTATTTTATCGATACACAGGGTGTAAGATGGGATAGGCCGTGAACTGCTGTCGTGACGAGTCATTTTCCCGCCCCGATAAACCAGGAGTGCGTCATACGTAATACGCCTGCTGCAGGGAGTGAAAATGAAAGCAAAGAAAAGAGAAGGAAAAATGCAGGGACACTATGGACAATCGCTGAACTGTCTTTTCTTGAAAGAAATTATGGTGTGCTTACAGGAAGACTAAATATCACGCGCCAACCTCACAACAGATTTCATCTTAACCGTTTTTCGCTGTTATGGGTCTATGTCAGCGAGCAAATGTCAGGTAAATTGTTATAATACATGGCGGGTATTTTATAATACAAATGGATACAAATGATGGAGCAGCCTGACAGCAAAAGCGCAAAGCCACTCTATAAACAGCTTGAAGCCTCCCTCAAAGAGGCTATTTTATGTGGCGAATATCAACCTGGACAGCAGATCCCTACTGAAAATGAGCTAAGCGCACAATGGGAGGTCAGTAGGGTAACCGTGCGAAAAGCACTGGACGCGTTAACGCGTGAAAAACTCCTGACCCGCGTGTCAGGTAAGGGAACGTTTGTTTCCACTGAAAAATTTCAGCGTAGTATGACAGGGATAATGAGTTTCACCGAGTTATGCCAGTCACAGGGGCGGCGACCCGGCTCACGTACTATCAAATCAGTCTTCGAGTCTATCGATGATGAGACACGGTTTTTGCTGGGCATGACTGCCGAAGAAAAAGCTGTTGTCATCGAACGTATTCGCTATGCTGACGATATTCCCGTCTCGCTGGAAACCGTCCAGATGCCACCCCGTTTTGCCTTCCTGTTACAGGAAGAGCTTAACAATCAGTCGCTATACGAGTGCTTGCGTGAGAAACACGGTTTGTGGTTTACCCACTCACGAAAAATGATCGAACTGGTTTACGCGAGTTTTGAGGTTGCTCATTATCTGGGCGTAGCAGAGCATTATCCTCTTATCCTCATTAAGAGTGAAATGATCGACAACAAAGGCGAATTGTCCTGTGTCTCCAGGCAACTGATTGTCGGCGACAAAATTCGTTTCACGGTGTAGTTTTACCCTTTCAGCAGTCATACTGATTCATCCAAATCGGGATCCACGTCGCGGATCCCGTTTTTTTTTGCTTTGCATCTTGAACAAATGTATCTAAATGTCATATAAAAATATAAACACATTACAAGTCATTTGTGGCGGCAGAGTTCGCCGGGTCAAAGTAAGAACCAGAGGGATGTATGATGAGTATGAAAGAGATTGTTAGCGACATTTTGGCCAGCCAGGTGGATAAAGGGGGAGTAAAATACGTTTATTATGTGGCCTGCGGTGGCTCTTATGCTGCGTTTTATCCGGCAAAAGCCTTTTTAGAGAAAGAGGCGAAAGGTCTTACCGTTGGCCTGTACAACAGCGGAGAATTCATTAACAACCTGCCATCGGCATTGGGAGAGAACGCAGTTGTTATCGTGGCTTCGCACAAAGGAAATACCCCGGAGACCATTAAGGCGGCTGAGCTTGCACGTCAACATGGCGCACCGGTTATTGGGTTAACATGGGTAATGGATTCGCCATTAGTCGCCCATTGCGATTACGTGGAAAGCTACACCTTTGGTGATAACAAAGACATTGCTGAAGAGAAGACAATGAAAGGTTTGCTGAGCGCAGTAGAGCTATTGCAGCAGACTGAAGGCTATGTTCATTACGACGACTTCCTTGACGGGATAAGCAAAATTAACCGAATTGTCTATCGTGCTTGTGAGCATGTCGCAGAGCGGGCTGTGGCTTTTGCGCAGGAATACAAAGACGACAAAGTTATTTATACCGTAGCAAGCGGTGCTGGTTACGGTGCGGCATATCTCCAGAGTATCTGTATCTTTATGGAAATGCAGTGGATTCACTCAGCCTGCATCCACAGCGGTGAATTTTTCCATGGGCCTTTTGAGATTACTGATGCGAACACACCATTTTTCTTCCAGCTATCTGAGGGCAGCGCGCGGCCTGTAGATGAACGCGCTTTAAACTTCCTGAAAAAGTATGGCCGCCGGATTGAAGTTGTCGATGCGAAAGAATTAGGGTTATCTACTATCAAGACGACGGTGATAGATTATTTCAATCATTCTCTCTTTAATAACGTTTATCCTGTCTACAATCGCGCGCTTGCAAGGGCTCGTCAGCACCCGTTAACCACGCGTCGCTATATGTGGAAAGTTGAGTACTAATTACAGGGATTTAGAAAAGGCAGGGACGCTTTTTATTCTATATATAAATCAAGGATTAGTTATGAGCATCAGCGTTATAGGTATTGGTGACAATGTTGTCGATAAATACCTCCATTCCGGAGTGATGTATCCGGGGGGGAATGCATTAAATTTTTCCGTGTATGCAAAACTCGCAGGCGTACCTGCTGCTTTTATGGGAGTCTTTGGCAATGATGAGGCTGCAAGGCATGTGCAGGATGTCTTACATGAGTTGCAGATAGATATCACCCACTGCCGTCATTATGCTGGTGAGAATGGATACGCATGTATTCGACTCAAAAATGGTGATCGGGAGTTTGTTGCCAGCAATAAAAATGGGGTGCTGCGCGAGCATCCTTTGAAACTATCACAAGATGATCTCCATTATATTTCTCAATTCAATTTAGTACACTCCAGCATCAACGGTTTTCTGGAGCCAGAGCTGGAAAAGATAAAACAGAATAATAATCTTATTTCGTTTGATTTTTCCGGGCGCGGTACTGATGAATATTTCGAAAGTGTATGTCCATGGATAAGCTACGGTTTTATTTCATGCAGTGGTTTATCATCAGATGAAATAAAAGAAAAGCTTGAGAAAATTTATCATTACGGTTGCCAACATGTTATCGCGACCCGCGGACATGAGGGGGTTTATTATTTTTCGGCCAATGGTTATCTTGAGTGGCATCCTCAGTATATCGAACCAGTGGATACGCTGGGAGCGGGTGACGCTTTTTTAACCGGTTTTATGCTCTCCATTATGCAATCCGGTACAGATAAACCTGATGATGAAATAGTGATGTCAGCCATGCGGGCGGGAGGGCAATCTGCTGCGCAGGTTTTATCACATTACGGCGCATTCGGTTTTGGCAAACCTTATTCTGCCTGTTAACGCTGTTCCATTAAATTAACCCAGCATTCACTCCACACAGGTCAGGAGGAAGTATGTTTTGGACGGAATTGTGTTTTATTCTTATCGCTTTGATGATTGGCGCCAGGATCGGCGGCGTATTTTTAGGGATGGTCGGTGGGTTGGGTGTGGGCGTCATGGTATTCGTATTCGGCCTGACACCTTCAACACCCCCCATTGATGTTATTCTTATTATTCTTTCTGTTGTATTAGCTGCAGCATCATTACAGGCAGCAGGGGGGCTGGATTTACTGGTTAAACTGGCAGAAAAAATCCTGCGACGTCACCCACGTTACATTACGTTACTGGCTCCTTTTATTTGTTATATTTTTACCTTTATGTCTGGAACAGGGCATGTGGTATACAGCTTGTTGCCGGTGATCTCTGAAGTGGCTCGTGACTCGGGGATCCGTCCAGAACGCCCATTATCCATTTCCGTAATCGCCTCACAGCAGGCAATCACCGCCAGCCCGATATCAGCCGCAATGGCGGCGATGATTGGCCTGATGGCGCCTTTGGGTATTTCAATTTCCACCATTATGATGATTTGTGTCCCTGCAACATTGATCGGTGTGGCAATGGGGGCGATAGCGACTTTCAATAAAGGCAAAGAATTAAAAGACGACCCGGAGTACCAGCGTCGACTGGCTGAAGGAGTTATTCAGCCGGTTCAGAAGGAAAGCAAAAAAACAGAAGTCACGCTGCGTGCCAGGCTCTCTGTTGTGCTGTTTTTAATGAGTGCGGTTGTGATTGTATTGTTGGGGCTTATTCCGGCTCTGCGCCCAATGGTTGAAACAGCAAAAGGGCTACAACCGCTTTCAATGTCTGCCGCAATCCAGATTACCATGCTCTCTTTTGCCTGCCTGATTGTATTGCTGTGTCGCCCGCAGGTGGATCAAATCATTAGCGGTACGGTTTTTCGTGCCGGTGCGCTGGCGATTGTCTGCGCCTTCGGGCTTGCCTGGATGAGCGAAACCTTTGTGAATGGGCATATCGAACTGATCAAAGCGGAAGTCCAGACACTTTTACAACAGCATACCTGGCTCATTGCTATCATGATGTTTTTTGTATCCGCGATGGTCAGCAGTCAGGCCGCAACAACGCTTATTTTATTGCCGCTGGGGTTGGCGTTAGGGTTGCCAGCCTATGCGCTGATTGGTTCATGGCCAGCAGTCAATGGCTATTTCTTTATTCCTGTGGCGGGCCAGTGTCTGGCAGCATTAGCTTTTGATGACACCGGAACCACGCGGATTGGTAAGTACGTGCTTAATCATAGCTTTATGCGACCAGGCTTAGTCAACGTCATTGTTTCGGTTACCGTTGGCTTAATTATTGGAAAAATGGTGCTGGCCTGATTATTTAAAAGTCAGACAGGTTTCACCCTGTTCAATTAAATTCAGAGGAAGATAAAATGAATATAAGAATATTCATTGCTATGGCTTTGCTTTTTATCAGTCAAAGTATATTTAGCGCTACCACGCAACCTCATATTGTGATTCTTGCTACAGGAGGCACGATAGCAGGGACGGCAGCAAGTACAACACAAACATCGGGTTATAAATCCGGTGAAATTGGCGTTCAGACATTAATTAATGCCGTGCCAGAGATAAAAAATATTGCACGTGTTGATGGTCAACAAATTGCTAATATTGGCAGTGAAAACATGACCAGCGATATTATTTTAAAACTGTCTCAGCAGGTGAATACGCTACTGGCGCGGGATGATGTTGATGGTGTGGTGATTACTCATGGCACAGATACGTTGGATGAAACGGCGTATTTCCTGAATCTGACGGTGAAGAGTGATAAGCCCGTGGTATTCACGGCCGCAATGAGACCCGCGACAGCGATCAGCGCAGATGGCGCGATGAACCTGTTGGAAGCCGTTACTGTGGCCGCAGACCCGAATGCCAGGGGCCGCGGGGTGATGGTGGTATTAAATGATCGTATTGGTTCGGCAAGATTTGTCACTAAAACTAACGCGACCACGCTGGATACATTCAAAGCGCCTGAGCAGGGGTATCTGGGGGTTATTGTAAACGGTAAACCGCAATTTGAGACGCGAGTGGAAAAGGTGCATACCCTGCGTTCAGTATTTGATGTGCGAAACCTGCGCAACTTGCCGAAAGTCGTGATTATTTATGGTTACCAGGATGATCCGGAATATATGTATGATGCAGCAATTTCGCATCATGTTGACGGAATCATCTATGCCGGAACCGGGGCGGGTTCTGTTTCCGTCAGAAGCGAGGCAGGGATCAAGAAAGCAGAAAAAGCCGGAATTATAGTGATACGTTCATCCCGCACAGGGAATGGCGTTGTACCAGCCGACAAAGGTCAACCTGGACTGGTCGCTGATTCATTAAATCCCGCTAAAGCCCGGATATTACTGATGACTGCGCTGACGCAAACAAAAAACCCGGAGCTGATCCAACACTATTTCAGCACCTACTAAGCAAATTCGCCGCGCTAAACCTGTGCCAGAAAATACAAAAAGCGGTTTAGCGCAGCGGAGGGTGTTTCATTATTACGCCAGAAAACACCCACGCTTCCTTTCTGCTCTATTTTTGGCAAGTTTAGGATCACCAGCTGTCCCTGGCTGGCGTAGCGTTGTGCCAGACGTAAAGAAAGAATGGAGATCATATCGCTGCTTTGCAGCAGGTTGGTGCTGACGTTCATAGACGCGGATTCGATGGTATTCTCCGCCAGCATGACGCTCTTAAACCATCGCGGCATTGACCTGCAACAGGCTTCCTGAGTTACAGCCGCTTTCCAGATTGACGGGATGCGGTGTACATCGTCATGATTGGCCTGAGTGAAAACGGCCTGTGACTGATGACGCTACGGCTTGTGGCGGTAAATCGCTCACAATCCAGTGTGGTGAAGCCCTCCTGGCTCTCACGGTAAAAAGCGTTAAGCTTTTGGTGAAGGGCTTCTTTTGCCGTCATTGTTTATCTACTCTAAAGCGTAAACTCAGACAGGAACAATCTGGTATTGGCACCGCCTTAGCAAGCCCGGGGTGGTGTGAAACCTATCTGTTTCACATTTTAATTTCATTGATGGATGAAAATTGAGGTTCCTGTTATGAGGGCTGACTTATCAGGATGGCGCTCGTAATTAATTGAACAAGGTGATCTGCCCGCGAGGCGAATGATGGCTGGTCAACTGCCCAGCCCAGCGCCGTTATTAGCGCGAACAGGTCATCGCCATTCATGTCCATGCGCGCCATGCCTTCAGCCTGGGCGCGTTGTAGCAATTGAGCGCCTGCTGAATGCACTGCGGCACATGAAGCGTAAAGCGCGGAATCTTTATCCGTGTGAGCCGCGGCCATCATAGCGACCACACCCCTGTAGCTTTGTGTGAACATCACCAGTTCCTGGAACCAGGCAAGAAGCGCCTTATCAGCTGAAACCGAAGTTTCGAGCCAGGCTGGTGAAAGGCTTCAATCATCTGGTCGCTGCCGTCCTTGACCAGGATCCGTCCGTGCAGGGTGGCAGGAGAGTCGTATTCCTGGCGAGTGACGATGACAGCGCCCTGGCGGAGGTCGGTGTACTTGCGGAAAAACTCGGTTTCTCACCCGTTCCGCTGGGTGGACTGTCAGAAGGGGGCTTGCTTGTGCATGCGCGCGGAAAAAAATGGGGGCACCTGATATTCAAGGACCTGGTCTCGTTCGATAAGTGACAGATAAAACACACGGCCAACGGCGTGATGCGTCGTTGGCCAACCTGTCGGGTCAGTCAACCACCCCGCCTCCCAGCGACTGCCACAGGGCAATACGGTTATCCAGCTCGGTTTGCTGCAGCGCGATCAACGATTCCTGCGCTGACCACAGTGTGCGCTGCGCGGTCAGCACCGTCAGGTAATCGTCGCTTCCGGCCTGATAGCGTTTCACGGCGATATCCAGCGTCTGCTGCTCAGCAGCGACGTACTGGCGCTGGGCATCCAGCTCTTCATTCAGCGTCTGGCGGCGTGCCAGCGCATCGGCCACATCTTTAAACGCGCTCTGAATGGTTTTCTCATAGGTGGCGATCAGCCCTTTTTTCTCCGCTTCAGCATAGCGAAGCTGCGCCATATTGCTGCCGCCGGTAAACAAGGGCAGGGTAACCGATGGCGCAAACGACCACACCTTCATACCATGACTAAACAGCGATGAGAGTGAATCACTACCCACACCCGCACTGGCGGTAAGAGAGATTGTCGGGAAGAAGTTGGCGCGCGCTGCGCCGATATTTGCATTGGCGCTCAGCAGATTATGTTCCGCTTCCTGAATATCCGGGCGGTTGAGCAGCACAGCGGAGGAAACCCCTGCGGGCACCAGCGTGATGGTGTTGTCGCTTAAACTCTCCAGCGTACCCGGTAACAGTGAGTCCGGCACTGTCTGACCGGCCAGCAGGTTGATGGCGTTTTTGTCCTGCATTACCTGCGTCTGATAACTCGCCACGCTGGCGCGGGCCTGCTGGTAGACGCTCATCGCGGAACTCACGTCAGTGGCGGCGGCGGTGCCCACGTCCATCTGGCGTTTCACAATTTTCAGTGAATCCGCCGCGCTGTTCATCGTCTGCTGCGCCAGCGCGAGATTGCTGTTATCGGCGGCCAGCGTCACCCACGCGGTGGTGAGTTCGGAAATCATCGTCAGACGTGTGTTCTGCGCGGTGTACTCGCTGGCAAGCCAGGTCTCCCGCGCGGCGCGGGAGAGGCTCTGGTTACGGCCAAACAGATCCAGCTCAAAGCTGGATACTGCGCCTTCCGCCTGCGTTGTGGTGCTGACGCCGGTGGTGGTGGTGCGGCTACGGCTACCGGTTAGCTCCGCATCCACCGTCGGGAAGAGCGACGCGCGCGTTTCCCCGTATTCGGCGCGGGCAGCGTCGATATCAGTAATCGCTTTTTGCACATCGCGGTTGCTGTTTAACGCCATGCTGACCACCTTATTCAGACGGGCATCTTTCACCACCTGCTGCCAGTTGCCGATCACTGCCGCGGCTTGCCCCTGCGTACCCGGCAGCATTGCCGGGATGGGCGCGTCGGGCCGTTGATAGTTCGGGTCGAGTGATACGCAGCCGACGCTCAGGAAGGCGATAAATAAAACAGAGAAACGAAACATAACTTACCCCTGACGGCGTTTACCGGCGAACAGGCGTTTCACCAGCACAAAGAATAAAGGAACAAAGAAAATCGCCAGCAGCGTTGCGGTTAGCGTACCACCGATAATCCCGGTACCGATGGCGATACGGCTGTTGGCGCCTGCGCCAGTGGCAATTGCCAGCGGCGTTACCCCGGCGACAAACGCCAGCGACGTCATGAGGATCGGGCGCAAACGGGTTTGTGCCGCGCGCAGCGCCGCACGGGAGAGGGAGTAACCCTCGTTCACCGCCGCTTCGGCAAACTCGACGATCAGAATGGCGTTCTTCGACGACAGGCCAATCGTCGTCAGCAGCGCCACCTGGAAGTAGACGTCATTGCTGAGACCTCGCATCCACGCCGCCAGCGCCGCACCCAGCAGGCCGAGTGGGATCACCAGAATGACAGAAATCGGTACTGACCAGCTCTCATACAGCGCGGCCAGACAAAGGAATACCACCAGAATCGAGATGGCATACAGGCTCATCGCCTGGCCGCTGGCCAGTTTTTCCTGCAGCGACAGACCGCTCCATGCCCAGGTGGAACCGGCGGGCAGATTGTTGGCGAGCGTTTCCATGGTGGTCATTGCAGTACCGGAACTGGCGCTGGTGGCGTTCTCGCCCTGAATCTCATAGGCGGCTGCGCCGTTGTAGCGTACCAGGCTTTCCGGGCCGTATTCCCAGCGGGTGGTGGCGAAAGCAGAGAATGGTGTCATGCTGTCATCGCTGCCGCGCACAAACCATTTACCCAGATCAGACGGGGATGAGCGGGAATCGCTGTCGCCCTGGATATACACTTTTTTCACGCGTCCACGGTCGATGAAGTCGTTCACATAGGTGCCGCCCCAGGCGCTGGAGAGTGTTGACGTGACATCGCTCAGCGACAGGCCCAACGACACCGCTTTGTTGCTGTCGATATCGACCTGCAACTGCGGCGTTTGCGGCATATCATTGGCACGTACCGCATGCAGCGTGGCATCCTGACTGGCTTTGCCGATCAGCTCATCGCGCATTTTCAGCAATTCCGCACGATCGGTGCCGCCGCTGGCCATCAGTTCGAAGGTGAAGCCGTTGCTCTGGCCCAGACCATCCACCGCCGGTGGCGTCATGGCAAACAGCGTGGCGTCACGGATCGCCCCCAGCTCCTGGGTGGCGCGCAGGGCAATCGCCTGTGCGGTGTTTTGCGCGCCCTTACGTTCGGACCAGTTTTTCAGGGAGACAAACGCCATTCCGGCGTTCTGGCCGCTGCCACTGAAGCTAAAGCCGTTAACGGTGAAGATAACGTTGGTGTTGTCTTTTTCCTTATTGAGAAACCAGTTGGTGACCTGTTTGCTCACTTCGGCAGTACGGGAGTTGGTCGCGCCCGCAGGCAACGTGTACTGCACCATGATCTCGCCCTGGTCCTCAACTGGCAGGAAGCTGCCCGGCAGTTTCCACATCGCCAGCGCCATGCCGCCGCAGACCGCCAGATAAACCACCATCACCAGCCCGGTACGGCTGAGCGTGTTGAGCACCTTATGTTTGTACTTACGTTCGGTCGAACCGTAGAAGCGGTTAAACGCGCCGAAGAAACCTTTTTCATGCGCCGGGGTGTGACGCAGAATCGAGCCGCAGAGGGCAGGCGTTAATGTCAGCGCCACGACGACGGAGAGCAACATCGCCGAGATAATGGTGACCGAGAACTGACGATAAATCACTCCGGTTGAGCCACCAAAGAAGGCCATCGGCAGGAATACGGCGGAGAGCACCAGCGCGATCGCCACCAGCGCCCCGGAAATTTCTCCCATTGATTTTTCAGTGGCTTCGCGGGCGGGTAGCCCTTCGTCTCGCATAATACGCTCGACGTTTTCCACCACCACGATGGCATCATCCACCAGGAGCCCGATGGCGAGCACCATCGCAAACAGCGTTAAGGTATTGATGGAGTAGCCGAACAGCGCCAGCACGCCAAAAGTGCCGAGCAGCACGACGGGTACCGCCAGCGCCGGGATCAGCGTCGCGCGGAGGTTCTGCAGGAACAGATACATCACGCAGACTACGAGGATGATCGCTTCGAACAGCGTTTGTATCACGTCCTCAACGGAGATTTTAATAAACTCGGTACTGTCTTTCGGATACGCGACATCATAACCCTGCGGCATGTTGCGTTTGTATTCGTTGATTTTTTCTTTTACCAGCGTGGCTGTGCTCAGGGCGTTCGCCCCCGGCGCCAGCATCACTGCCATCCCGGCGGCCGGATGACCGTTCAGTCTGGCAACGGCGGTGTAATCTTCACTGCCCATCTCGACGCGAGCTACGTTACCAATGCGTACCACCGCGCCGTCAGACTGGCTTTTCACGATGATGTTTTTGAACTGTTCGACCGTTTGCAGGCGCGACTGCGCACGCACAGTGGCGGTCAGTTGCTGGCTGTCAGGCGACGGCAGCGCGCCGATTTTACCTGCGGAGACCTGCACGTTTTGCGCTTCTATCGCCGTCTCCACGTCGGATGGCATCAGGGAGTAAGAGGCGAGTTTCGCCGGATCCAGCCAGATACGCATCGCGTATTCGGCGCCAAATACCTGCAGGCTGCCGACGCCCTCGATACGGGCCATGGGATCCTGCATATTACTCACCAGCCAGTCGGCGATGTCAGAGCTGCTGGCTTTATCGGTTTTATCGTACACCCCCATGATGAGCAGGAAGTTGCTCTGGGATTTCACCACGGTGACGCCCGCCTGCTGAACCTCGCTCGGCAGGCGCGACTCCGCCTGTTGCACTTTGTTCTGCACCTGTACCTGCGCAGTATCGGGGTCGGTACCCTGCTCGAAAGTGACAGTAATGCTTACCGAACCGTCGGAACTGCTGGTGGAGGTAAAGTAGAGCAGGTTATCCAGCCCGGTAAGTTGCTGTTCGATGACCTGGGTCACACTGTTTTCCAGTGTTTGTGCTGATGCACCCGTATATGTGGCGGAAATTTTAATCGACGGCGGCGCGACATCCGGGTACTGCGCCACCGGCAGCGTATTGATGGCCAGCATCCCGGCCAGCATAATCAGAATCGCGATAACCCAGGCAAAAACCGGGCGACGCACGAAGAAACTGGAAAACATCAGGCGTTTCCTCCGTTGGCCTTCACTTCAACGGGTTTCACCTGTTGGCCAACCACCACTTTGGCAGAACCTTCGACGATTAACTTATCGCCCGTTTTCAGGCCGCGTAATACCAGCCATTTGTCGCCGTAGGTTTCGCCTGTCTCGAGTTCACGCTGTTCGACTTTGTTATCCGCGCTTACCACCAGCGCGGTGGCAGTGCCTTTGGTATCGCGGGTAATGCCCTGCTGTGGGGCCAGAATGGCATCGTTCATGATGCCTTCATCCACTTTGGCACGCACAAACATCCCTGGCAGCAGTTGCTGTTTCGGGTTAGGGAATACTGCGCGCAGGGTTACGGAACCCGTGGATTCATCCACCGCCACTTCGGTCAGCGCCAGACGCCCTTTTTCGCTGTAGGTTGAGCCATCTTCCAGAATCAGCGTCACGTTCATCGCATCGCTGTTGGTCGCCAGCGACTGTTTGCGCAGGCGTAGCAGGTCGACGCTGGAGCGTGTGAGGTCAACGTACATGGTGTCGAGACTGCGAATGGTCGCCAGTGCGGTGGTTTGTTCAGCAGAGACCAGCGCGCCAGGCGTCACCGATGAAATGCCGATGCGTCCGGCTATCGGTGCGGCGATGGTGGTCCAGTTCAGGTTGATGCGTGCGCTTTCCAGCGCTGCTTTTTTTGACTCGACGCTGGCTTTATCCTGCGCACAGGTCGAGGCGGCGTCATCAGCATCCTGACGTGAAACCCCGTTCTCTTTCACCAGTTGCGCATAACGCTGCGCTTTCGAACAATCGGCGGTCACCAGCGCCTGCGCCTGCTTCAGCGCGGCGGCGGCTTCGTTCCAGGTGGCGCGGAAGCTGTCTGCCTCAATCTGATAGAGTGCCTGCCCGGCTTTAACGTTATCGCCTTCATTAAAAAGCCGTTTCTGGATGATGCCGGTCACCTGCGGACGAACTTCCGCGCTCATCGCGGCGGTGGTGCGCCCGGTGAGTTCACTGACCACGGAAACGGGTTGGCTTTTTAATGTAACGACACCCACTTCCTGCTCCGGGCGTTGGGGCGCTGATGTTTGCGCATTATCGCATCCGCTCAGGAGAAATAATGCGGCAAAGGTGGTTGTGATGTATTTCATCTTTTTTCTCAAGGTGAATGACGTCCTCCCCGCGGATATATTGCGAGGATTTAAGGGTGAACGAATCCACATTCCCGGTTTCCCGGAAATGACAAAAAAGGAGAATTAAATTCCCCCGCTGATTACAGGATTAAATTACTTAACAGCGATAAGCATATTGATAATTTCCTGATAGATTTTTTCTAACGCCTCGGGTGAAACTTTTTGCGGCGTTAAACGGCGGTAAATGGAACCTTCCATCATGACCGCGATGACTTCCACACAGCAACGCACGCGTTCCGGGCTGAGGTGTGGGTGTTCTTTTTGCAGATGGGCGCAGGCGTTGTTGAACATACGCTCATCGGCCTCGGCCAGCCAGGCGGCGACCTGCGGGTTACGCGTGGCTTCCGCCGACATCTCAAGCATTAAAGCGTCGTCATCCTCACTCAGGGTAAAACGACAGGCCAGCAGATGTGGCAGCAGATGAGTCTGGGTGTTGCCTTCCATCTCGGCGATACGGTAATCGATGATACGGCGGATCATCTCTTCGATAATGGCGTCTTTACTGGCGAAGTAGCGATAGATTTGTCCGACGCTGAGTTTCGCTTCCGCGGCGATTTGCGACATGCTGGCAGCATGGAAGCCGCTGTCGCGAAAACAGAGGCGTGCAGCGGCAATGATATCGTCCTGCCGTGCTTTCTGTCGGGCTTCCAGTTTGCTGATCATGCATCGCTCCGTATTTTTGGGTGGTGAGAATGATCGTTCTCATTTTTGCTCATTATACGGCGATAATGGATAATGAGAAGTATTTTCTGGAATTGATTCTTTCTTTTTATTTCACCTTAAAAATAATGAAGAAAAAAAGGATTTTTTGTGAAATTACAAATGCAGGTTCGGATTTAAGCGCTGTTTATTATTTTTCAGGCTGTATTTGTATTCGCCGCGCTAAACCTGTGCCAGAAAATACAAAAAGCGGTTCAGCGCGGCGGAGGGTGTTTCATTATTACGCCAGAAAACACCCACGCTTCCTTTCTGCTCTATTTTCGGCAGGTTTAGGATCACCAACTGTCCCTGGCTGGCGTAGCGCTGCGCCAGTCGCAAAGAAAGAATGGAGATCATATCGCTGCTTTGCAGCAGGTTGGTGCTGACGTTCATAGACGCGGATTCGATGGTGTTCTCCGGCAGCATGACGCCGTTATCGACCAGCGCGTTATCAATGCTGATGCGGATAGGCGTTCCTGTCGGCCAGACAATCCAGCGCCAGTCGGCGAGATCGTTCCAGGTCAGCGTGGCATGCCCGGCTAACGGGTGATGAGGACGCGCGACAAAGCAGACGGGTTCGGTGTACAGCACCTGATAGTTCAGCGGCAGTTGCAGCGCCCGGCCACCGACACGGCCAACCACGACATCGACCGACCCGGCCAACAGATCATGCAGCAGCGGGGTCATTACTTTTTCTTCAATGTTCAGATGCAGCATCGGCATCTCATTGAGCAGATTGAGGATTGCCTGCGAGACGCAGTCGGTCGCCACCGGTGAACAACCGATTTTCAGGCTACCGACCAACCCACCCGCTTTAAAGCGCGCCATTTCATACTGCGAACGCTCCATATCGTTGATTAACCGCTGAGCATGTTGCAGCAACAGTTTTCCACCCTCGGACGGACGCAAGCCTTTACTGTGCCGTTCGAAGAGTGTGATCCCTATCTCATCTTCAAGCTGTGACAGCCATTTCGACAGCGCTGGCTGGGTGATATTCATCATTCTGGCGACGTGGGTCAGATTGCCCTGTTCGCCCAGCGCCACCAGCATTTGCAGATGATGGAGTTTCAGTTTCTGCGTCCAGTTCGCCATTAGCTATAACCCTCAGGTTATGTCTCTGCATGAAATGCCATTGTACATTTTATCGCCCAACCTACAAAGTCGTAACATATCAAAAACAAAACGACCTCTTACCTTACCTGCACTGAGGCATTTATCATGACTCAACGACGTGAACTACAAGCACTGATCGACGCCGCTCCCATCGGCAAGGTTCAGTGGCACGTGATCATCTGCTGCTTTCTGGTGGTCATGCTTGATGGCTTTGATACCGCGGCCATTGGCTTCATCGCACCTGATATCCGCACCCACTGGCAATTGTCGGTGGGCGATCTGGCACCGCTGTTTGGCGCGGGCCTGGTGGGATTAACCGCCGGCGCGCTGCTTTGCGGGCCGCTCTCCGACCGCTTCGGTCGCAAACGCGTGATTGAACTTTGCGTCGTGTTATTTGGTGCATTGAGTCTGCTGTCCGCGTTTTCGCCCGATTTACAAACGCTGGTTATTCTGCGCTTTCTGACCGGGCTCGGGCTGGGCGGCGCCATGCCAAACACCATCACCATGACCTCGGAATACCTGCCGACCCGTCGTCGTGGCGCGCTGGTCACCCTGATGTTCTGCGGTTTTACGCTCGGATCGGCGATGGGCGGGATTGTCAGCGCACAACTGGTGTCAGTGATTGGCTGGGATGGGATCCTGGTGCTCGGCGGCGTGTTACCGCTGATGCTGTTCTTTGCGCTGCTGGTGGTGTTGCCGGAATCGCCGCGCTGGCAGGTGCGCCACCAGTTGCCGCAGGCGACCATCGCCCGTACCGTCAGCGCAATGACCGGCGAACGATACGACAATACCCATTTCTACCTGAATGAAACGGCCGCGATTGCCAAAGGCAGCATTCGTCAGCTTTTCGTGGGTCGCCAGTTGCCCATTACGCTGATGTTATGGGTCGTTTTCTTCATGAGCTTGCTGATTATTTACCTGCTTTCAAGCTGGATGCCAACGCTGTTAAACCATCGCGGCATTGACCTGCAGCAGGCTTCCTGGGTTACCGCCGCTTTCCAGATTGGCGGGACGCTGGGCGCGCTGGCGCTGGGCGTACTGATGGACAAACACAATCCATTCCGCGTACTGGCGGTGAGCTATGCGCTGGGCGCGGTGTGTATCGTCATGATTGGCCTGAGTGAAAACGGTTTATGGCTGATGGCGCTGGCGATTTTTGGTACCGGGGTGGGTATCAGCGGATCGCAAGTGGGCCTGAATGCCTTAACCGCCATGCTCTATCCCACGCAAAGTCGCGCAACGGGCGTCAGCTGGTCCAATGCCATTGGCCGTTGCGGGGCGATTGTCGGCTCGCTTTCCGGCGGCGTGATGATGGCGATGAATTTCTCTTTCAACACACTGTTTTTCATTATCGCTGTTCCGGCGGTCATCAACGCGGTGATGTTAACCCTGTTGACGATAATTTCCCGCCCGCCAGCCTCTGTCCCTGATGCCTTGCCGCGTGCTGGCGTCGTGAACGATTAAGGAGAATCTCTATGTCTGAATATCATCAGGATGTTAAAAACAGCCGTCAGCAGTATTACCAGCGCATTTCGGGGCAGAACCTCACCCCGCTGTGGGAATCGCTGCATCATCTGGTGCCGCAGACGCCGAACGCGAACTGTGCCCCGGCGTACTGGAACTATCAGGAAATTCGCCCGCTGCTGCTGGAAAGCGGCGACCTGATTGGCGCAAAAGAGGCCGTGCGTCGTGTGCTGGTGCTGGAAAACCCCATGCTGCGCGGGCAATCCTCCATTACGTCAACCCTTTATGCGGGGCTGCAGTTGATCATGCCGGGCGAAGTCGCGCCCAGCCATCGCCATAACCAGTCGGCATTGCGCTTTATCGTCGAAGGAAAAGGGGCGTTTACCGCCGTTGACGGTGAGCGTACGCAAATGCACGAGGGCGATTTTATTCTGACGCCGCAGTGGCAATGGCACGACCACGGTAACCCGGGCGATGAACCGGTGGTCTGGCTGGATGGCCTGGATCTGCCGCTGGTGAATATTCTCGGCTGTGGCTTTGCGGAGGATTACCCGGAAGACCAGCAGCCGGTCTCGCGAAAAGAAGGGGACTACCTGCCGCGCTACGCTGCCAACATGCTGCCGCTGCGCCACCAGAAAGGAAATTCGTCACCGATCTTCAACTACCGCTACGACCGCAGCCGCGAAGCGCTGCACGACCTGACGCGCCTCGGCGAGGCTGACGAGTGGGATGGCTACAAGATGCGCTACGTCAACCCGGTGACCGGTGGCTACCCGATGCCCTCGATGGGTGCCTTCCTGCAACTGTTGCCAAAAGGTTTTGCTTCGCGCAGGGCGCGCACCACCGACAGTACCATCTATCACGTGGTGGAGGGCAGCGGCGAAGTCACTGTCGGCAACGAGACCTTCACCTTTTCAGCAAAAGATATTTTCGTGGTGCCGACGTGGCACGGCGTGTCGTTCAACAGTACGGACGACACCGTGTTATTCAGTTTTTCGGACAGACCGGTACAGGAAGCCCTCGGGTTGTTCCGTGAAGCACGCTATTAATTTGGGAGAGAGCCATGATTAAGTATGTTTTTGAACCGCAGGCACCCGTTACCGTCCCGGTTGTCGGTAGCGATGAGCTGTTTCCCGTCCGTCGCGTTTACTGCGTCGGGCGCAACTATGCCGCACATGCCCGCGAAATGGGTTTTGATCCGGATCGCGAGCCGCCGTTCTTCTTCTGTAAGCCTGCTGATGCGGTGGTACCGGTCGCAGCAGGCGAAACGCTCAATCTTCCTTATCCGACGCAAACCGACAACTACCACTATGAAATTGAACTGGTGGTCGCCATCGGCAAAAAGGGGAGCGACATTCCATTAGAAAAAGCCCACGACTATGTCTGGGGGTACGCCACCGGGCTGGATATGACCCGCCGCGACCGCCAGATGGAGATGCGCCAGATGGGGCGTCCGTGGGAAATCGGTAAAGCGTTCGATCTCTCTGCCCCGATTGCGCCGCTGCATAAAGCCAGTGAATCCGTGGATGTTAACAACGCGGCTGTCTGGCTACAGGTGAATGGCATCGACCATCAGCGCAGTGACATCCGTCACCTGATCTGGTCGGTTAACGAAACCATCAGCTATCTGTCCGGATTCTTTGAACTGCAACCGGGGGATCTGATCTTCACCGGCACGCCGGAAGGCGTGGGCGCGGTAGTCAAAGGGGATGTGATCACCGGCAACGTGGACGGGTTAACCCCCATCGCCGTGAAGATAGTCTGAGGTGATGCATGAAGCTGTACAGTTTTTTTAATAGCTCAGCATCGTACCGCGTACGCATCGCGCTGGCATTAAAGGGCATCGACTATCAGACGGTGGGCGTCAACATCCGCATCGGACAGCAAAACGCGCAGGCCTATCGCCGTATGAACCCGATTGGGCTGGTGCCGACACTGGTGACCGATGACGGCGACGCGCTCGGTCAGTCGCTGGCGATTATCGACTGGCTGGACCGGCATTTCCCGCAGTCGTGTCTGTTGCCAGCCAGCGACCCGGCGCGCAGCAGGGTGCTGGAGATCGTATACGCCATCGCCTGCGATATTCACCCAGTGAATAACATGCGGGTACTTCGCTATCTGAGCGAAGAATTAAAAGTCAGTGAAGAAGAGAAAAAACGCTGGTACGCACACTGGATCCAGCAGGGACTTAGCGCTGTCGAACAACTGCTGCGGGAGAGCCAGTCACAATCTTATTGTGTCGGGGATACCCCAACGCTTGCTGACTGTTGCCTGATCCCGCAGTGGGCGAACGCACAGCGCATGGAGTGCGACCTGAGTGACTATCCACGTTGTAAAGCGGTGTACGACGCCTGCACGCAGCTACCGGCGTTTATTGCCGCGGCACCCGAAAATCAACAAGACAAACTCTCAGCCTGAGAAGGAGAACGACAATGGCTAAAGTGACGAACGCAATTATCGTCGGCGGCGGAATCGGTGGAGCAGCGACTGCGCTTTCGCTGGCGCGTCAGGGCATCAAAGTGATGTTGCTGGAAAAAGCCCATGAGATTGGTGAAATTGGCGCGGGCATCCAGCTTGGTCCTAACGCCTTTTCCGCGCTGGACAGCCTCGGCGTTGGTGAAGTGGCGCGCCAGCGGGCGGTGTTTACCGATCACATCACCATGATGGATGCGGTGAACGCGGAAGAAGTGGTACGCATTGAAACCGGGCAGGCGTTTCGCGACCATTTCGGTGGGCCATATGCGGTCATTCACCGGGTGGATATTCACGCTTCTGTCTGGGAAACGGTGCTGACGCATCCGAATGTTGAATACCGGACGTCCACCAACGTCGTTGATATTCGCCAGACAGCGGATGATGTGACGGTGTTTGATGATAAAGGCAACCGCTGGACGGCAGATATTTTAGTCGGTTGTGACGGCGTGAAATCCGTGGTGCGCCAGAATCTGCTCAACGATTCCCCGCGTGTCACCGGTCATGTGGTCTACCGCGCAGTCATCGACTGTGAGGATATGCCGGAAGATCTCCGCATCAACGCGCCGGTGTTATGGGCCGGGCCGCATTGCCACCTTGTGCATTATCCGCTGCGCGGCGGTAAACAGTACAACCTGGTGGTGACTTTCCACAGTCGCCAGCAGGAAGAGTGGGGGGGTTAAGGATGGCAGCAAAGAAGAGGTGCTGTCGTATTTCGAGGGGATCCATCCGCGCCCGCGTCAGATGCTGGACAAACCGACCACATGGCGTCGCTGGTCAACCGCTGATCGTGAGCCGGTTGGCAAGTGGGGCACTGATCGCATCACGCTGGTGGGCGATGCGGCGCACCCGGTGGCGCAGTATATGGCACAGGGCGCCTGCATGGCGCTGGAAGATGCGGTGACACTCGGCAAAGCACTGGAGCAGTGCGATGGGGATGCGGCGAAAGCCTTTGCGTTGTACGAATCCGTACGTATTCCGCGCACCGCGCGTATCGTCTGGTCTACCCGGGAAATGGGGCGCATTTATCACGCGGCTGGCGTTGAACGTCAGGTAAGAAACCTGCTGTGGAAAGGCAAATCGCAGGCGGAGTTTTATCGCAGTATGGAATGGTTGTACGGCTGGAAAGAAGATAACTGTCTGCTGCCTCGCTAAAGAAGCGTAATTATCAGGCGCCGGACACACCGGCGCCTGTCTGTCGCATCAGGAAACGAAGTTGTCCTTCAGCGCCTTGAGACCATCCTTGTAGATGCCCGTAAACAGCGCCTGCGCCTCTTCATCAGACACGTTCACTGGCGTAAATTCACCGGACCATTCCACGCGGGAAACCTGGCTGTCAGCCGTGTGGTGAACCGTGATGGTGGAGAGGTAATCCACCACCGGGAACGGCGCCTGAATAATGGAGTAAGTGTAGCTGCGCTGGCGGTTATCGAACGCTTCCAGACGCTCAATCACCGTGCCGCCGTCAGAGGTTGTCAGTGAGCGAACGCGACCGCCCTCCGTCACCACACTTTTCGGGATAAACGGCAGCCAGTCTGGCAGCGCATCAAAGCCGCCCATCAGTTGCCATACGGTGTCGGCAGATGCCGGAATTTCAATCGATACACTTGTCTTAGCCATGATAATTTTCTCTTAAATCTCCAGGATTACATTGTCAGGGTGTCAACGACACCGCCATCGACGCGCAGGGCAGCCCCTGTCGTTGCCGAGGAGAGCGGTGACGCGAGATAAACCGCCAGATTCGCCACTTCTTCCACATCCGCCGCACGCTGGATGATAGAGCTCGGACGCGCCGTTTTAACAAACTCATCGGCCTGTTCACGCGGACTGCGCCCGGATTGCGCGGCGGCGTCCGCCAGCATCTCTTTCAGACCTTCAGTAAAGGTCGGCCCTGGCAGAATGGCGTTGACGGTCACCCCGGTTCCGGCCAGTCGTTTAGCCAGACCGTGGGACACCGCCAGATTCGCAGCCTTGGTGACGCCGTAGTTGATCATGTCGCCTGGAATAGCCACGCCGGATTCGGACGAGACAAAGATAATCCGCCCCCAGCCTTGTTCCGTCATGGCTGGCGCATAATGACGCGCCAGACGAACGCCGGAGAGAACGTTAACGTTATAGAAGTGCAGCCATTCGTCATCCGGGACGCTAAAGAAATCTTTATCGTTAAAAATCCCCAGATTATTGACCAGCACGTCAGCCGTCGGGACGGCGGCAATCAACGCAGTGACGCCATCTTCGGTGCTGAGGTCCGCCACCACGCCGCGCAGCGACGCCGTGGGGTTTTGTGCCGTAATCGCGGCTATGGCGTCATCGACACCGCTCTGTTTACGCCCGACGACAACCACGGTTGCGCCAGCCTTTGCCAGCCCGGCAGCGATACCCTGCCCGATGCCGGAGGTTGAGCCGCTGACCACAGCAAGTTTACCTGTCAGATCCAGTTTCATATTTCTCTCGCTCGGTTGATTAACGGGTCGGCAGTGGCGCGTTTTCCGCAACCAGATCCTGACGGCGCATTTCCGCCCAGAATTCAGCCGGAACGGTCGCATCCAGTGCCGCCAGATCTTCTGCCATACGGCCAGGACGGCTGGAGCCAGGAATGACTGCCGCGACGGCCGGGTTTGCCAGCGAGAACTGCAGCGCCGCGGCTTTGACATCGACGTTGAAACGCGCGGCAATGGCGTTAATTTGCGCCACTTTCTGCTGAATGGCCGGGGAGGCTTTCTGATATTCAAAGTGCTCGCCGCCTGCCAGCACACCGGAGCTGTAAGGGCCGCCGACGACGATATCGACGTTATGTGCCAGCGCTTCCGGCATCAGACGTTGCAGCGCACGTTTGTGGTCCAGCAGGGAATAACGGCCCGCCAGCAGGAATGCATCCGGCTTAGGCTCATCAAGTGCCAGCGTCAGTTCGCAGGGTTCGACGCGGTTCACGCCCAGTCCCCAGGCTTTGATCACGCCCTCGTCACGCAAACGTGTCAGCGCACGAAACGCGCCGGTACGGGCAATATTGAACTGCTCCAGCCAGCTGTCGCCGTAGAAATCCTGCGCCGGATCGTGGATCCAGACGATATCCAGACGGTCTGTTTTCAGACGTTTCAGGCTGTCTTCAATCGAACGCAGCGTGGCGTCGGCAGAGTAGTCATTCAGGATTTTGTTTTTCAGACCATGTTCGAACAGGCCGCCTTTTTCACCGAAATCACGAGTTGCCGGATCTTCCATCTCGTCCAGCATGATGCGGCCGACTTTACTGCTCAGAACGTATTCATCGCGTGGGTACTGAGACAGTGCTTCGCCCATGCGGATTTCAGAAAGGCCAGAGCCATACAGTGGCGCGGTATCAAAGTAACGCACGCCCAGGTTCCAGGCTTCGCTCACGGTAGCGTGGGCTTCTTCTTCCGGAATGGCGCGGTACATGTTGCCGAGCGGTGCGCCGCCCAGGCCGATTTTGCCGGGAAGTAAATTTTTAATGCTCATAAGATGTCCTCTTTAATTCGGGTTCAGTTGGGGCTTTTTTTGCTGTCGCCCTGTGACGGAGATCACAATACCTTGCGCTATTATGACTTAACAGGACATAATTGGTCTGACTTAAGTCCTTTGAGGTCTGACATGATCGATTTACGCCAACTTAAATATTTCATGGTAGTCGCAGAAGAGCAGCACGTGGGACGTGCCGCCGAGCGACTCCATATTTCGCAATCGCCGCTGAGCCGTCAGATTGCGCAGCTGGAAGAGCGTCTGGGATTGATGCTGTTTGAACGTAACCAGCAGCGCATCCGGCTGACTGCTGACGGGCAGACATTCCTCGCAGAAACGCGTTCTTTACTGACGCATGCCAACCGTCTGGAGTCACTGGGTAAACGTCTGGGGCGCGGTGAAGATGGTGGGTTGTGTATTGGTTACATTGAAAACGCCATGCATTCCGGCGTGCTTTCTACGGCGTTGCGTACGCTGCGGGTATCGCGCCCGGATGTGCATATCGCGCTTTACAGCCAACCGCCGGTTACCCAGATTGAAGGTTTGCGCCAGCGCAGCCTTGATTTTTCACTGGTCGATACACCGCCCGCCGACAGCGAACAGGATCTGGAATACATTCAGGTGCTGGATGACCGAATGCTGCTGGCCTTACCGCAAAACCATCCTCTGGCGCAGGAGGAAAGCCTTGCCGCGCAACAGCTTGCTGATCAGCAGTGGATTGCGGTGATCCATAACGACGATGCCCATTCACGCGATGATTTTGTCGCCGCCTGTGTCAAAGCCGGGTTTAATCCTGATATTCGTCTGGAAGCCGGTGAACCGCTCACCGCGTTAGGCCTGGTGGCAGCGGGATTAGGCCTGGCACTGATTCAACATAGTCTGCGTCATAATGCACCGGAAGGGGTGGTATTACGTGAATTACCGTGGATGAATTATTCCACACAATTATGGGCCGCCTGGCATAAAGCCAATCAACGTCCGCTGGTATCGCATTTTCGCCAGATCCTGCGCAGCGAATAAAAAAATTCCGCTTTCGTGCCCGACGAAAGCGGAGGCTTTTCACGTTCCCCATATCGACGGGATCTAGATTGCCCGTCGCTTATAAGGGCGATACTCCGGTAACCAGAACTCCGCAGTAATACTCTGGCGCAGGGCATCATCATCCATTTCATTTGCCACGCCAGACTGCTGCGCCGCCTTGCCTACCGCAAAGGCAATATAGCGGGTGATATCGCAGATCGTACTGATTTCCGGCAGCAGCCCACCAGTGCCATGACACACCAGTGGTGAAACCTCGGCAAGCGCACGACTCGCCGCCATCAGCATCGCTTCCGTGACCCTTTTCGCGCCACAGGCCAGCACGCCCAGCCCTATCGCCGGGAAGATGTAAACGTTATTGCATTGTGATATCGGGATAGTCCGCCCTACATAATCCACCGGTTCACAAGGACTGCCGGTGGCAACAATCGCATTCCCTTCAGTCCAGTGAAGAATATCTTCTGGCCGGGCTTCCATTCGCGACGTTGGGTTAGACAGCGGCAAAATGATCGGTCGTTCGCAGTGGCGGTACATCGTGCGTATCACCTCTTCAGTAAACAACCCCGACTGCCCCGAAACGCCCAGCAGAATGGTGGGTTTCGCATAGTGAATCACCTCCAGCAACGACGGTGTGGCGCCAGCGTATTTCCAGTCCGCCAGCCATTCGGGAGGTTGCGCCAGTGGCGCCTGAAAATCGGCCAGTGAGGGGGTTGTCGTCATTACCAGACCGTCACGATCCACCATAAAAATGGTTTTACTGGCCTCATCGACATGCATCCCTTCAGCTACCCGACAGGCGATGATATGCCGGGCGATGCCGCAGCCCGCCGCTCCGGCACCCACAATCACAATCGACTGCTGACTGAAATCACACTGATTACTGCGACACGCCGCTAAAATCGTCGCCAGCGCAACAGAGGCAGTTCCCTGAATATCATCATTGAAGCAGCACAACGCATTCCGATAGCGATGCAGCAAAGGAACCGCGGTGTGCTGGGCAAAATCCTCAAACTGCAACAAAACATCCGGCCAACGGCGCTTAACGGCGGCGATGAACAGGTCAATAAAAGCGAAATATTCCTCGCCGGTAATCCGCGGATGGCGCCAGCCTATATAGCGAGGATCGTCCAGTAACTGCGGGTTATTAGTTCCGACATCCAGCATGATGGGTAACGTCTGCGCTGGATTCACGCCGCCGCAGACGGTGTAGAGCGACAGTTTGCCAATGGGAATGCCCATTCCGCCGACGCCGAGGTCACCCAGACCGAGGATCCGCTCGCCGTCCGTGACCACGATAACGCTGACATCGTGGCGCGGAATGTCATGCAGAATATCGTCAATACGGTCACGATCGGGCCATGAGATAAACACGCCTCTGGCCCGGCGGTAGATCCCGGAAAATTTTTCACAGGCGGTACCCACCACCGGGGTATAAACCATCGGCAACATCTCCGGGAGATGTTTTTTCAGGAGATGGTAAAACAGTGTCTCATTCGTATCCTGAATATTACGCAGGTAGATATGCCGGGCGTTATCTGAGTCGGTATCCTGATACTGTTGATAAGCACGTTCAGCTTGCTCATCGATATTTTCAATGGCGCTGGGCAGTAATCCATTGAGATTAAAATCATTCCTCTCCTGCCGGGTAAAACTGCTTCCCTTATTCAGAAGAGGTGATTCCAGTAACAATTTGCCCGTAAACGGGACGTACAGCACATCGTCTCTCACGTTGCTATCCATGGTTATCAGCAGAAATTTAAATCAGGACGTAGTTGGCAATTAACATGGCGACAATACCCGCCAGCGCCGGAAGTAATGTTCTTCTGACGATCATAAACGGCGAACATTCACCCGCTTTACTGACGGCGATGATGATGCCGGCAACCGGTGAAATGGCGCGACCCATGCCCGCCATCAGTTGCATCGGCAGGATCATATTGACCGCGCTTTCACCAAACTTTGCCGCAATCGACGGTGCCAGCCCGGAAAAAGAGAAGAATGCCGCCACGCCGGAACCCGTCAATACTGCCGTAATACCCACCAGTGCGGTCATCACCAGGGTCATGCTGGTGAAGCCTAAGCCGGCGTTCTGAACCGATTGCAGGAGATAATCCACAGCACCGATTTTTTGCAGCCCCTGGGCGTAGATATCCGCGCAAACCAGCAGGGACACAATGCTGGTAAACATGCTGCCCATGCCTTTAAAGAACACCTGCAAACCTTTGCAGCAGGTCCGGAAATCACGCGTGGTGACCAGCTCAAAAAAGAAGGCGACGATGGCGCCCAAAATCATCGCTGTGACCACATCAATTTTGACTGATGTGATCAGCAGCGGGCTGAACACCAGCACAAGGACTACAGGTAAAACAGGGAGAAGCGCATATATCACCGGAGCCTTACGTCCTTCTTCTTCCTCCGCGGCAACCTCTTGTTCGCCAGGCACAAACCCGTCTTTTTTATCGAAATATTTCGCCGTGAAGAAAATCACTACTGCAACCGCCAGCATCACGACCGCCGCCACGGGCATCTGGTAATGGGCAAAGTAAATGGCGCTTTCCATTCCGGCATGTTTCGCCGCCAGGTTAGCCGTGCCGACGGCCGGGCCAAGATCCATAAACGCGCACAAACCGATCATGGCGGCCGCAGAGGCTTTACTCACGCCCAGACGCACCAGTACGGGGAAGAAAGTGACCAGCAATAACATCGCTAAACCAGCCGCGCTGGAGATAGCCACATGCAACAATTGCGCACAGATATAACCCAGCGCGAGGATAAGATAAGGCGCTTTGATCACCTTTAAGGGGCGAATGCACATATTCACCATCGCATTCGACGCTTTAATATGATCCATATAACTGGCGAACCCGCCGGCGGCCATGATGATCAAACCAATACCCGCAATTTGGGTCGTCAGCGATTCTTTGGCAAAGCTGAAGATATCCAGCCAGGTGGATCCGGTTGATTTTGCTTTGTCGTACAGAATACTATTTTCAGGAAAAAACAGCACCGTAATGGTGAGTAATGCTAAACCTGCGAGTAATAAAACAGTTTGCGGCTGATAATTTTTAACAATTAGCCACGCGGCAATTACTGTTATCACTATTGCTATAATAAACGCTGTCATAATAGAAATCCCTAATGCGCGATAATCACTGAGTTAAGCGTTTTGACCTGGAGATTCAATTCTAATCATTGGTGTTGATGCAAAATACGGGAAAGGTCATTTCCCAGTATTTTTTGTGAGAAGGATCGCATCTTATCTGCATCTGAGTGATGGGATGAAGAAATTCTGGAAAACAGTTAATATTAAAGGCTATGACGTAATTGACGCCCGCAGGGGATTATCTTATAACAACTCTGTTATAAAATAGTCTCCGGGTGGCATATATGTACAGAAAAAGAACACTAAGTCTGGATGAGTATAATTCGTTAACAAAAAGTATTGGCGAGTTAACAGAATCAGAATGTCGGCTTAATAAATATATTAACAAGCATTTTAATGAGCTGCCCTATCATGGCATTGTCGATCTTTCACAAAATGCGGCGGTGAGTAAAGCGACAATTGGCCGCTTTCTGAATAAAGTCGGGTTTACCGGCTACGCAGCCTTCAGAAGGGCGCTTGATACCACCCTGTCTGAGAATAAAATCTCGGCGCCTTTTGAAAAAAACATCCGCCAGCGGAACAAGAGTACCATTACGACTGAGCATATTGTTGGTGAATTCACGCACCGGGTATCCTCACTCTTTGCCGGATTTAAAAACAGCATCAATATAAATAATTTAAACGAATTTATTACACTGGTACTGAATGACCAACGGCACATTTATGCGGTAGGGCCGTCATCATCGCATGCGATGGCGATTCACTTTTGCACGCTGCTCAAGTACTTCCGCAGTAACATCACTCTGCTGCCCACTGACATTAGCGAACTTCCTAAATGCTTGATGGACATTAAAGAAGATGATGTGCTGGTTGTTTTTTCCTACTATCGTTTTAACCGTGTCGCGCTCAATATTGCAAAATGGTTCAGAAAGAAAAATGCCAACGTCGTGCTGATTACTAATTCCGAAGCTAATCCTTATGGCAAATTTTGCGAACTGCAATTTGTTGTTCCAAGTGATGCGCAATCCATTTTTCAAAGCCGAATTATAGGCTTCTTCTTTATCGAGCTGATTTTGCATCTGGCTTACGAGAAAGGGGACAGCGAGGGCAATTTTGCCCAACTGGAAGAATTGTTTGAGTTCTTTGAGACCTTCTCCGCGTCCTGATACCCGGTTGAGTATCAGGACGGGAGGTTATCAGGCAATATCAGCTATCTTAATCTTTTCGAATTTGTCGACGGTTTCGGCGATCAATTCATCGTTACAGCCAATATAAGAAAGCGGCTCGCAGGCCTCAGCGATCTCGTTTTGCGATAAAGCGGCCAGAATCTCCGGGCTGGACTGTACGATCGCCATAAAACTTTGCTCACCATCAGCCTGCATTAAGAGGGTTTTTACCAGGTTATAGGCGGGCTCCCGACCAATTTTTGCGGCAAGCTTCATCGTCAGTGATTCAGACATAATGAAATGCTTTGAGCAGGCAAAATTGGCGCGCATTTTTACTTCATTAACAATAAGATGCGAAAGCAGTTTTTCCGCACGCGTCAGACTGGTCGATAACGCATTCGATGCTTCAGGCAGAATCGTCCAGTTCAGTACCCGCATGGAAGCCGCGCGGACATCCTGCTGGTCGAGCATCGCTGGCGCGCCGGAGGCGTACATCCATCCCATTCTTGCCAGCGTCTGAATCATATTGCTGGCGCGTGGGTTAGCCTTATGCGGCATGGTGCTGGAACCGCCACCGCCTTCTCCCTCCATCACCTCGGCAATGGGGGTGCGGCCCATGGTTTCGACATCATTTGCCAGGCGGCACAGCGTACCGTGAATCAGCGCAAAGCACTGTACCACCTCGACAATGGCGTCCTGGCTGGCATTGTTTATGCCACAAGGGATATTCAACCCCAGCGCCTGCATTAAACGTTCACGCGTCGCCATCCCCTGCGCACCCACAGAGGCAAGATTCCCCACCGCACCACCAAACAGACCGGTAATGGCGCGGGGATAGAGCTGCTGAAGCCGGACAAGATGCCGGTTCACCTCAGCCAGATAACCGGAAACGTGTAACCCCCAGGTCGTGGCGGAAGCATCTACCGAATTGGTGCGCGCAACCATCACGGTGCGGGAGTGCTTCACTGCCATCGTCTTCATCTCTTCGCCAACGGTAATCAGTTGCTGATACACCAACTGCAGCGCCTGCTGCAACCGCATCGCCAGGCCAGAATCCAGTAAATCCTGGGTCGTACATCCCCAATGGAGATACTGACTCACCAGTGGCGTGCCGGAAGCCGAGATCTGATCGATCAACGGTTTGATCGCCATTCCCACGGATTGTGTTCCCTGCGCTAAGGCAGGCCAGTCCAGCGTTAAGTCGCGACAGGCGTGATCAATTTCTATCGCCGCCTGCGCCGGGATGATCCCCAGATCGCTTTGTACACGCGCGACTGTCGCTTCAAAGCGTAGCCAGCAGCGAATCAGATTGTCGTCAGACCATATTTCCCGCATCTGGTCATTGGTGAACAGAGGGGAATAGAGATCAGAATCAAATACGGTTGTTTGCTTACCGTACATACGGTACCTCTCCGGTAATGAAAGCATCGTAATAATAGTGTGATTAACCGATTTTGCGGGATCTGCGTTCCAATTTACAGGGGAAAATACATTTCCCATCGCAAAAGAGAACATGGGAATGTGATATTCCCAACGTCATGTTTGTTTTACTGTAAAAGTGCGATAGATTTCACAGTATTTTTAAAATTATCTCCAGAGTAAAAATAAAATCTGATCGAGTTATGTTAGCAAATACTGAAATAATTAATGCAAGAATGCGATGCGGTATATTTATGCGTGAATAATCACATTTTATTACGAGAAAAAACAATTCCCATATCGGATTTAATTCATTCTCACGAACAATTATCTCGCAGTTAACCTTTTATGACCAGGAAGTGAATGCTTCCTTGAGGCTTTCTTGAGGGATTATATGAAAATAAAACACTATTCACTAATATTACTGATGGGTATGAACTCTTCTGCATTTGCCTTAAATGTCTACGATAAAGACGGTAATACGCTGGATATCTATGGGCGTGTCGAGGGTACTATTGCCAGCGGTGACAACTCATTCGCCGGAAGCGAAACTCGCAGCGATCTGGGCGGTCGTTTAGGGGTTTATCTCACGAAAGATTTAACGTTTTTGCCTGATACCAAAGTTGTCGGTCGCCTGGAGTGGCAGGTTCGTACCGAGAAAAACGATAACAACACCGGTGACAGCGACCTGGAAGCCCGCTACTCATACATCGGTTTGTCGAACAAAACGTGGGGTGAAGTGATCGCGGGCAGAACGAAAAACCCGCTCTATCAGGTCATGCGAATGACTGATAAATATAAAAATTTCACCCCCAACGTCTATAATTACGGCGTGACGACCATTGACGATTCTTACCAGTTCAACCGTCAGGACGGTACTGTTCAGTGGAACGCCAAATTTGCCGGTAACGAAATCCAGATGGCGTGGGTTACCGGTAATGGTAATAGCGACAACGACGCCATGGACTATGGTGCAATGGCGAGCTACCGGAAATTATTCCGGCTTGGTGATGTCAGAATTACGCCAGCAATTGCTGCCAGCCGTTATAAACGTCAGGACGGTGTTGTGACCACAGATGGCCGTAATCAGCACGATCAGATCATGGGGGGACTCCAGCTCAATTATCAAGCCTGGGAGCTGGCAGTAACGGCATTACGCACTTCTATTTCTCGCGATAATAAAAGCGACAATAATTTTAATGGATTCGACTCACTCCTTTCCTATAACTTTGGCAAGGTTAAAGTCCTGGGCGGTTATAGTGTTTTAAATGAAGATGATAAAGATATTGCTGAAAAAGAAGACTGGCGCGTGGAAACGCAATTAACGTTGGCAAAAGATACCTGGTTATCTTTCACTTACGATAAATCGCTCGCCAATAAAAACCAAAAAACCAATGATGATGCCCTTATCGTCGGGCTTCGTTATGATTTCTGAGAGGCTACACATGAAAAGGCTCGCTCTGCTCGCCACGGCGGCAATGCTGACTTTTGGCAGCGTAAGCAGTTATGCGGATACATTAATTGCGCCTTCGCCGCATGCTAAAATGGATGGGGATAATAAAATTATCGCCCTGTACGGTAATTCATACACGTTTTACAACAACAATATTAATACCCGTCTGCGGGATCTGACAAAATCTTTACTGCCGGATCACGCTAAAGGCTATCAGTATCGTGGGATCACCATCTCCAGTGGTCGCTTAGGCTGGCATATTCCCAACCTTGAGTATCAGAACAGCCTGCAGAAATGGGATGTGGTGATCCTGCAAGGTAACTCCACCGAGCCTGTCTCGAAGAAAGAGAGTTCCCGAGAGAACTTCGTCGAATCGGCAACTAAAATGGCCGAGATGGCGCACAACGCGGGCGCAAAAGTGGTCTACTTTATGACCTGGGCAAAGCGCGATAAACCGGAAGAAACCCAGAAGCTTGCCGATGCCTATTTGTCTGTTGCGCAAAAAACGGGTGGCTACGTTGCGCCAGTCGGACTCGCGTTTGAAAAAGCCCGCAAGGCGCATCCGGAGATTAACCTGTATTACCAGGACGGCATGCACCCGTCGATGGCTGGCACCTATTTAGCCGCCTGCGTCTTCTTTGCCACGTTGTATAACCAGTCCCCGGTTGGAGGCGCACTGCCGATCGACACTGACATGACCCCGGCAACGGCAAAAGCCTTACAACAGGTTGCCTGGGAAACGGTAACTGAATTTCAAAAATAACCCGCGCGCCAGAAAAGCGTAACAACTCAACCCCACCTCCTTTATCGTCCGGCATGCTGACCTCTGTGTTGGCATGTCGTTACCTCTGAATACGCTCTCGCTTTAAGTGAAACTGACTGGTTTAAAGTTATGTCGATCACAAATCTATTCGCTAAAAAATAATTTTATTGACGTTCATGTGAATTACTGAGAGTTTCGTGTGGAACCGGTTACCTATCATGGTTTCTTATACGTGATAGCGACATCATTTCTGTCACAACTGGAGCGGGATCAGTTTTTAGCGACGACATGAACGTGCGTTGGGGCCTGCTATTGCCTGTAAAAAGGTAATTTAATCAGTGGCATAAAGAATACACGCACGACATATCCAGAGAGCAATAACGAATGGCAAAAAATTACGCCGAAGCAGCACAAAAGATCCTCGGTGCCCTCGGAGGCCGCGACAACATTGCGGCGATTACACACTGTATGACGCGTTTGCGTTTTGTAGTTCGCGATGAAAGCGTGGTGGATACCGCCGCACTGAAAATCATCAGCGGCGTCATGGGCGTGGTGAAAAACGAGAACCAGTGTCAGGTGATTATTGGAAATACCGTTTCACAGGCTTATGCCGAAGTAGTGAAACTGTTACCGGAAATGGCAGGGGGCTCACAGGAGACCGGAAAAAGAAAAATAACTTTCAGACGTATTGGCGCCGGTATTCTCGATGCGCTTATTGGCACCATGTCACCGCTTATTCCGGCCATTATTGGTGGCTCAATGGTTAAGCTGTTAGCCATGGTGCTGGAAATGAGCGGCGTATTACCGAAAAACGCACCGACGTTAATTATTCTGACCGTGATTGGCGATGGGGCGTTTTTCTTCCTGCCATTAATGGTGGCGGCTTCCGCGGCGTTGAAATTTAAAACCAATATGTCACTGGCGATTGCCATTGCGGGTGTACTGGTGCATCCGGCGTTTATCGACCTGATGGCGAAAGCTGCGCAGGGTGAACACATGGAATTTGCGTTTATCCCGCTGACGGCAGTGAAATATACCTACACCGTCATTCCGGCTCTGGTAATGACATGGTGTCTGTCCTATATCGAGCGTTGGGTAGACAATATTACCCCTGCGGTGACTAAAAACTTCCTTAAGCCGATGCTGATTGTGCTGATTGCCGCACCACTGGCGATCCTGTTAATCGGGCCGATTGGTATCTGGATCGGTAGTTCTATTTCCGCCCTGGTGTATACCATCCACAATTATCTGGGCTGGCTGGCCGTCGCCATTATGGGCGCAATCTGGCCACTGCTGGTAATGACGGGGATGCACCGCGTCTTTACGCCGACCATCATTCAGACTATTGCCGAAACCGGCAAAGAGGGTATGGTCATGCCGTCAGAAATCGGCGCAAATCTGTCGCTTGGCGGTTCATCGCTGGCGGTGGCCTGGCGCACGAAAAACCCGGAACTGCGTCAGACGGCACTGGCCGCCGCCGCATCGGCCATCATGGCAGGGATTTCTGAACCCGCACTGTATGGTGTGGCGTTACGCCTGAAGCGTCCGCTCATTGCCAGTCTTATCAGTGGTTTTATTTGCGGCGCAGTCGCCGGTATCGCCGGGCTTGCCAGCCACTCGATGGCGGCGCCGGGGCTCTTCACCAGCGTGCAGTTCTTCGACCCGGCGAACCCGATGTCCATTGTGTGGGTCGTGGGTGTCATGGCGCTTTCCGTTGTGCTCTCCTTTATATTGACGTTAATGCTGGGATTTGAAGATATTCCCGTTGAAGAAGAACCACGGAAAATAGCGGAGCCAGTTCAGGCGGTACAAACGCAACAGAGCGCCTCATAATGTAACAGGTCGTTGTAGTAATAAATATTCCGGCTGATATAAGAATAAATGCCTGGTGCGTAAGGTAGCTGCCTTGTGCCTGCTATTTTGTACAGTTTATATCGCTGAAATATGTCTGGTAGTGAGCGTCTTTAATAACCATTAATATGAACTTTTAGTAAAGGATATTTAAATGAAAATCCGTGCTCTTACATTTTTAATTCCGGTTATGTTGTTTTCTGCAGCGACTCATGCAGCGGAAATTTATAATAAAGATGGTAATAAATTAGGTTTATATGGTTTCATCAACGGGCTGCACTATTTTTCTGACGATAAAGGCTCTAACGGTGACAAGACTTTTATGCGTTTTGGCTTTAAAGGCCAGACGCAAGTCTCCGATGACCTGGTAGGGTTTGGCCGTTGGGAATATCAGGTTCAGGGTAACCAGGCTGAGAATACCAACACGGCTTTTACGCGTTACGCCTTTGCCGGTCTTCGCTTTGCACAATATAACTCCATTGATTACGGGCGTAATACGGGGATCCTGTATGATGCTGCGGCATATACCGATATGCAGCCGGAATTCGATGCCTCAACCTACGGCTCAGATCAGTTTATGTTCAAGCGCGGCAACGGTATTGCCACTTACCGTAACACTGATTTCTTTGGTCTGGTCGATGGCCTGAAATTCGCGTTACAGTACCAGGGTAAAAATGACAGCGGCGCGGCTGAAGCGGGAACCCGCAATGTGTTAACGCAGAATGGCGATGGGGTTGGCGCCTCGTTAAGCTATGAATTTGATGCCGGGATCAGCATCGCTGGCGCCTTCTTTAATTCTAATCGTACCGATGAACAAAATGCGGCGCCGGGTATCATGGGTGATGGCAGTAATGCAGAAGGCTACACCACGGCGATCAAATACGACAACAGCAAGCTCTACCTGGCGGCGATGTATACCCAGGCGTATAACGCAGCAAAATTTGGTTCACCGAGCGCCACCGCGTACGGGTTTGCTAACACCTCGCAGGCGGTTGAGCTGTATGCCGGTTATGCGTTCGAATTTGGCCTGGTGCCGTTCATCGCCTATAACCAGACGCGTGGTAAAGATTTAGGTACTGATCGCCAGGGCAATACTTACGACAGTCAGGATCTGGTTAAGTTTGTTGACGTAGGTTTTACCTATAATTTCAACAAAAATATGCAGGCGTATCTCGACTATAAAATCAACCTGCTGGATGACAATACCTTTACCCAAAACGCCAATATCATGACGGATAACGTAGCGGCAGTCAGCATGAAGTACGTGTTCTGATAATCTGTAAACCCACTCAATATTTTCGCCGCGATGCGCATGTGCGGAAATATTGAGATGGGTTGTTTTTACTTATGAAATACTTATTTTTCCTTACTAATTTTAGGGTTTTTCATTTTTCTTCTGTGTCAGTTGATTTTACATTTTCAAAGCAAAAATCAATAAAATCATAACGATACAAAGTGCTGGTGCAGAGTAATTACTTAGATTAATTCACAATGGAGCGTCCGAAAACCACTGCGCGTATTTTAACAATTCTCCAGGTGATAAGTTATAGTCGGGAAAATTATTTCGACTGTTTTTTCATGGAGGCGTTATGCTGAGTTTAAAAGGGATTAAGCGAGTTGTTGTTCTCGGTGGCGGGACTGCGGGTTGGTATACAGCGTTAACATTACGGAAATTATTCAGCGCTAACGTGGAAATCCGTGTCGTGGAGTCCACGGAAATCGGGATTGTTGGTGTTGGGGAAGGTGGTCTGTTGAATTTCCAGGCTGCGTTACATTCCGTTGATATTGATTTCAATGAGTTTGTACGTGAAACCAATGCGACCTTTAAATGGGGCTTCTGCTACGAAGGCTGGCGTACCGGTGAGAGGGACGATAAATATTACCATCCTTTCGCATCGGCCTCCGGATCGGCGTCAAAATGGGAAACGATGGGGCATTACCCGTTATTCTCCGCCATGATCAATAACAGCATTCCGCTGACCTCATACCTCAAAGGGTTTGATCTGATTGTCAATAATGCCAGTCAGGAAGAGGCTAGAAACGCGCTAAATAACCAGGCTGTAGATATTATTAACTCCTTCCATTTTGATAGCTACAAGATCGCCAAATACCTTAAAAAGGTGGCGCTGTCGCGCGGCATCATTCATCAGGATGTGATTGTTGAACATGTTGAAACGAACGAGAAAGGCCATGTCACGGCATTAATCACCCAGGAACAAGAGAAGATCGAGCTGGATTTCCTGGTGGATGCGACCGGGCTGGCGCGCAAGGTCATAGGCAAAGTGGTGCCCAGCGAGTGGTACTCGTTTAAGGAACATCTGTTGCTGGATCGCGCATTACCGTTCTATATGCCGCATCCGCTGAAAAATCCCTACCTGGTGAGTCGCGCTATCGCAATGAAGTCAGGCTGGATGTGGCAGATCCCGCTGATCGACAGGGTAGGGGCGGGCTATGTGTATAGCAGCAAACATATTTCTGACGATGATGCGTTGCAGGAAATTAAAGACTATCTGGGCTATGACGTAACGCCACAGCAGAACGTGATCAAGTTTGAGCCGGGTTGCTACCGTCAGGTTTGGGTGGGTAACGTGCTGACTGTCGGTCTGGCATCCGGTTTCGTTGAGCCGCTGGAAGCGACCTCGATCGGCCAGATGATTGAAGTGGTACGTAATTTCACCCGCGTGCTGGTCGCCAGTCAGGGTGTGGTTTCTGATAACGCGATTCGCGAGTTTAACGAATCTAACTTTGCATCGTGGATGGAGATCCTGGATTTCCTGCGCATGCACTATGACTGCCCGCGCCGGGATACCGAATTCTGGCAGGACGTCGCCACAACCCCGCTGACCGAGAACTATCGCGCATTTAAAGAGTGTATGCAGGTTCGCGCCCCGCGTTTGCTCGATGTTGAAAGCTACATGCTCTATGGCCGCCGCGGTATGTTCCACGTGGTGAACTGGATGTTCGTCGCTGCAGGTCTGGGTCTGATCCCGCCAGGTGCCGTGGTTAACGATCTGATGGCTATCGCACCAGAGAAGAAACAAGAGGTGGTGGATTTCCTGAATTCACTTAACCGGTAAAAGGAGGAGTCGCTGCGACGGGGGTTGTGGCGACTTTTTTCGTTAACCGCGCAACCTCTGACTACCTGAGCCAGTGGATTATTCTCAACCATCTTTTATCGTCTGATAATAGAATTTCTCCCCACAGAACCCGATTGAATGATAATTCAGCATAAAGGTCATCTTTGCCCGTTGAGTTACCAACTTGATATTCCAGAATATCAAGTTATCAATAAGCTCAGCCAGTCATCAAAATCAGCATTTTCATATAGATATCCAGAATCCGGAGTCGGGAGATCGACAGTGCCTAAACTTACCGCTCTTAGTACCACCACCTTTCAGTGGAACACCATTCTCATCAAGAACCCTGGCAGTGCTATTAAATAAATGATTGGTATCAATAATTTAGGAAGTTTGCAGCCCAAGCCGCTTTTCTTCTTCCTCGCTGAGTGAGTTATTCTCCACAACAACTCTTTCCGACGTGGGTTTATGTGGCCAACCAGGTTTTTAATTATACTTTCAGTGGGTTATATTCGTTTTTGTCTGGTTCATTTCCGGTGTGACAACTTTTTGCCCCGACGCGCCTTTCTCTCCTGAACACGCTACCGCCCCGGTGAAGATCACCAGGTCTGCTGCCCTAGGGAAGGTGCGAACAAGTTCCTGATATGAGATCATCATATTCATCCGGAGCGCATCCCAGAGGGACATCATGAGCCATCAACTCACCTTCGCCGATAGTGAATTCAGCACTAAGCGCCGTCAGACCCGAAAAGAGATTTTCCTCTCCCGCATGGAGCAGATTCTGCCATGGCAAAACATGGTGGAAGTCATCGAGCCGTTTTATCCCAAGGCGGGCAATGGCCGACGGCCCTATCCGCTGGAGACCATGCTGCGTATTCACTGCATGCAGCATTGGTACAACCTGAGCGACGGTGCCATGGAAGATGCCCTGTACGAAATCGCCTCCATGCGCCTGTTTGCCCGATTATCCCTGGATAGCGCCCTGCCGGATCGCACCACCATCATGAATTTCCGCCACCTGCTCGAGCAGCATCAACTGGCCCGTCAATTGTTCAAGACCATCAATCGCTGGCTGGCCGAAGCAGGCGTCATGATGACCCAAGGCACTTTGGTGGATGCCACCATCATTGAGGCACCCAGCTCTACCAAGAACAAAGAGCAGCAACGCGATCCGGAGATGCATCAGACCAAGAAAGGCAATCAGTGGCACTTTGGCATGAAGGCCCACATTGGTGTCGATGCCAAGAGTGGCCTGACCCACAGCCTAGTCACCACCGCGGCCAACGAGCATGACCTCAATCAGCTGGGTAATCTGCTTCATGGAGAGGAGCAATTTGTCTCAGCCGATGCCGGCTACCAAGGAGCGCCACAGCGCGAGGAGCTGGCCGAGGTGGATGTGGACTGGCTGATCGCCGAGCGTCCCGGCAAGGTAAAAACCTTGAAGCAGCATCCGCGCAAGAACAAAACGGCCATCAACATCGAATACATGAAAGCCAGCATCCGTGCCAGGGTGGAGCACCCGTTTCGCATCATCAAGCGGCAGTTCGGCTTCGTGAAAGCCAGATACAAAGGGCTGCTGAAAAACGATAACCAACTGGCGATGTTATTCACCCTGGCCAACCTGTTTCGGGTGGACCAAATGATACGTCAGTGGGAGAGATCTCAGTAAAAACCGGAAATAACGCCAGAAATGGTGGAAAAAATAGCCTAAATAGGCTGATTCGATGTGTTTGCGGGAAAAAAATCGGCCCAGATCCGCGAAATTTTAATCAGCGAGTCAGCTTGGGAAGAAATGACCTGCTTATTCGCACCTTCCCTAGAATCATCTCAGCATGACGTTATAATGCCACGCCCCCGCCTCATAAGCGTCTGTCAGTGGCTAATTAAATGATCAAGGGTAGAGGCGAGGGAGCGAATTTTGAGGTAAGAAGCAGGCCATTAAAAAATAGCCTGCCGGAGCGGATTCAAGATTTCTGGTTAAGAAGGCTATCGATCCTTGGAATAAAAAAGCCTCTATAATAGCCAGAGGCCATTTTAAAGATGTATATTACTTATCGTTCCTTTCGGATCAAAGAATCATACTCCCCAAACTCTGGGAATATATCATAATTCCCAGCCACATCTGAGTAAGTTTCACTCCTCTCCGATGTATTATTCGAGATATTATCCTCTATAATTATAGTATGTCCATCTTCTTTAAAATGGTACGTTGTCCCATTGATAACCAAGTCAGTATCACCGTCAAACTCTCTATAAACAGCCATCGATAGAAACAATGTTCCGACATTCAGTATCTGAAAATTATAAAGAAGATATTCTCTTAAATGCTCATCAAGAAAACTTACACTTACCCACCCACTATTCCTCATTATATTAATAAAACACGATGGTGTAGAATCAGAGCCAATGAGCACTGTATAAGAGTCACCAGCCTCATGTTTTTTAAGGGCTTTTTTCTCCACCCATAAGTTAATTGGCTCCTTATATCCAATTGACCATGTTTTGCAATAATAAACGTTCTGACTCATTTATACACCTTACCATTTGTATCACGAATCACCACACCGGATTTCCTGGCTGTATCAATTATTGATTGTGGGATAGGTTTAACCTGTGGAGGGATTTCTAGTATATTTTTCCCTTTCAGTAAGCTACCGCCAAGATCACCGCTAGAGGGAACATTTGCAACTGTAACTCCAGCCGGATACTTGTTCACAGCTTCCCGAATGTAATTGGTCGCCGTAGCCTCTGTAATATCTGCAAATTGTGTGAACTTACGCGACACTATCTCACCTGTTGCCGGGTTATACGAATCTACACGATAATAGCCGTTTCCGTTGGGTTTGTTTACATACAGTTCATTATACGGATAATTTTTAGACTGTTCTGCGTTAAACTTATTACCGGCCTGAACATTCTGCAACCAACCGGGTTTCGCAGAATTCATCGCTGTAACCTCAGCTTTTGCTGCTGCAATCTCTGCTGCATTCTTACCGACAGTAAGGATCCCTGCCTGATTCAGGCAAAGTATTGCAGCTGATTGACACCCTGCCAGCACTGCTGTGCTGCTGCGGCCAGTTCAGGCGTCGCAGCAGCATATTATCAATCCCCATGCCATGACCGATAAGGTTCGCCAGCTCTGGCGCAGATGCCCTGGCCAGTGCCCCGGCGATATTCCCGCCGGCCAGCCCCTGCAGTGCCGCTGTGGCTGCCTGAATACCACGCTGCAAATCACTACCGGTACCATAGTTCTGCATGGCAGTCCGGCCTGCCTGGTCTGCGATTTCCTGTGTGGTCGGACTGCTGTTACCTTCCTCCAGTAGCTTGTCTTTCGCCGCCGTCAGCGCTGCCGGGTCTTTCATTGCTTTCGCTTTAGCAATCTCTCCCTGCGTCCTCGCAATATCCATGGCCTGACTGCCAATCTCGCCAATCAGCTGAATTTCCTGCAGGCGGTTCTGTTCTTTCTCCTTGTCAAATATCGGGCTGATGCTGCCGTTGGCATGTTCCGTGTCGCGGCTCAGGTCTGCCACATCCTGTTTCTGGTTGTCCTTGTCACGGATGATGATGGTACCGTCGCTTACCGCTGCCTGTGTGGTACCTTCTGCATGACCGCTGTTACCACCTCCAGCCAGCAGGGTGTTTGCCATGTTTCCGGCGAACTCCTTACCGATATTGCCGCCTGTACTGAAGCCAGCGCCCTGGTGCTCAGTTTTGTAGTCAGCTTCGTTGTGAATGTCGCCGAAACCCAGCGTGTCGGTATCCAGCCGGTTTTTATCTGCCGGACCGGTGGAGGCTATCACGCTGCCATCACGCTGATTTGCCCCATCCACGGCAGGGTAAACAGCGAATAATTCAGCTCATTTCGCAGATAACCGCCATTGTTGCCGGAGAGATACTGTTCTTTAAATCCACGAACAGAGCTTTCTCCACCCAGAGTGAGTTGTTCAGCTCCGTATAGCCGGTCCGGTGACCACTGAAAGTAAACGCTGCTGAGCCACCAGAGATCGGTCGCGACGGGTCTCTGGAAGCTGCCGTTGAGGCTCCACTTGCGGAACTCCGCTTTCGGCACATCGCCATATTTGTCGTGATCGTCCTCCGCCCCCAGCCACGGTACGCCGTGGGTAAAAGACGGGTTGAGGGTCGCCACACCGCCGAGCACTTTTTGCGTGTGGTTGATACCGAGCATCACGCTGGAGAGCTTGCGGCTGCTGGAGCCCAGCAGCACGTCATCGAGATAATTGCGACTGATGCGGTGCGTGATGCCGGTCGTGAGTCCCGTTTTGATATCGCCATTGCGGAATACCACCCATGAGCCGGTAAGCCGGTGGGTTTCGCTGTCGCCAGTTGAGCGCCATGGCCAGCCGTTGTTATCAATGGTGTTGAGGTAATTGCTCCAGCTGTAGCTGTAGTCGAGCAGACCGTAGCCATACGGCAGGCGCTGACGGGCGGGGCAGCGGCGTGCTGCGATCCAGTTCATCACGCTGACGCTGGTTCTGCTCAAGCAACTGTTGTTGCTGCTGTTGAATAGTATCGCGGTCAGCCGGAGACAGCGGCGCTGCTGTGGTGCGCACGCACGCTACCGCCAGAATGGCGATACAGAAGAGGCGCGTGACGACGGAATATCCGTGTACTGGCTTCCTGCCCATTTCGTATCCTTAAGCGGAAATTAATTTGAGAAGTGAGCGCAACGGTAAAGTAAGGGGTATATTTTGTAAATGGTCTCAGTAACTATATGAATATATTTAAGGAAAATTAATTTTCTTTAACGTACGTCAGGATTTTTAGCGGAAAATTGGAGATAAGTCGGCAGGGGAAATTGGTGTTTATTTCTTTTTTACTGCGGTGAATTATTATTGGTTATCAATATTACAATGTAAATATAATAAAATAGCATTTACCTGTGAGTTACACAGATAAATGCCAGTACATTATTACTGTGCCGCTTTATCAGAATTTTCCGCGATACGACGCAGATATTCATTATTTTTAAATGCGATCATTATCAGTTCGAACATTACCCGGCAGCCGATCAGGCCAAAGATAATGGCAACGATCCCCCGAAGCAGTTCACCGCCAATCATAGTGAAAACGCCGCCCACCACGATCAGAACCATAAACAGCCAGTATAAAAATACCATCAGTTTCGGTGTCAACAGGTAATCAAAACCCAGAATTTGTTTCATTTTCTTATCCTTAGAAAAAAGAGATGTGCCAGCGCAGAGCGGCATTCGAACTATAAAATAGCTTTTTCAGAATGTAAATATGTGTGACTGTTTGGTACCAGGCAGGCTAACATCGCTTTTTATGTGGGTATTTTGGCATTTTTGCCAGAATGGCAATGGCATAATAAGTAAAAATAAGAATATTTCTTTCGACAGGCCACGATCCTGAATTAGAGCAGGCAGAACGGAGTGACTATGAGCGATAGTTTTACCATCATTGTCCCTGAACGCGTGATGATCCCTGAAGAAGAGGCGCGTGCACTGGGCAAACGAATGCTTTCCTGGTTGCGAGAAAAAACGTGGGTGGGAAACCCGCTTCCGGGCTGTATTCTGACCCGGGAGCTGGGATACCGGCTCACCAAAAATGCGGCAGAGATTATTACGCCTGAGGATTTACCCCTCTTTACCTGGGTTGCCGACCACTGCGATCAGCAGGTCTATGGCTATCTGGCCATTAAAGTCGCTGACGAGTTAAAAGTGGTGCATCACAGCGGGCAGGGCGGGATAGCCTCGGCGATCTGCCCGGCCTGCGGCCAGGACATCGGCGAGCAATATTACGATCTCATTGAAAGCTGGTGGAATGCCGAAGGAAATGATGACGTCATCTGTCCCGCGTGTCAGCAAGCGTCACCCCTTCCGGCGTTCATGTCAGATCCTGTCTGGGGATTCAGCAATTTGAGTTTCCAGTTCTGGAATATCAACGCCCGCTTCAGTGAAAATTTTCTCGCGGCTTTTGCGAAAGAGCTTGGCGAACCGGTGCGCTTAGTGACCGGCAAAGTATAAGGAAAGCGGCGGGTTGAAAGAGAAAATACTGATAAGCGCCTGTCTGATGGGATTTCCGGTGCGCTACAACCAGAGTGACAAACCGTTACGTTCAGCATTGCTTGAGCGGTGGCAACAGGAAGAGAGGCTGATCGTTCACTGTCCGGAACTCGCCGCTGGGCTGGAAACGCCGCGGCTGCCCGCCGAGCTGACGGGCGGGCAGGGGGCGGATGCTCTGGCAGGGGGGGCGAAAATTCGCGAGGTGGACGGTAGTGACGTTACCCCCCATTATCTGCTGGCGGCCTGGCTGGCGCTGAAAACCGCACAGGAAAACCACTGCCGTTTTGCGATCATGACCGACGGCAGCCCGACCTGCGGCAGCAGCCGCATCTACGATGGTACTTTCCAGGGTAAAACGATCGCGGGCGAAGGTGTCGCGGCGGCGCTGCTGCGTCAGCATGGCATTGAGGTTTTTGCGGAACATCAGATGGCTGCGCTGGCGCAACGGCTTGTCGAGGTTGAGTCGGTGTGAATAAGACCGTCGAAAGTCGACGGTCCTGGAAAAAAGATTACAGTGCGGTCTGCCCGTATTTCGGTGAGCGTGGACCATATAACAAAGCACCGTCAGCCCCGGCGCTAAACATACGCACACTGGTGACCTGAGCGATGTCATGCGCTTTCTCTGTTGCTGAGTTGGCAATCTGCGTCACTGCTGCCGTTAACAACATTCCCAACAGCCCGCCGTTGTTATTACTCTGGCCTTCATTGGTGGAGGCTGTCGCGCCGCCTGTCCACAATTCCTTGCCTGAGCGTAAATCCACTAAACGTGCCGTTGCCGTTACGCGTGTATCGCTATTCACAACCTGATAGGAAGTACCATAATCTGTGATAGTGATATACATCACCGCATCAGCACCAAAAATATCGTGCAGTTTTTTCAATGGGATAGCGCTGATATCATCCGGATTGGTCGCGCCATTTTGTTTAAACGTCTCTTCCACGACGGCGACCGGGAACACATAGTAACCAGACTCAGCCAGTGGCATGGTGACGCTACTCAGGAAGCTGTGGCTGGCGTTGACTTCTGGTGACTGATTTCTCGGCGGAAGGACCAGAATGCTGCGCGGCTTGCTTTCTTTGAACGCGGAATAGTCCGTCGGTTGTTTATTATTGGTGGCGCAACCCGTTAATATCAGTGCAAACGCAAGGGTGAAGAATGCGAATAATCCTTTCATTTTGTGTCCCTTATTTTTTTGCTGTCAGGAAATTAATATAAGAAGCCGATTCCGGGTACTGCGTTTTTTCGGCATTAAATTCGGCCATCGCCAGGTCTGCGTTACCGGTGTTGCTGTAGAGCATTCCCAGTTGCGCATGAACACCAGGGGGAACAGGCTTGTTGCTTGAACGGGACATTTCAATCAACTTCTGTAATGAGGCGATTTGTTCCTGGGCGCTGCTTTCATTGGTGTAATAGTGATAAACCGAGTCCTCATAACCATCCCACGTATACAGCTTTTGCGGTGCGTGATTTGCGCAACCTGCAAGCAGTAATACTGCTGCGCCAGCAGCGATCCTGTTTAAATATGCCATCATCCTTTCCTTTTAATTTGTATTTGACGGATTCCAGCTACCGTTCTCAATACCGGCAACCAGATTGTTTACGGCTTCACGAATGGCAAGATCCAGTACTTTGCCGTTCAGCGTGGAGTCATAGCTGGCGGTCCCGCCGAAACCAAGAATTTCACGATTAGACAGCTCGTATTCACCCGCGCCTTGTGAAGAAAAAACCACTTCTGATGTTTTAACATTGACGACATTCAGAGCGACTTTCGCATAAGCCACCTGCGATTTGCCGCGACCCAGAATGCCAAACAGCGCCCTGTCACCGGTCTCTTTACGACCGAATTCCGTCACATCACCGGTGATCACAAAGGTCGCGCCTTTTAATTGCTGGCTCTTACCGCTGATGTCTGCTTCAGCTTTGATCTCCTCCATATTCATGCGATCCAGTACATTAAAACGGCCAGTTTGCTGTAAGTGAGTAATCAAAATAGTTTTCGACTGATTACCTAACCGGTCGACACCATCAGAAAATATGCCATTCATATAACTTGAACGGTTATCGAATTTCCCGACGGATATCGGGCTGCGTGGACCCTGCCAGGCCGTCTGGTAAGTGGCGACTTTCGCGACTTCGACAGAACGAGAAGATTCTTTCGCGCAGCCGGTGAGGAATAAAGCGCTAAGACAGAGCGAACTTACGATTATTTTTCTGGCAATCATCATTTAATTTCCTTTAAGTATTGAATAGCGCAAAGCGCCATTCCTTATAAAACGCACCACATTTCCCACCGGGAAATGGTGTGAACAAATTCAATATGGAAAAACATAAAACAAAGGCGCTGCGCTGCCAGGAAGAGAACGCACGGTCGGAGAGGCTGGGGAAACGAGATGACTCGCAGCAAACGATCCGTGTATTGACCCTGGCGTAGTGCCTGTGTCTTATCCTTCAGCCAAAAATCGTAGGAAAATGAAGTACAACGATAAGGTAAAAGATAATTTTTGTAAATGACCCTATAAAAAATGCGTGAAGCAGTGATGCATTTCGCTACCGCCGATCCTGTCGATCTTCTCCTTACCATTCCCCGATCTGCGATCAAAATCACAGACGCTTTTTCGTTGCACTGTATATTTAGGTAATCGATTACCTAAAATGCAAATCATGAAAAAGAAACTGCTAATTAAAGATGTCGCGAACATGGCCGGTGTATCGACAGCAACGATTTCCCGCTTTCTGAACGGGAAATATCAGTCTATGAGTGAAAGTACCCGCCAGAAGATTGCCAGTACGATTGAGAGTATTGGTTATCAGCCAAATAATATTGCCCGGTCATTACGCAGCCAGGAAAGTAAAACTATTGCCGTTATTATGGCGGATATTTTTAACCCGTACTCGATGGATGTCTTGCGGGGTATAGAGGAATATTGCTCGCAGGAAGGGTACAAGATTTTTATTTGCGATGCGAAAAACTCCGGGGCCAGAGAACGTAACTATATCGAAGAGATGGTCAACCGCGGCGTTGATGGGTTTATTCTCAACACTACCGGCGAGAATGATCTATTTGTTAAGGGAATTTCCTTAGAACACCCCGTCGTATTGATCGGCAGAAAGATTAAAAACAGCAACATCAGCAGTGTCGCGGCAGATAACGCGCAGGGCGTTAAACTCGCCCTTGAACACCTGTTGAAAACAAATTGCCGGCGTGTCAGTTATTTAACGCCAGCACCAGGGAATGTTTCACCCCGTATTGAAAGAGTCGACACGTTCGGACGTTTTGCCGCGTTAAGCGCGTATTCACATATTGCCTTTGAATGCGTCAAATTTGATGTGATCGATCGCGAGCATGTCATGAACACATTGGAAACGTTGACCGCCCGTTCTTCGCAAAACCACACCATTATTACCGGGAACGGGTTGCTGTCACTGCATGTGGTGCAGGCGGCGAAAGCGCTGAATAAGCGGATCCCGGAGGATTTCTCCTTGATCGGTTTTGATGAAACCGAATGGTCAGAGATCCTCAAAAACCCGCTGACTGTCGTGGCGCAACCGACCTATGACATTGGCTGTACCGCCGCGAAAGAAATAATCACTACGCTCAGAAAAGAAAATGAGAGCAATGCAGCACGGATCACTCTCTTGCCATTTTCACTGATTGTCAGGGAAACCGCCTGACGGACGAGAGGATATTATGAGAATTAAATCCATCAATACCAGGGTAATTACAGACGAGCTGCCAGAGAAATTTGGCATGTCACAATGGTTCTGGAATAAACGAGCAATTTGTATCGTTGAAGTGGAAACCGACGAAGGCATTACCGGCTGGGGCGAATGTTTTGGTCCGGCACAGGCGAATGCCGCGTTGATTAACGAACTGTTTGCGCCGTTACTGAAAGGCAAAAACCCGCTGCAGCGTCGGGTGATATGGGAAGAGATGTACAACCGGACGCGGGAATTTGGCAGGAAAGGCATTGCCATTACTGCGCTGTCGGGCATTGATATCGCGCTGTGGGATATTTTTGGCAAAGCTACCGGCAAGCCGATTGCCGAATTGTTGGGCGCGGATCTCGAAACGCCAATTACAGCCTACGCATCCAGCTTTTATTACTCGCCGACAGATGATTTCCGGCAAATCGATATCGACGCCAGAAATGGGCTGGATGAAGGCTATCAACATTTCAAAATGAAAGTCGACGCCCTGACGCTGGCGGAAGATATTAAGCGCGTGGCACGCGTGCGTGAACTGATTGGCCCTGACGCCACGCTCGCCGTGGACGCTAACCGCGCCTATACCACTCATGAAGCGCTGAAATTCGCCCAGGCAATTGAACAATACGACATTAGCTGGTTCGAAGAACCCATTTTACCGGACGACACGGCAGCCTATCACCAGCTTAAGCAGCAGTTCCCGATGAAACTCGCCGCCGGGGAATCGGAGTTCACCCGCTTTGGTTTCCGTCGTTTCCTCGAAGCCGACTGCGTGGACATCGCCCAGCCGGATGTCGCCGCCTGCGGCGGTATCAGCGAAATCCTCAACATCGCCGCGCTTTCTACCGCTTATGGCGTTGAGTGTTATCCGCATCAGTGGGGCTCGGGCATCTCGCTGGCAGCCACGCTGCACGTAATGGCGTCGCTTCCGGCGGCGGTACCGCGGATGGCGAAAGAGCCAGCACGGCTGGAGCTCGATCGCGCGCCCAATATCTTCCGCGACAAGTTAACCGATCTGGATATCGGCCCGGTGATGACGGTGCCGCATAAACCCGGACTGGGCATTGAGGTCGATCCTGACATGCTTGACCATTACGCGCTGAAATAAAAGGTAGAGAAAAATGTTTAAATCGAAATGGTTCAGAATTGGCGTCACGCTGATGGTGGGGCTGTTTGTTGCCTACCTTGATCGTTCAAACCTCTCTATCGCGCTGCCCGGCATGGAGAAAGAGCTCGGCATTGATGGTGCGGCGACAAAAAGTCTGGCGCTGACCGGTTTTCTGATTGGTTATGCGCTGGCGAACTTCTTTGGCGGCTTCCTGGCGAACCGCCTGAATCCTAAAATCACCATCGTCACCATGGTGTTCCTGTGGTCGGTCGTCCAGATTATGACGGCGTGGATCACCTCGGCAGCGCTGCTGATTGCGTTCCGCATCATTCTGGGGATTGCCGAAGGGATTTACTGGCCGCAACAATTCCGTTTCGCCAGAGCCTGGTTTAATAAAGATGAGATTACCCGCGGCACCAACCTGATCCAGTTTTACGGTCAGTTCCTGGCGCTGAGCCTGGGCTTTATCATCCTGACGCCGATCTTCGATCACCTCGGCTGGAAATGGGTGTTCTACATTACCGGCGGCATGGGTGTCTTTATTGTGGTGCCGATGTTCCTCGCGTTCCTGAAAAACAGCCCGGACAAGGCTTCTGCACCGGATGAACCGGTGGCAGAGCCGGAACCTGCTGGCGGCAAAATCAGCTTCAGCGATCTCGGCGGCGCCCCGTTCCTGCTGCTGGTGTTCAGCTATTTTGCGAACGGCATGCTGTTCTGGGGGATCACGCTGTTTATCCCGATGGCCGTGCTGTCACTGGGTTTCAGCGGGTTTTCACAGGGCGCGGCGAGTGCGTTACCGTATTTCTTAGCGATTCTGCTGGCGATCCCGGTATCGTGGTACAGCGACAGAACGCAAAAACGCGGTCTCATTGCCGCCTGCGGGCTTGGTTCGGCGGGGCTGTTTTTAATCGCGCTGCCGTTCATCGACAGTCCATTCGGTAAACTGGCGCTGATTACCTTAGCTATCGCCTGGTTTACCAGCTGCTACACCACCAATATCTGGTCGATTATTACTTCCAGCGTGAAGAAATCAGCGGTAGGGCCGGCAGCCGGGGTGATTAACGGCGTGGGCGCGGGGCTCGGGGGAACGACGGCCGGGTTTGTGGTGCAGTATCTGCAATCCTGGAGCGGTTCGTATGTGCCAGGTTTTACGGTACTTGGCGTTGTCGCTATCCTCGGTGGGCTCAGCGTTTACACCTACAGCCGGATCATGGCGGCGCGTCCGGTCAGCGCATAATCACCGGAACGCAACGCGGCAGCCATGGCATCACGGCTGCCGTTTTTTTATCTTCAGGACTCATCCGGTTCAGCAACAATCACCTCGATTTTTTCCTGCTCCAGCAATTGACTGAATGCCGCTGGCGGACGCGCATCGGTGATAAAGGCTTTGACCTTGCGCGCGTTGCCAATGGAAACCGCCGCTGAGGCCTGGAACTTGGTGTGATCGGCTACCAGCAATGTATGACGCGCGTTGGCGATCATCGTTTTCGCAATGGTGGCTTCGTTGACGTCAAATTCCAGTAACGTTCCGTCGCTCTCAATTGCACCGATACTGGTGATCAGATAGTCGGCACGGAAATCCTCAATAAAATTTACTGCCGCCGGACCGACAATGCCGCCGTTATGGGCGCGCAATGTGCCGCCAGGCACCATCACTTCCAGATCCGGATTCTTATAAAGGATCTGCGCAACCCGCAGGCTGTTGGTGATGATGCGCATGTCATGCCGTGACAGCAGCGCTCTGGCGACGGCTTCGACGGTCGTGCCGATGGTGATGAAAACAGTACAACGTTCAGGAAGGCAATCGACAACCGCTTCCGCCATCGCGCGCTTTTCCTGCGTCAATGACAGCTCGCGTTGTTCGAACGCGATATTCATTACGCTGGAAACACGTCCTGCGCCACCGTGATGCCGGGTAATCAGTCCCTGTTCACTGAGCTTGCGGATATCCCGACGCACGGTTTGCGTCGAAACCTCCAGCAGTTGCGCCAGATCCTCAATGTTCATATAGCCACGTTCAGTAATGTAATGAACGAGCTGATCGTGTCGAGGATTCCCGGTCAGTTCGGTAATACTCATGCGCTCTCCTGTAGTCTTCCGTAAAAGGACGTGCTTATTTTACCTGTAAAGTGACAAAAATGACTCTGTTTGATCACGATTAGGAATGCCTGCGCGTCCGCCGGGTTGCGTACACTTCAGCGCCGCCACTGCCGATGAGAACCGAACAGCCTGTTCCAGCGGCATTTTTTCTGCTAATGCCAGCGCCATCGCGCCGTGAAAGACATCCCCCGCGCCGGTGGTGTCAACAACATTGACAGAAAAGGAGGGCAGATGACAGAAATGATCACCGTTCAGCCACAGCGTTCCTTCCTGGCCTTGCGTCACGCACACTGTTCCATCGGTCTGCTGCGCGGCTCGCGCCAGGCCTGGACGCGGCTCCTTATTTCCGCTCATACGCGCCAGACCTGGCGTTGAGAAGACGGCGTAATCGGCCAGAGCGACCAGTGGGGTCATGTCCTGCGGCGTGACGTCGGCATCCAGCAGCGTGGGTACGCTCGCCTTGCGCGCCAGCGTAAATGCCCGCGCGGTACCGTCATGCCAGCGTACATCCGCCAGCACCATGTCGTAACAGGAAAAATCAATGTCCTCCAGCCAGTCTGCGTTCTGCGGCAAATCGGGGCTGGGGTAGTTGACAATAATGCGTTCCCCTTGCTGGTCAACCAGAATGGCGGACTGCGACGAGCGTGCGCCAGGAAATACACGACAGTAGCGCGTGTTCACGCCCCACTGCGCCAGCTCAAGCCGTAACGTCTGACCACAGCTGTCATCCCCTACGCGGCCAATAAAATCCACCTCCGCACCGAGCCGGGCGATAGCCACCGCCGCCGTCGCTGCCGGGCCACCGCCGGTCTCCAGGTATTCATTCGCCTGATATTTGCCACCTTCTGTGGGCAGGCTGGCAAGGCTGTAGATCCTGTCCTGCACGGCGATGCCAACACATGCAATTCTGGTCATCTCTGTTAACTCCCTTAGTTTTTTGTTTGTTAATGCTCATTTTAATGACACAAATGATCAGATTGGTGATGAATGTCATGTTTTTAACCAGAAATTACAAATATGCTCAAAAACAGACGAGAGTGATTCCTTATTTGTGACTTTTTTACCACTCATTAGCAGGAGAGCGTTATGACAACGATCGCGTTTCTTGGGCTGGGTCAGATGGGAAGCCCCATGGCCAGTAATTTACTGGCGAAAGGCCATCAGTTGCGGGTGTTCGACCTGAACCCGGACGCGGTGCGTCAGCTGGTAGATAACGGCGCAACAGCGGCACATACGCCCGCAGAAGCGGCAAAGGGGGCGGAATTCATTATCACCATGCTGCCGAACGGCGACATCGTGCGCCAGGTACTGACCGGCGCTGATGGTGTTTGCGATACCGCCTCACCACAGTCGCTGGTGATCGACATGTCCACCATCCACCCGTTGCAAACGGACGCGCTCATTGCAGAGCTGCACGACCGTGGCATCGCCATGATGGACGCGCCGGTGGGGCGCACCTCGGATAACGCCAAAGATGGCACCCTGCTGATTCTGGCGGGCGGTACGGCAGAGCAGGTTGAACGAGCTCGCCTGGTGTTGATGTGCATGGGGTCGGAGCTGGTGGAAGCAGGCGGGCCGGGCATGGGGATCCGCGTGAAGCTGATTAACAACTATATGAGCATCGCGCTCAACGCACTCTCTGCCGAAGCGGCAGTGCTGTGCGAATCGCTGGGGCTGTCGCTCGACGTCGCCATCAGGGTGATGAGCGGTACCGCCGCAGGGAAGGGGCACTTCACCACCACCTGGCCGGGCAAAGTGCTGAAGGGCGATCTCTCCCCGGCGTTTATGGTTGATCTGGCGCTCAAAGATTTGCGCATCGCGGTGGACGTTGCGCAACAGACAGGCGCGCCGCTCGGCATGGGGAAAGTCGCCGAACTTTATTATCGTTCCGCCAGCGAAGACGGGCGTGGCCGTCAGGACTGGAGCGCGCTGCTGTCGCAGGTTCGCCACCTGGCGGGGCGCACGGACGTACAGTAATTTTTAGTCTACAACGGGAGTAAATATGTCTAACCAGAAGAGTCCTTACAGCCTGAACGATATCGCCCGACCGGGTGGCGGTTTTGCCATGCTGGCGGTGGATCAGCGTGAAGCCATGCGCCTGATGTTCCAGGCCGCAGGCCAGCCGACGCCAGTTGCCGACAGCGTACTGACTGAATTTAAAGTGGCGGCGACCCGTATTCTGTCGCCGTGGGCCTCAGCCGTGCTGGCGGACAAACAGTTTTGTCTTGATGAGATTGTCGCCCAGGGCGCAGTGGCTGAAACCTGCGGGCTGATCGTTGCGGCTGACCGTTTCCTGCCGGGCAACGGCATTCCGGTGGATAGCGTCGACATCGACATGGACATCGATCCGCATGCCGCGCGGGCAATGGGTGCAAAAGCCATGAAACTGCTGGTGCTGTGGCGTCAGGATGAACCGGCGGAGCAGCGCCTGGCGATGGTCGATACCTTCGTTGAACGCTGCCGGAGCGCCGGGCTGGTCAGCATTATTGAGCCGGTGGTGCGTCCGCCACGTCGGGGTGCCGCGTTTGATCGGGAAGCGGCCATTATTGCGGCAGCGGCGGAACTGGGCGACACCGGGGCCGATCTCTATAAAGCCGAGATGCCGTTGGGCGGTAAAGGTGAGGCGAGCACTTTGCTGGCGGCCTGCCAGAAGTTGAACGATCGCATGAAAATGCCGTGGGTCATTCTCTCGTCCGGCGTGGAGGCTGACATTTTTGGCCGCGCGGTGCGTATTGCGATGCAAGGCGGTGCTTCCGGTTTCCTCGCCGGTCGCGCGGTATGGGCGTCGGTTATCGGTGCGCAGGATCCACAAACAATGCTTCGCGATGTTTCCGTGCCGCGCCTGCAGCGTCTGGCAGAAATCGTTGATGAAGGTATGGCTCAGCGCTAATCCTCGCGATGTCAGCGCTCCTGGAGAATAACCATGGATAAAATTACGCAAGTGCTCTTTTCCGACATCGGGAAGGTCACGACTCAGTATATTGAACAACCGCATCAGGCGCTTAAGCCGAACGAAGTGCGCATCGCGCCTGTGTTTTATGGCATCTGCGGTTCCGATCTTCACGTCCTGAAAGGCGGACATCCTTTCGCTAAACCGCCCGTTGTGCCAGGGCATGAAATCGCTGCACGGGTGCTGGAAGTGGGCAACGCCGTCAGTAATGTCAGGCCGGGCGACCATGTGGTGGTTGACCCGATCATGGCCTGTATGGAATGCCGGGCCTGCAAAGCCGGGCGCTTTAACCTCTGCGAGCCGCCGCAGGTTGCCGGATTCCGCGCGCCGGGGTTTGCCCGCTCACAACACATCGTCCCGGCGCGTAACTGCCATGTCGCACCGCCATCCTTACCCCTGAAGGTGCTGGCGTTTGCTGAACCTGCCGCCTGTGCGCGCCACTGCGTCAACCGGATGCCGGACGCCGCGCGGGAAGATGTGCTGGTGATTGGCGCAGGCACCATCGGGCTGTCGATTGTGCAGGCACTGCGCATTATGGGCGCCGGACGTATAACGGTCATTGAGCCGGACAGCGCCAAACGTGCGCTGGCGCTGAAACTGGGCGCGGCGGCGGTCTGGGCACCAGGCGAACTGGATGCCGATGCCCGCTTCACCGGCGTTATCGACGTCGTTGCCGCGCAGGCCACACTGAATGAAGCCTGCACCCGCGTTTACGCTGGCGGCACGGTGGTGTGCATGGGCGTCCCAAGCGGCCCGCGTGAAATTCCGCTGCCGATGATGCAGCGTTTCGAACGTGATCTGCTCAACTCCGGCATGTACGTTCCGGCGGATTTCGACGCAGTGATCGAATGGCTGGCCGACGGACGTTTCGATACTCGCGAGCTGGTGACCGATCTTTTCCCGGTCAGCGAAGCCGAAAGCGCCTTTGCGCGTGCGCAGCAAAATGACTCAATAAAAGTCATGCTGCAGTTTGAAGACATTGATTTTTGACCTCTGCGGGCACCGCCTCGCGCGGTGCCGCCCTACAATTTTTGCAACAGGAGGCTGCGATGAGTCACATCACCAGTCCAGTGTCTTACCCGGTCAGCAGACCGCAGGATGTTATTGATATCGTCAATAAAAATAACGCGGTAAATGCCAACATCTGGATCATTTTTATCGCCCTTGGCGGGATCCTGATCGACGCTTATCAGGCGGCGATGGTGGGGTTTGGCAATAAATATATCGCCGCGCAGTTCGGCATTTCGCCGGGCCTTGCCGCAACGGTCAACGCCTCAGTGCTGGTGGCCGCGCTTATCGGCGGGCTGCTGGCAAACCGGGTGATTAACCGCTTTGGTCAGCGTCGCGCATTTCTCATCGGCATGGCGCTCTGTACGCTGGGCGCCGCGCTGGTGGCGGTCGCGCCGAATATCTGGTGGGTGCTGGTGTGCCGCGTCATTATGGGCTTTGGTCTGGGGATCGATTTCCCGCTGGCGACGAACGCGGTGGCGGAATTACGTGGCTCCACATCGAAGAAAACCGGCACCTCGGTTAACCTCTGGCAGATGGCCTGGTATGTCTCCACGACGGTGGTCTATCTGGTGCTGCTGCCCCTGCTGTTTGCGGGGGTAGCCGAAGAACAGCTGTGGCGTTACGGCATCTTTGTCGGGGCCATCTTCGCAGTCATCTTTATGGTGCTGCGCTATGTCTTTATCGGCGAATCGGCGATGTGGGCGGCGCGTGTCGGGCGCTATGAAGAGGCTTGTGCCATTCTGCAAAAACGGTATGGCGTGCAGGCGCGAGTGGTGGCGGAGTCCATCGTCGATGTAGCGCAGAAACCGGAAACTAAAATCCGTGGCGGTTATGGCATTCTCTTTAATAATCGCTACCGTAAACGCACCATTCTGGGCTGCGTGGTCGCCACCATGCAGGCGTGGCAATACAACGCGGTTGGGGTTTATTTGCCGTTAACGCTGGCAGGCATTCTCAGCGGTGGGCTGGCGGGCGCGCTGTCGGGATCGGCGGTGGTGAACGCGCTGTGCGGGATCACCGGCGGGCTTATCGGTTCGTTAATCCTTCAGCGTTTTGGTACCCGTTTACAGTCCATGTATGGCTTCGCCTTTGTCACCCTGGCTTTGCTGGCGCTGGGCTCGCTGGCGACGACCAACCCGTGGCTGTCGCTCGGGCTGCTGGGCGCGATTATTTTCTTCCATTCTGCAGGGCCGGGCGGGCTGGGCATGACCATCTCCACACTCTCTTATCCGCCATCTATTCGCCCGACCGGCGTCGGTTTCGCGCGAGCTATTATGCGTACCGGGGCGATCGCCGGGTTGATTTTCTGGCCCATGCTGTGGGGAAGCCTGAATACCGATGCCTTCTACTGGCTGGCGCTGGTGCCGTTCATCGGGTTCATCACCTGCGTGCTGATTAAATGGGAACCGCTGGGCGCCAATGTCGATGCGGAGGACGCCCAGGTACTCGCTGAGCTGGAAAAATAATAATAAGGCGCGCTGGCAGGTACCAGCGCGCCTCGTCTGCTTCTCGCCGACACGGAGGAGAATACGATGTCTGAAATAACCCACAGCGGGCTGAGCGGTAAAGCGATGCGACGCGTCGTGATGGGCAGCTTTGCCGGCGCGCTACTGGAGTGGTACGACTTTTTTATCTTCGGTACGGCTGCCGGTCTGGTGTTTGCCCCGCTCTTTTTTCCCGACAGTGACCCCTGGATTGGGTTGATAGCTGCCTTTGCCACCTTCGGCGTGGGGTTTCTGACGCGTCCGCTGGGCGGCATCGTTTTCGGCCATTTCGGCGATAAAGTCGGGCGAAAAATGACCCTCATCTGGACGCTCGGTATCGTTGGCGTCTCGACCTTTCTGATTGGCTTCATCCCGACCTATAAAGAGATTGGCGTCTGGGCGCCGTTGACGCTGATGTTGCTGCGCCTGATCCAGGGTTTTGGCCTCGGCGGTGAATACGGCGGCGCGGCATTAATGACCATTGAATCAGCGCCAGAATCGAAGCGTGGTTTTCTTGGCTCGCTGCCGCAGACCGCAGCTTCAGCGGGGATCATGCTGGCAACCGGTGTGTTTGCGCTTTGTAACCACTTCATGACCCAGGAGCAGTTCCTTTCCTGGGGCTGGCGCATTCCGTTCTGGCTGTCATCGGTGATGCTGGCGGTGGGAATGTTTATTCGCCTGCATACGGAAGAGACGCTCGATTTCCAGAAACAGCGTAAACCAGCAACGAAGGAGAAATCCCGCCTGCCGCTGTTCGAGCTGTTTCGCCATCACCCGCGCAACATTTTGCTGGCGCTGGGTGCGCGGCTGGCGGAAAGCGTGTCATCAAATATCATCAATGCGTTCGGCATTGTCTATATTTCCAGCCAACTGGCGTTGTCGCGCGATATCCCGTTGACCGGGATGCTGATCGCCTCCGCCATCGGTATTCTGTGTTGCCCGCTAATGGGGTGGATTTCAGACCGCGTCGGCCAGCGAAAAATCTACCTGCTGGGCGCCGGGTTCTGCGTTCTGTTCGCGTTTCCATTCTTTCTGCTACTCGGCACCAAAAGCACACTGATTATCTGGTGCAGCATGATTATCGGTTACAACCTCGGGCCGACGATGATGTTCGCCGTGCAGCCGACGCTGTTTACCCGCATGTTCGGCACCCATGTGCGCTACACCGGACTGTCATTTGCCTACCAGTTTTCCGCGATTCTCGGCGGAATGAGTCCGCTGATTGCCTCCAGTCTGCTGGCCCTGGGCGATGGCGAGCCGTGGTATGTCGCGCTGTTCCTGTTCCTTATCTCGGTGTTGTCGTTTGTTTGTGTCTGGCTCATTACGCCGCACCAGACGCCGGATCACGCCGGGCAGGATAAACCGCTTTCGCATCACCAGGGAACCTCACTATGAACAAAGACTTTTCGACCGATCACCGGCTGGCGCTGCTGCGTGCATTTGACGCCCCTTGGCCAGGCCCGCAGGGTGACATCATCGTTCTTCAGCAAGGCCATCTGACGCTGCACGTCAATGCACAGGATGGCGCGCGCATCACATCGCTCCAGGCGTTTGGCATGGAGGTGTTGCGTCAGTGGCATTCGGAGCGACGCGCTTTCCAGTATGGCTGTTTTCCGATGGTGCCGTGGGCCGGGCGGCTCGGTAACGCCACGCTGGTTTTCGGCGGACATGCGTATCCATTACCGGCCAATAAACCACCGCATGCGCTGCACGGTATGGCCTGCTATACCGCCTGGGAAGTGGTGGAGCGAAGCCCCAGCCGGGTAACGCTGCGTATGACGCTCGGGCATCCGTGGCCGTGGGCGGGCGACGTGCTATACACTATCTCGCTGGATAACGACGCCGTTTGTCTGCGGCTGGTGATCCGCTCCGCGCAGGGGCGTTTTCCAGCGTCTGCGGGCTGGCACCCGTGGTTTAATAAAATCGTTGGCGGTGAAGCGTTGCAGATTGAATTTTCGCCGGACTGGCTGGAGGAGCCGGGTGACAACGAATTGCCAACCGGCAGGCGGATCCCACCTCGCCCGGGGCCATGGGACGATGCGTTCGGTTTCCATCAGGGCGTGGATGTTATGCTGCGCTGGCCCGGACGTCTGCAGATGCATATGACTTCGCCGGCACACAGCCTGGTGGTGTTTGATAAGCAACCAGATGCGGCCTGCGTGAATCCGCTGACGCAGGCACCCGATGGTATCAACCGTGATCCTGACTGCGTGACGCCCGATGCGCCGCTGGTTCTGGAAACCCGCTGGCTGTTTGCAACAGATCCGCAGTAAGAAAAAAGATGAAAATTTAAATCAGAATGAATGCTGAGATCGGATTATTTACCATCTTTTATGAATAATCCGTTTTTATTATTTATTTAAAAGATTTATTTTGATCGAAAATCCCAAAGTGACCTTATTATTTCAGCTTTTTTATATCCCCGGGGAATGTGACATGCGACAAGGAAATAACGAGTCGCTATAAATAGAATTTTATTTGTCAGGATGACGTGTTCTGACTCACTACATTTATCATTGAGGGATTTATGAAAAAAGCATTATTAGCAATGTTGTTAGTTTCTGCTGCGTCGGCTTCTTACGCAGCTGATGTGAGTCCGACTTGCCAGAAGTACTTTGACTCCGTTGAAAACTTTATTGAAATGGCGAAAGCGCACCCGGAAGCGAAAGCACAAGTTGATACGTTGAAAACGCAGTTTGAGCAAAGTAAAACACAAATTACCACACTTCCGGCTGAATCTCAGGAGCAGGCTTGCAAACCAGCTCTGGATGCAATGGAGCAGGTGACTGCTCAGCTGAAAGCAGCAAAATAAGACAGATACAGGGAATGGGGAAAATACCCCTGCGCTAAAAGTAAAGAGAGCCGTAATGGCTCTCTTTTTTATTTCGGCATTCCATAAATTAGCGGGCAATTTATTAATGTAATAAATTCTGAGAATAAACCGGGTGGAGGTGGAACCACGAAGTTAGCGGGGCGACGAGAGTACGGGAGTCTGGCGACCCCGAAAATGAAGGCTCCGCAAGCGCCGGAATTACTTGAGCGCTTTAAGCCACATCATCAACTGCTTCAGTTCTGAGCCGGTCAGCGCCGGGATGGTCACTTTCCGTTTTAACTCAGTACTGACAAGCTCAAGCGCGAGCCGCATCATTTGATCGTTCTTGCCGTGTGAAATGACATCTGTACGCATGGCAGTACCTCCTCAATGTGAAAATACGCGCGAGCGCGATATAAGCACATGTTTAACAAGGAAATGCTAGATGTAGCGTCATTACGTCACAAATGGTACTACATGTTGGGTATTGTAACTGAAGTTTTCTGCAAGGCAAGTGACAATTTGAGGAAAGTCCAGGGGAATATTCTGTTGTTTTTCAAAAGGCAGAGGGGACAAGGGTCACGGCGTCATAATTGCACTGGACCAGGCATTCACCACAGCCCGTACAGCGTTCGCTGTCCAGTTCCGGCAACCAGTTTTCACCAATGGTGCATGCCTGCGCGGTACAACTGTCCACGCACTGATTACAACGGCGAACCGGGTTGATGCAACTGCTATTGAACACGGGGCGCAGGCCGGTGTCGAATCGCGCTTGCGGCAGCAAAGCGCCGACATCGCAGGCGTCGATGCAGCGTCCGCAGCCGTCGCAACTGGCATATTGAATATTGAGCTGCGGCAACCCGCTTTCGTGTCTCTCCAGAATCCCCATCGGACAGGCGTCGATACAGAGATGGCACTGGGTGCATTGTGCGTTGAATTCAGCGACCGGCAGTGCGCCGGGTGGCAACGGAATTGCCGGATACGCCGGTGGCGTTTCCGGCGCGACCTGACGAGCGGCGCTGACAACGGCGCGGAACAGTCCGCGCCGACTGACATGACGATGAGAAAGATACTCCTGATAATACCGCTCGGATTTGCTCATCAGAAAAACAGCCTTTTGGTCTCCGGTCGCAGCGCTTTTCGTTGCTGCACATCATTAAGAAACAGTGTCGCGACTCTGGCGAGACGGGCATAGAACGGGCTTATCTCATTGCGCTTGAGCAACTCGAGATAGCGATGTGCCCACGGCAGTAAATGCACTTCCAGCAGCGTGGCGGCCGCGTTCGGGTTTCCGCGCTCCAGCAGGGCACTCCAGGCGAGCAGCATCAGGCCGAACTGGTCTTCAGGCTCATTGTCTTTGCCATCAAAAGCAATGCCGTGACGGCGCAAAAACGCGCGGTACTGGGCCGTGGATTCCCCCATCAGCAGGTTATCTCTTTCCAGATAAACGGAACCCCAGGGCGGGGCGACCATTTCACCCTGACCTTCAAAAAGCGTTGAAAATTGCCAGATCAACGCCTCTTCGTCAGGCTGTGGCCACTCTTCGCAAAGCGCGGCGATTCTTTCGGGATCGAGCCACGAATAAAGGGAAGGTAATGTCGGGAGGCATTGCAACAGCTCCCGGGTTTCGCGATGCTCTGGTGAATAGTAAAACAGTGCACCGAGGATTCGCGTCATTACTGCATGGGCTGACATGTCATTCACTCCTGTTGTGACCCGGCCAGACGAAGACGGCAGCCAGTCATCCGCTGGCTGCCCGTTGATTACATCGGTAACGTCCATAAGTTATAGAAGGCGACCCGACCGGCCAGTTCTGCCGCGACGATCACCAGCACGGCGGTCGCCAGTACCGGCTGACCCGAGTTGCGTCGTGCGTATGCCATTGCGCAGATCAATCCCAGCGCTAACAGGACTCCCTGAGCAGTGAACCACGTTGTTTGCGCTGATGCCAACGCGCTGTCTGCATTTGTGATTGTTGACATATAACCAGGCAACAAACAGAAACTGGCGAGAATGGCGATGATGCACACCCACAGCCCCACGCGACGCGCGCCAAAGAATGCCGCTAGCGCGCCGCCGCCGATGAACGGCGTCAGCACCATAATGGCGGTGGTGTAGTGTGAGCTCCAGGTGGCGACAGTCGGCAACTGATAAATGCGCGGGATCGCGAGCACAAAGACCACGCCTGCTGCCGCCGCCAGCCAGGCGAGGGAGGCAAACAGTGTTGACGCACCGCGCTTCAGCAACAGCCCGAGTGCGGCGAGACCGCCGAGGGCGCCGAACACGGCGGAGAGCGCAATTTCATTGCTCATCGGCGATGACCCGACACGGAACAACATATTCAGCGCGCGTGCAGGTTGCCCGACGTGGAAAATACCCAACACCACGCCGAGGCCAAACAGACACATCACTGCGAACAGCCCGATGGCCATCCGTCGCGCGTCGATCTGCTTAAGCGCGCCACCGATCAGCAGCAGAATAAACGCGCCCACGGCGCACTGCGTAAAGACGGTGAAAAACACCAGTGGTAACTCATGCATGGCGAGTCTCCTGCAGATTCTGAATAGTGCCGGCCTTATCACCGCTGGCTTTCGCCTTCGGATGCGGTTTAACGATCAGGTTAGGGCGAGTGAATGAGGCGGACGGCAGCGGCGCAATCTCGTTTTCGCTGCCATATTTCGCGCGCAGCTCGTCAATCGGGCCGAAATCCAGTGCGCGTTGCGGGCAGGAATCGACGCAGATCGGGCGCAGGTTTTGCGCCAGCCGGTCCAGGCAACCGTCACATTTGCGCATCACTTTCGCTTTCGCATCAAACTGCGGCGCACCGTACGGGCAGCGCATTTCGCAGTAGCGGCAGCCGACGCAGATACTGTCGTCCACCACCACCAGTCCATCTTCTTCACGCTTGTGCATGGCGCCCGTCGGGCAGCCTGCGGTGCAGGTGGGTTCATCGCAATGGTTGCAGGCGATGGAGAGATAGTAGGCGAAGGTGTCGTTATGCCAGCTGTCGCCTTCTTTGACCCACTCGCCGCCGCCGTATTCATACACGCGGCGCAGTTTAGGTCCCACATCTAAATCTTTATTGTCCTTACAACTCACCTGGCAGGTTTTGCAGCCTGAACAGCGCGAGGAGTCAACGTAAAAGCCATATTGTTTCATATCAAATCACTCCTTAAGCGCGTTTAATCTCAACCAGGTTGGTGTGCTGCGGGTTGCCTTTCGCCAGCGGCGAGGGCAGATGGCTGGTCAGCGAGTTGATGCAACGACCAACATCGACACCGTCATTATCGAGGCGAGTCCATGCGCCCTGCGGCATGGCAGCCACGCCCGGGATAATGCGGTTTGTCACCTTGCAGGGGATCTCAACAACCCCGCGATCGTTAAATACACGCACCATGTCGCCGTTTTCCAGCTGACGCGCGCGGGCGTCGATCGGGTTGATCCACACTTCATCTGGTACCGCTTCGTGAAGCGCCAGGATATTGGTGTATGTGGAGTGGGTATGACCTTTGGTATGGAATCCGCTCAACTGCAGCGGGTATTTCTCCGTTAACGCCTTATTGAGGTGCGACTCTTTCACTACGCAGAATTCCGGGACTGCCGGAATGCGATCTCCTTCAGGCAGCGTCCATTTCTGCGCCAGATCCGCCAGCGCCTGCGAGTAGATCTCAATCTTGCCCGATGGCGTGGTGAGCGGGTTGGTTACCGGATCGGCGCGGAAATCGGCAAACACCAGGCTCTGTTTGTCGGTAGCGACCTGCTGGTCGATAACCCCTTTAGTTTTGGCAACGCTCCATTCGGGTAAATACGCCCGTTTTTCTTTGATCTGCTGATAGTGGAATTCGGCCCATTCCGCCTGCGTTCTGCCACCGGTGAATTTCTCCCGCAGACCGAGATGCCCGGCGATGTCAGCGCAGATGTCGTAGGTACTGCGCACTTCCCACATCGGGGTGATGGTCTTCTGCAGCGCGATCATATAGTTGTGCGAACCTGCTGCGTAGGAGCTGTCGACCAGATCGTCGGCTTCAAGGTAGCTGGTTTCCGGCAACAGAATATCGGCAAATTTCGCGCTGGGCGTCATGTGGTTTTCGATCACGATGATCGTTTCACACAGCGTTTCATCGGCGAGGATTTCGCGCGTACGTTTGATGTTGCCATGCTGGTTGACCAGCGCGTTCCCGGCCTGATTAACCACCAGTTTGATCCCGGTTTTCAGTTTATCAGTGCCTTTCACGCCCATAGTGGTGGCGGTCATTTTTTCCGGATTCAGAATAGCATCGGTCCACAAATAGCAGGGGATCGAGGTGGTGATCGGGTTGGTCTCGGTCGGCAGCAGCGGCACGCCGTACGGTGTGCCGTAAGGCCAGTTGCCGTTGTTGGTGCCAGGCAGACCAAAGTGGCCGGTCAGCGCAGGCAGCATCTGGATGGCGCGCACGGTTTGCTCGCCGTTGGCGTGGCGCTGCGGTCCCCAGCCCTGGCAGATATAGCAGGCTTTCGCTCCGGCGATTTCGCGGGCCAGCTGTTTGATGCGTACTGCCGGAAGCCCGGTGATGGCCGCCGCCCATTCCGGCGTTTTGGCGACCCCGTCCGGGCCGGTGCCGAGTATGTAGTCTTTATAGCTGGCGTTCGGCGCGGCCTGCGCGGGCAGGGTGGTGCTGTCGTAACCGACGCAGTATTTGTTGATCTCTGCTTCGTCGATCAGGTTTTCGCTGATCAGCGTCCAGGCGATGCCGGCGACCAGTGCGGCGTCGGTGGTCGGGCGGATCGGCAACCATTCTGCATGTTCTGCAATCACCGAGTCGGTATAACGCGGATCGATAATCACCACTTTGGCATTTGAGGTTTCCAGCGCGCGGCGAATTTCTTCCACCTGGCCGCCGCCGGACATCCGTGTTTCCGACAGGTTCAGACCAAAGAAAACCACCAAATCAGAATGGGCGATTTCGGTAAAATGGCTACCGGCATATTTGCCGTGAGTATATGGTGTCGCTGTCGCAATCTGGGCGGTGGAATAGGTATTGTGGTAATTCAAATAGCCGCCGGAAATGTTTAGTAAACGTTTCCAGGCTGGCGTTCCCTGGGTGTGATAATAGGCCCCGGACTGGTAGTGATAATATATGGCTTCACGGCCATATTTTTCAGTAATTCGCGTCAGCTCGTCGGCAATAAATTTCGTCGCCTCTTCCCAGCTAATGCGTTTGAATTTCCCTTCGCCACGTTTACCTACGCGTTTCATCGGATACTTAATACGGTCCGGACTGTACACGCGCCAGCGGCTGGAGCGCCCGCGCAGGCAGGGCCGAATCTGGTGCTCGCCAAATACCGCGTCGTCTCTGGCATCTTCCGGCTCGATTCGCACGATGCGATCGTCTTTCACGATAACCTTCAGCGGGCAGCGGCTGCCGCAGTTCACCAGGCATGCGCTGTGGCGTACGGTCTCGCCGGTGGTGGCATCGGTGGGCGTTGCGGCCTGTGCTACGGATGAAAACGGCAAGGTAACGGCATTGCTCAGCGCAACGGCAGAGCCAATTTTGGCCGCTGTCGTCATTGCTTCCCGTCGGGAGATTTCTTTATTTAAAATCTCGTTTATTTTATTTTTCATTATCTGCTTCCCTAAGGAAGGTGCGAACAAGTTCCTGATATGAGATCATCATATTCATCCGGAGCGCATCCCAGAGGGACATCATGAGCCATCAACTCACCTTCGCCGATAGTGAATTCAGCACTAAGCGCCGTCAGACCCGAAAAGAGATTTTCCTCTCCCGCATGGAGCAGATTCTGCCATGGCAAAACATGGTGGAAGTCATCGAGCCGTTTTATCCCAAGGCGGGCAATGGCCGACGGCCCTATCCGCTGGAGACCATGCTGCGTATTCACTGCATGCAGCATTGGTACAACCTGAGCGACGGTGCCATGGAAGATGCCCTGTACGAAATCGCCTCCATGCGCCTGTTTGCCCGATTATCCCTGGATAGCGCCCTGCCGGATCGCACCACCATCATGAATTTCCGCCACCTGCTCGAGCAGCATCAACTGGCCCGTCAATTGTTCAAGACCATCAATCGCTGGCTGGCCGAAGCAGGCGTCATGATGACCCAAGGCACTTTGGTGGATGCCACCATCATTGAGGCACCCAGCTCTACCAAGAACAAAGAGCAGCAACGCGATCCGGAGATGCATCAGACCAAGAAAGGCAATCAGTGGCACTTTGGCATGAAGGCCCACATTGGTGTCGATGCCAAGAGTGGCCTGACCCACAGCCTAGTCACCACCGCGGCCAACGAGCATGACCTCAATCAGCTGGGTAATCTGCTTCATGGAGAGGAGCAATTTGTCTCAGCCGATGCCGGCTACCAAGGAGCGCCACAGCGCGAGGAGCTGGCCGAGGTGGATGTGGACTGGCTGATCGCCGAGCGTCCCGGCAAGGTAAAAACCTTGAAGCAGCATCCGCGCAAGAACAAAACGGCCATCAACATCGAATACATGAAAGCCAGCATCCGTGCCAGGGTGGAGCACCCGTTTCGCATCATCAAGCGGCAGTTCGGCTTCGTGAAAGCCAGATACAAAGGGCTGCTGAAAAACGATAACCAACTGGCGATGTTATTCACCCTGGCCAACCTGTTTCGGGTGGACCAAATGATACGTCAGTGGGAGAGATCTCAGTAAAAACCGGAAATAACGCCAGAAATGGTGGAAAAAATAGCCTAAATAGGCTGATTCGATGTGTTTGCGGGAAAAAAATCGGCCCAGATCCGCGAAATTTTAATCAGCGAGTCAGCTTGGGAAGAAATGACCTGCTTATTCGCACCTTCCCTAAGTGTCCAGGGATAAACGATAAAGGGATTATGCAGAGCGTTAATTGATTACGATCAAGCGAAGATTCCTGTAATTCAGGTATGGCGCGCTTTTGTGATGAACATGATGGTGACGTGGGAAATTCATTTAGAAATGATATAAATTCCTGAATGTAATTTGTTATCGTTACCCATTTGTGATTATGTAAAATATTTTATTTCATGTTAAAGAAATGAAATAAGAATGGCGTCGAAGTATGAAATCCTGTTTTATTCTTAATCACATTGATATAAAAAAAGCCCCGCAGTCAACGCGGGGCTTTTTCAGGGGGAATGCTAACGTATTTATTTGCTGTTCACCGTCGGGTAATCGAGGTAACCGGCTTTACCGCCGCCGAAGAACTGCTCCCGAACCGGTTGGTTCAACGGTAGATTGTGCTGCAGACGATACGGTAAATCCGGGTTGGCGATGAACGGACGGCCGAAACCGATCAGGTCCGCCCAGCCTTTGGCCAGCGCCTCTTCTGCACGCTCCACGGTATATTTTCCGGAGTAGATCAACGTGCCGTGGAAGATAATTCGCAGCGCTTCTTTAAAGGCCGCAGGCATCACCGGCGCGTCTTCCCAGTCCGCTTCCGCGATGTGGATATACGCAATGCCAATCTCATTCAACACGCTTGCCGCGGCCAGATACGTCGCTTCCGGCGTGTCATCTTTCGAGCCCATCAGCGTGGTCAACGGCGCCAGGCGAATACCGAGCTTCTCTTTACCGATGGCGGCGGAAACGGCTTCTGCCACCTCTTTCAGAAAACGCAGACGGTTTTGTAGCGAGCCGCCGTACTGGTCATCGCGCAGGTTTTCACGCGAATCAATAAACTGGTTGATCAGGTAGCCGTTGGCGCCATGCAGTTCAACACCGTCAAAACCGGCAGCAATGGCGTTACGGGCGGCCTGTGCGTAATCAGCGATAATGCCAGGGATCTCTTCCAGCGTCAGCGCACGCGGCAGGGAGTGTTGCACCATCTCACCCACACCGTTTTCCGGGCCGCGGCCTTCTATGTCAACGAACACTTTCACGCCTTCCGCCTGAATCGCAGACGAGGAGACAGGCGCAGCGTTGCCTGGCTGCAGAACGGTATGCGAAACGCGGCCAACGTGCCACAACTGCGCAAAGATTTTGCCGCCCGCGCTGTGCACGGCGTCAGTCACTTTTTTCCAGCCTGCAATCTGCTGTTCATTGTAGATACCCGGCGTCCAGGCATAGCCCTGGCCTTGCTGGCTGATCTGCGTGCCTTCGCTGATGATAAGCCCGGCACTGGCGCGCTGCGCGTAGTATTCCGCCATGTCGTCGGTCGCGACATCGCCAGCACCAGCGCGAGAACGGGTCATCGGTGGCATGACAATGCGGCTTTTCAGCGGCAATGTGTTAAGTGAATACTGATCGAATAACATAGAATTTTTTTCCTCACTTAAACGGGAGACGATCTCCGGTACTGGCAATACAGCCGATTTTATTTATCCAGCTCAGCGGTCATCATGACAAAGTTACCCATGCGGGCGCTGGTGATTTTGTAGTCGCTTTTCCCTTCGGCTTTGGCTTTTGCCGCCAGGGCTGCTTCAGCAGAATCCAGGGTATTACCGGTTGCAGAGATGGTTTGTGCAGACGCGCCAAAGGCCAGCAAAGAGAAAGCAGCAGCGGTAATAAAAGTTGTTACGGTTTTCATTGGGGTATTCCTGAGTTTGTTTTTTCAATTAACGAGTGCTGTGGTCAACAACACGATGGAGCACAGGATATTCCCGCTGATTAGTGAGATAAATGCCAATAGTGGCAATAGACTATTGCGTATTAAGTAATAATCAGGCTGGAAGCCGGTTACGTCGCAGAGGTAGTGAGGCTCATCAAAATTGGGGGGGTTAAATATGATATAATCCGCGTTTCCCTTTTTGCTTTTGGGCTTTTTTTATGCAACAACCTGTTGTGCGTGTCGGAGAGTGGCTGGTTATACCCTCCGTCAATCAAATCAGCCGTCAGGGACGCCAGCTAACATTAGAACCGCGTTTAATCGACCTTCTGGTTTTTTTTGCCCGCCATCCTGACGAAGTACTGAGCCGTGATGAGCTCATTGATAATGTCTGGACGCGAAACGTCGTTACCAGCCATGTTGTCACGCAGAGCGTCTCCGAGCTGCGTAAATCCCTGAAAGATGGTGATGATAACAGCCCGGAATACATCATTACCGTGCCTAAACGTGGCTATAAGCTGACGGCGCCGGTGATCTGGTGTACGGAAGAGGGCGAAGAGCTCACGCCAGAAATGCCTGCCGCTGAAGTGTATTCGCCGGTTGAATCCGCTCATGTCCCTGTCGCTGCCAACCCCGCCGCGCCTGCCGCGCCGCCGGCGGTGAAACCCGAAAAACGTAAGCGTCTCGCGACCTTCTGGGTATGGTGTCTGTTCCTGCTGGCGCTCGGTACCTGCGTTGCGCTGGTGGCGATGTCGACGCTCAAATCGCATCCCGCGGTCACCAAAACGCGGCTGCTGCTGAACCCGCGTGATATCGACATTCGTCTGGAGAATGGCAACTCCTGTAATAACTGGATGTCGCAGCGTTCCTATGCGGTCGGGCTTGGCAGCCTGGTGACGACCTCGCTCAATACTTACTCCACCTTTATGGTGCATGACAAAACCAACTACAACATTAACGAGCCCAGCAGCTCCGGCAAAACGCTGTCAATTGAGTTCGTTAATCAGCGCCACTACCGCGCGCAGCAGTGCTTTATGTCAGTGCAACTGGTGGATAACGCCGATGGCTCTAGCATGCTCGACAAGCGCTATTTCATTACCAACGACAACCAACTGACGATCCAGAACGACCTGTTAAACAGCCTTTCCGAAGCACTGAAACAGCCGTGGCCGGAAAAAATGCAGGAGATGCTCCGGCAGTATCAGCCGCTGCAAAGTACCTCGCTGTCGCGCTTCTATCAGGCGCATCAATTCTTAATGAATGGCGATGTCGAGTCGTTAGGCAAAGCCAGTGATATTCTCAATGACATCACGAAGCAGTCGCCGGAATTTACCTATGCGTATGCGGAGAAAGTGCTGGTGGATGTATTACGCCATTCCCAGCAGCCACTTGACGGCACACAGCTGGCGGCAATGTATGAAGAAATTAAGCGGGTGGAAAATATCCCCGGAATGAAAGATGAGTCGATCGTTTATCAAATACGAACGATTGATCAGCTGGGTAAAGGTAACGTCGATGAAGCGTTCGACGCCATTAATACCGGCATCGATCTGGAAATGTCCTGGTTGAATTATGTGTTGCTCGGCAAGGTATATGAAATGAAAGGCGCCAACCGCCAGGCTGCGGATGCCTACCTTACCGCGTTTAATTTGCGTCCTGGTGAAAACACCTTGTACTGGATTGAAAACGGGGTATTCCAGACCTCCGTGACCCGCGTCGTTCCGTATCTCGACAATTTCCTCTCTTCAGAATAAGTAAACTCTCATCATGCTGCTATTTAAGGGCATGATGAGGTTAATTTTATGTATATCAACAATATTCGATTTGTTACTCAAATTCACCACTTTTCTCGCCGCGAATAACCGTTTTTTAACACCTTTTTTGTTCTCAACCTACTGTAAAACAACAATGTTTATCTTTTTATGATATCGGCTTGTCTTGTTGATGTGTTAATGCAAAAAGCTCAGGATATCATTTGTCTGACGTTTGCCATTAATTCATTTAATCCTTAGGACTTCTCCTATAAGAATCCTTAATCTTGTTGGCAGTCGGTCGGATCAATAAATAATTTGCATCATGGTCCGCACCTCCAAAGTAAAGCTCAGGAGAAAAAGAAACATGAGTTCTGCCAAGAAGATCGGGCTATTTGCCTGTACCGGCGTCGTCGCTGGTAATATGATGGGGAGCGGGATTGCGTTATTACCTGCAAACCTCGCAAGCATTGGTGGTATTGCTATTTGGGGCTGGGTTATCTCTATTATTGGTGCAATGTCTCTGGCGTATGTATATGCCCGACTGGCAACCAAAAACCCACAACAAGGTGGTCCAATTGCGTATGCAGGGGAATTATCTCCGGCATTCGGTTTCCAGACCGGCGTTCTTTATTATCATGCAAACTGGATTGGTAACCTTGCCATCGGTATTACTGCCGTATCTTATCTGTCTACCTTCTTCCCGATTTTAAATAACCCGGTTCCAGCGGGTATTGCCTGTATTGCCATCGTGTGGATATTCACCTTCGTGAATATGCTCGGCGGTACCTGGGTAAGCCGCCTGACTACTATTGGTCTGGTACTGGTGCTGATCCCGGTCGTAATGACCGCCGTTGTTGGCTGGCACTGGTTTGACGTTGCCACTTATCAGGCAAACTGGAACACCTCACAGACCACAGACAGCCACGCGGTCGTGAAAAGTATTCTGCTTTGCCTGTGGGCGTTCATCGGTGTTGAATCCGCTGCCGTGAGCACCGGGATGGTCAACAACCCGAAACGTACTGTGCCGCTGGCAACCATGCTGGGCACCGCGATGGCCGGTCTTGTCTATATCGCCGCCACGCAGGTTCTGGTCGGTATGTACCCGGCATCGCAAATGGCCGCCTCTGGTGCGCCGTTCGCTATCAGTGCTTCCACCATTCTGGGCGGCTGGGCTGCGCCGATGGTTTCTGCCTTTACCGCCTTTGCATGCCTGACTTCTCTGGGTTCCTGGATGATGCTGGTGGGTCAGGCCGGTATGCGTGCCGCTAACGATGGCAACTTCCCGAAAGTGTATGGCGAAGTCGACAGCAACGGTATTCCGAAAAAAGGTCTGCTGCTGGCCGCGGTGAAAATGACCGCGCTGATGATCCTCATTACCGTGATGAACTCCAGTGGGGGTAAAGCCTCTGACCTGTTCGGTGAGCTGACCGGTATCGCGGTTCTGCTGACCATGCTGCCTTACTTCTACTCTTGCGTTGACCTGATTCGTTTCGAAGGCATCAACATTCGTAACCTCGCAAGCCTGGTGTGCTCTGTCCTCGGCTGTGGCTTCTGCTTCATCGCACTGATGGGTGCAGGCTCTTTCGAACTCTCCGGCACCTTTATCATCAGCCTGGTCATCCTGATGTTCTACGGCCGCAAAATGTCCCAACGTCAGCAAAACAAAGTTGCTACTGAAACACAGACCGCTGACGCGCATTAATTCTTAACCCTTTCTCTGTGCCCCTCCTTACCCTGTCACGCCGTGACGGGAGGGGCCTTCTACACCTGGAGATACGAGTATGAACGTTATCGCAATCATGAATCACATGGGTGTCTACTTTAAAGAAGAACCTATCCGTGAGCTGCATCGCGCCCTTGAGCGTCTGGACTTCCGCATTGTTTACCCGAACGACCGCGAAGATTTACTGAAACTTATCGAAAACAATGCGCAGCTGTGCGGTGTGATTTTCGACTGGGATAAATACAACCTCGAACTGTGCGAAGAAATCAGCGAAATGAATGAGTACATGCCGCTGTACGCCTTCGCGAATACGTACTCCACGCTCGATGTGAGTCTCAACGACCTCCGTATGCAGGTGCGTTTCTTTGAATATGCGCTGGGCGCTGCTGATGATATCGCGGCAAAAATTAAACAGAATACTGATGAATACATTGATGCCATTCTGCCGCCGCTGACCAAAGCGCTGTTCAAATATGTTCGTGAAGGCAAATACACGTTCTGTACGCCGGGCCACATGGGCGGTACCGCCTTCCAGAAAAGCCCGGTAGGCAGCATCTTCTATGATTTCTTTGGCTCGAACACCATGAAATCAGACATCTCTATTTCGGTGTCTGAACTGGGTTCCCTGCTCGACCACAGTGGTCCGCATAAAGAAGCCGAAGAGTATATTGCGCGCGTGTTTAACGCTGATCGCAGCTATATGGTCACCAACGGGACGTCTACCGCGAACAAAATCGTCGGGATGTACTCCGCGCCGGCTGGCAGCACCGTGCTGATTGACCGTAACTGCCATAAATCGCTGACCCATCTGATGATGATGAGCGACATCACGCCGATCTACTTCCGTCCGACCCGTAACGCGTACGGTATCCTCGGTGGGATTCCGCAGAGCGAGTTCCAGCATGCCACTATCGCCAAACGCGTAAAAGAAACGCCGAACGCCACCTGGCCGGTACACGCTGTTATCACTAACTCCACCTATGACGGCCTGCTGTACAACACCGACTACATCAAGAAAACGCTGGATGTGAAATCCATCCACTTTGACTCCGCCTGGGTGCCTTACACCAACTTCTCGCCGATTTACGAAGGCAAATGCGGGATGAGCGGTGACCGTGTGGAAGGTAAAGTGATTTATGAAACTCAGTCCACGCACAAACTGCTGGCAGCGTTCTCTCAGGCTTCCATGATCCACGTGAAGGGTGACGTTAACGAAGAAACCTTCAACGAAGCTTACATGATGCACACCACCACCTCTCCGCACTACGGTATCGTGGCTTCCACTGAAACCGCCGCTGCGATGATGAAAGGCAATGCCGGTAAGCGCATGATCAGCGGTTCCATTCAGCGTGCGATCAAGTTCCGTAAAGAGATCAAACGCCTGAAAGGGGAATCTGACGGCTGGTTCTTCGACGTATGGCAGCCGGAACATATCGATTCACCGGAATGCTGGCCGCTGCGTTCTGACAGCGCATGGCACGGTTTTAAAAACATCGATAACGAACACATGTACCTCGACCCGATCAAAGTCACCATTCTGACCCCGGGGATGAAGAAAGACGGTACCATGGACGACTTCGGTATTCCGGCCAGTATCGTGGCGAAATACCTCGACGAGCACGGCATCATTGTTGAGAAAACCGGTCCGTATAACCTGCTGTTCCTGTTCAGCATCGGTATCGACAAAACCAAGGCGCTGAGCCTGCTGCGTGCGCTGACCGATTTCAAACGCGCGTTCGACCTGAACCTGCGTGTGAAAAATATGCTGCCGTCGCTCTACCGTGAAGATCCAGAATTCTATGAAAACATGCGTATTCAGGATCTGGCGCAGAACATTCACAAACTGGTTGAGCACCACAACCTGCCGGACCTGATGTTCCGCGCGTTCGAAGTGCTGCCAGCGATGGTCATGACGCCGTACAAAGCGTTCCAGAAAGAACTGCACAGCGAAGTGGAAGAGGTGTACCTCGAAGAGATGGTGGGGCGCGTCAATGCCAATATGATCCTGCCGTATCCTCCGGGAGTGCCGCTGGTCATGCCGGGTGAAATGATCACCGAAGAGAGCCGTCCGGTACTGGAATTCCTGCAGATGCTGTGCGAAATCGGCGCTCACTATCCGGGCTTTGAAACCGATATCCACGGCGCCTATCGTCAGGCAGACGGTCGTTACACCGTTAAAGTGCTGAAAGAAAACACCAAGTAACAGACGTAACCGAGGGAAGTGGCTTTGCCACTTCCCTTTTTTCATTGCCGGGTGGCACTGTGCTTACCCGGCCTACGATCCGCATGTAGGCCCGCGTAAGCGACGCGCCGCCGGGCACATTTGACAGACCGCAGGGAGACCGCATGAAAACACCCTCACAACCGCGCGCGATCTATTACATCGTGGCGATTCAAATCTGGGAATATTTCAGCTTTTACGGCATGCGTGCCTTACTTATCCTCTATCTCACTCACCAGCTTGGTTTCGATGACAGTCGCGCCATCAGCCTGTTCAGCGCTTACGCTTCTCTGGTCTACGTTACCCCCATTCTTGGCGGCTGGATTGCCGACCGCCTGCTCGGCAACCGCATGGCGATTGTTGCCGGTGCGCTGTTAATGACGCTCGGCCACGTGGTGCTGGGCGTGGAATCTGACACGACATGGAGTCTCTACCTCGCGCTGGCGATTATCATCTGTGGCTATGGCCTGTTTAAATCGAATATCAGCTGCCTGCTGGGTGAACTGTACGATCATGATGATCACCGTCGCGATGGCGGTTTTTCGCTGCTGTACGCGGCGGGGAATGTCGGGTCGATCGTCGCGCCGGTCGCTTGCGGGTTGACTGCGCAGTGGTACGGCTGGCACGTCGGCTTCGCACTGGCGGGCGTGGGGATGTTCATCGGTTTGATGATCTTCTTAAGCGGCCATCGCCATTTCCGCGGCACGCGCGGCGTGGACAAAGCTGCCCTGCAACGCGTTACGTTTGTGCTGCCTGCATGGGGCTGGCTGGTGGCGATGCTGTGCGTGGCGCCGCTCTTTTTCACGTTGTTGCTGGAGAATGACTGGTCGGGTTATCTGTTGGCGCTGGTTTGCGTCTTTGCCGCGCAGATAGTGGCGCGGATCATGATCAAATCGCCGGAACACCGCCGGGCGCTGTGGCAAATCGTCCTGCTGATGACGGCGGGCACGCTGTTCTGGGTGCTGGCGCAGCAGGGCGGCAGCTCGATCAGCCTGTTTATCGACCGCTTTGTTAACCGCCACTGGTTCAGCACCGAAGTGCCAACCGCGCTGTTCCAGTCGGTGAACGCCATCGCGGTGATGGTAGCAGGCGTGGTACTGGCCTGGCTGATTCGCCCGGAAGGCAGCGTGCGCTCGGTACTGCGCGTGTGGATGAAGTTCGCCGTCGGTCTGGCGCTGATGGGCGCAGGCTTTATGTTGCTGGCGTTGAACGCACGGCAGGGCGAGCTGCATGGCCAGGCGTCGATGGGCATGATGATTGCCGGGCTGGCGCTGATGGGGTTTGCCGAGCTGTTTATTGATCCGGTCGCGATGTCGCAGATCACCCGTCTTAACATGCCTGGCGTAACCGGCGTGCTGACCGGGATCTACATGCTGGCGACCGGTGCGGTGGCAAACTGGCTGGCAGGCGTGGTGGCGCAACAGACCACCGAATCGCAAATCAGCGACTCGGCGATCGCCGCCTACGGCCACTTTTTCTCGCAAATGGGTGAATGGACGCTGGTCTGCGTGGCGCTGATTGTGGCGCTGGTCATCTGCGCCCGTCTGCTGTTTACCACGTCAACGCCTCGCATGCAGGAATCCCGTCACGATTAACCTGCTTTTCGCTGCCCGTCATCCCCGGCGGGCAGTAAAAAGAGACATTTTGTGCGCCGCCTCTGTTTTTTTCTCCTGCCTTTTTTTATTCTCTTGCCTCTTTTCTTAAACATGAAATAACGTTTCATTTTACGCGGAGGCATAATGTTTACATTCTACAATGAAACAAAACTGGAAATTTTAGGAAATGGCGTAAGCCGGAAAATACTGGCGCACGCTGGTCAATTAATGGCCGTTGAAGTGCATTTTGACACCGGCGCGGTGGGCGCAATGCACAGCCATCCTCATGAGCAACTAACGTATATATTATCAGGTGAATTTGAATTCACGATCGGTAATGAAACACGGAAAGTCACTGCCGGAGACACGCTCTACAAACGGCCTGACATCCTGCATGGCTGCGTGTGCCTGCAGGCTGGCGTATTACTGGATACGTTTACGCCAGTGCGTGAAGATTTCCTGTAATTAAATATTTGTGGTGAATGTATTTTCTTTTTTTAATAAAAACACCCGTTAAAAATAGTATTTTATACTGACGGGTGTGATTATTTTTAATTGTGAGAATGATCACTGAATGATCTTCAAATGATCCCATAACATAAATTAAAACGTTGTTTCAAATTTATTCAAACATTGTTTTATGTGATCTGTTAATAATATTACGGATAAGGGATGCTATGAAGATAAAAAACTTACGGTGGTACATTATCATACTTGTCATGTTGGGGACCGTCACCAACTACCTGGCAAGAAGTACGCTCGGCGTTGCAGCGCCGGAAATGATGAAAACGCTGGGGTTATCCAGTGAGCAGTATTCGTGGATCGTCTCCGTCTTTCCCTTCACCTACGCCATCGGCGGCATCCTCTGCGGTTTTGTGATTGACCGCTACGGCTTGCGCCTGAGCTTCGCCATTCTGGCGGCACTGTGGTCGATCTTCAATATGCTGACCGGTCTGTGCAGCACCTGGCTGCCTATCGCCTGGTTGCGCGGTGGGCTTGGGATCACCGAAGCCGCCTTTAACCCGGCGGGAATGAAAGTGACGGCAGAATGGTTCCCGGCGAAAGAGCGCGGGCTGGCCTGCGGCGTCTACAGCCTCGGTACGTCGTTGGGGGCAATGCTGGCTCCGCCGTTGGTGGTGTGGGCCATCGTCAACTACAACTGGGAAATGTCGTTCGTGGTGACTGGCGGCGTCGGGCTTATCTGGTGTGTGCTGTGGCTGGTTTGCTATCGTCCGCCGGAAAAACACCCGGCGATGATCGCGGCGGAATATGACGAGGTTCTGGCGGATCAGATCGAAGTGGTGAAAGAGAAAGCTTCGCTGCGCTCCATCATCAAAAGCAAATCGCTGTGGGCCATTTCGCTGCCGCGCTTTATGGCTGACCCGGCGTGGGGAACGCTGCATTACTGGATGCCGCTGTACCTGGTCACCGTACGTCACATGAACCTGCAGGAGATCGCCATGTTTGCCTGGTTGCCGTTCCTGACGGCGGATCTCGGCTGCCTGTGTGCCGGGTTTATGTCGCGGATGCTGGTCAACCGTGGCGTCAGCGTGCTCAATTCCAAACGCATTACCTTCACTTTTGCCGCGTTGTTAATGCTCTCCATGGCGGGCGTTGGCTTCGTGACCAACGTCTACGTCGCCATCGCGTTGTTCTGCGTCGCCGGGTTTGCCCATCAATGTCTGTCGATCACTGTTATCAGCATGTCGTCTGACTTGTTCTCAAAACACGAAGTGGCGACCGCCACCGGTTTTGCGGCCTTTACCGGCAGCATGGGCAACTTCCTGTTCGGCCTGTTCCTCGGCGCGATGGTCGCGGTGGTGGGCTACAACGTCTTTTTCGTCGGCCTGGGCATTTTCGATTTAATCGGCGCGATGTTCCTGTGGCTGTTAATTAAAAATCCAGAACAAAAAACGCAAACTGTGGCGGCATAACTCGCCAGACATTTATTAAGGGAAAACGTATGAAAAAAATAGCAACGCTGTTGCTGGCGGTCGCCTTTTGCCCGCTGGTAAGCCAGGCTGTTACCCTCGATATTCGCGGCGGTTATCGCGAAGGCAGCCATAAATATGAATCGCGCTTCAAAATGAGCCAGGCGTGGAGTAATGGTTTCTGGCTCAGTATGGAAACCGATAATAAGCAGGGCGTCGATGGCTTTGAGCAGTCCACCACCGATTACAACGAAATTGAAGGCAACTACAAATATAAACTGACCAACACCGTCGCCATGCAGCCCGGCATGATTTATCACTGGGGCAGCGCAGGGGCGCAGATTCGCCCTTACGTGAAGTTTATCTGGAATATGACGCCGGAAACCTGGAGCGGCATCCGCTTGCGTTATGACTGGAATCAGTATGACTCTGTCGATCTGGCGGGGAATAACGACAAGGCCAGCGTCGGGCGAGTGGATCTCTATTTCGGCTGGCAAAACGATAAATGGTATATCCAGGATAACCCGGTCTTTTATCGCTACGTGAATGACTTTAATTACAACAATGACAAACAGTCGGCCTGGGAAAACGATCTGGTCATTAAATATAAGCTGAGCAAAGTCTGGCAGCCCTATATTGAGTGGGATTACATGGGCCAGCAGGGCAGTTATCAGGGGCGCAGAGGGCTGACCGAAAACCGCTACCGCGTCGGCATTTCCATCAATATTTAAGGGACGGACACGTTATGAAATGCAACATCGCGTATCTGGCGTTGGCCGTCTGGAGCGGTGCGTTCGCCGTGACCGCCAGCGCTGACTGCCTGACCTGGGACTGCCAGCAGATGCAGGACATCAAAACACAAATCACCCATCACGATGGCCGCTATACGGCGGCCTGGCAGGCGCTGCAAAAACAGGCCGATGCGGCGCTGGTGCATCCGCGCTGGTCGGTAGCGGATAAAACCCTGACCCCGGCGTCGGGCGATAAGCACGACTATTTCAGCTTCGGCCCCTACTGGTGGCCGGACCCGGACAGCAAAGACGGTCTGCCGTACATCCGCAAAGATGGTCAGATCAACCCGGATTCGAAAACCAGCGCCACCGACAGCAAACGGATGGTGCAGTTTTCCGATGACGTGCGCGCGCTGACGCTCGCCTGGTATTACAGCGGTGAGGCGAAATATGCACAGAAAGCGCAGCAGATGCTGCGCGCGTGGTTCCTCGACGCTAACACCCGTATGAACCCGCACCTGAAATACGCGCAGGCGATCCCGGGGATCGTCGATGGGCGTGGCATCGGCATCATTGATACCCGCGTGCTGATCGACGTGGCGGACAGCATCGCGCTGCTTGCTACGGCGGATCAGATCCCGTCCGCTGATCTGGCGGGGTATCAGAAATGGTATGCCGACTACACCGCGTGGCTGAAAACCAGTCGTAACGGCTTTGAGGAGGCGAACTGGTACAACAATCACGGCGCGTGGTATGACGCGCAGGTGACGGCGTTTTCCCTGTTTACCGGCGACAACGCCGCCGCCGCAACCCAGGTCGACATCTTCACTCTGCGCCATCTGGCCTCGCAGGTGAACAGCAAAGGTGAAATTACCTCGGAACTGGAACGTACCCGCTCTTTCCATTACAGCAACTTTGCGCTGGCAGCCTATGCGCGCATGGGGCGCTACGGCGAAAAGCTCAACACCGATGTCTGGGGATTTGAACTCGACGGGCGCACGATGAAAAAAGCGTTCGCGTTGGTCAGTGATCAGACCGGGAAATCGCCACAGGCGTGGCCGTTTGAGGAACTGCGTTATCTGCCATCCGAAGCGACGGGTCCGATGCTGGCGGCGGCGAGAGCGTATAAAGACGCGACGTTTGTCGAGAGCGCGCGCTTGCTGGCGGACGAAAATCCGCAGGATATCAATCTGCTGATCCCCGGATCGGTACTGGTGAAATAGGCAGGACAGGGATGAAACAATTTACCGATGCGCAGATCCAGTTAGCGCGCCAGCGCGTGACGCCGGAAATCGTCAACGCGTTGATCGCCCGTAACCGGGAGGTGATTGATAACGACATTCTGGTCCCGGAAACGGGTTGCGCGACCTGGAATCACTACTTTTTCTGCCCGAACCACAGCGTCCGGCTGATCTGGGATCGTCATTCACCGGGGCGGCATCGCTGCCCCATCGATGGCGCGACGTTTTCCGGAGAACCGTACGACGGCGCCTGGTGGCGCTGGCTGAACGGACTTAATGCCAGAGCCTGCTACGAACTGGCGGTGCTCTGGCTGCTGACCGACGATCCCCGCTGGCTGGAGAAGGTGGTCGCACTTCTGATGCGCTACGCGCAGTTTTACCCGGACTACGAAGAACATGGCGGTATTCCCTATAACGGGCCGGGCAAGGCCAATGCCCAGACGTTGTGCGAGGCGAACTGCCACGCCGATTTTGCCCGCGGGTTTGACATCATCCGCGGGCAACTGACCCAAACGCAGGAGCGCTACATCGCGGAACGGTTGCTGTGCTGCGGCGCAGAGTTTCTGATGGCTCATCGCTGCAATCAGATCCACAACCACGAAGTAAAGATCGGTGCCACCATCGGCATCATCGGCGCGGTGCTGGGAAACGATCGTTATCTCGATTTCGCCGTCAGGAGCCCGTACGGCCTGCAGTATCAACTGGAGCATGCCCTGTCGGCGGGCGGGTTGTGGTTTGAGGGATCGGTTCATTATCACTACTACGCGCTGGAAGCCTTTTTTGCTTTCGAAAAGGTGGCGCAGGGAAGCCGCTACAGCCTGCTGGATAAGCCCTGGTATCGCCGGATGCTGAGCGTGCCGCTACAACTGCTGCTGCCTGACATGACGTTTCCGGCCATCAACGATTGCGTGAAAGGGCAGGAGCGGCCAGGTCACCCGGATATCTACGAATTCGCCTGGCAGGTTTATCGCGAACCGGAATATGGCGCGCTGCTGTCGTGGCTGTACAGCACCCGCCCGCGCGATAACATCGACGCGCTGTTTTACGGCGTGGCGCTACCGGAGCAACATTTACAACCGCCGGAAGGGCATCTGCATGCGCCGGATCTCGGTTTAACCCTCATCCGCACCACGCCGGGAGATGCGGTGTGCATCAACCATCTGCCCTACGGTGGTGAGCACGATCATTACGCCAGCCTGGATCTGATCGTCTACCGTGATGGTAAACCGCTCCTGCCCGATCTCGGCACCACCGGCTACGGCGCGCCGCTGCATTATGGCTATTACAAAAACACCTTTTCTCATAGTACGCTGTGCGTGAACGGGAAAAATCAGCCGCCGTCGAATCCGCAGGTCGTCAACTGGGCAGAAAACAGTGCGGAAGCTCGCCTGGTGGCTGAGGTGGACTGGCGGCAGCCAATCACCATGCCGGACAGCAAAACCCGTGTCGAATGGGATGATGCGGCGTATCAGGATGTGAGCTTTCGCCGCCATGTGGTGGTGACGGATCGCTGGCTGATTGATGTGCACGAAGTCGATAACCCGCATCAGCAGCAGGTGGATTCGGTGTGGCATCTCAACGCCGCGCCTGCGGGTGACAGCACAGCGGGGTGTTGTTTTCCGCATGTCCAGACTATCCGTCAGACGCCACTGACGGGTGCCGCCGATCTCTTTTACGCCGCCGCCACACCACTGCACGTGCACTGTTTTTCCGGCGGTGAGACGACGTTAATTCAGGCGCGCGGTCCCGATAATCCGTCAACCTCGGATCTGGCGTACGTGATCCTGCGGGCCTCGCAGCGCCGTATCGTTCACGTCTGCGTGTTCGATTTTACCGGCAGCGGCGAGATTTGCGTGGGGTGGGAGAACGGCACGCTGCGCGTTGAAGAAGCGCGTTCGGGCTATTCCTGCGCGCTGGAGGTAAACGCGTAACCAACGTGCTTCAGCAGTGGCGGGGCGGGCATATGCGACATCAGGGTTTCAATGCTACTCTCCCGCCACAGCAGCCCTTGCAGCGCAAACCAGGGCATCTCTTCAAGCCACTGGCGATGGGCGGGCGTTTCGACGCCCTCCACAATCACCTGATGCTGATTAGCGCTGAAAAAACGCAGCAGGGAAGACATCAACTCCTGGCCGTTCTTTTTCTCAAACAGGCTCCACAGCAGGCATTTGTCGGTTTTGATAAAGCGGAAGGGCTGCACCGCCAGTGCGCTGAATCCGGCGTAACCGGCGCCGAAATCATCCAGCCAGAACGAGTACTTTTCGCTGATCGCCCGGGTGACCGGGCTGTGTTTGATCAGCGTGCCGGAGAACTCGTTGATCTCAAAATGCAGGCAATGCAGTTCGCTCACGCATTCGGCGACAAAGTCATTATCCAGCACCATCAGCGTTTGTTCGTCGATGTTCAGCGTCACCATCACGTCGTGACGCTGAAACCACGCCTGGTGGCGGCGAACCAGCGCGATTTGCTCCAGCAAAATGTCCTGACGCAGACCGGGGGAGGCGGCGCTAAAAAATTGCTCAACTTGTGAAAAACCGCTGTGTTTCAGCGGATCGAGCCGCGAAAGGCACTCCACGGCGATCAGCTTTCCTTCACGATTAAACATCGGCTGAAAAACGTAGCGCATCCCGGTAGGTTTACTGATCATCATGATGATTTCCTGACGCGTCTTCGGTTATTTGAACGTCACATCGATATTGGCGGAGGCATTGAACACCCCCTCTTTCGGCGTTGCGCTCAGCCATTTCAGGCTGGCCAGAAAGTTGGTGCTAATCACGCTGCCATTAACGTAGCCCAGCGGCACCGGCGTTTTCAGCGGGATCCAACTGGTGGGGTTATCCGCCGGTGAAATCAAAATCCCAAAACCGCTGTTGGTGGTTGGCAGAATAGTGGTGGTGTCCTGCGTCGGATAGGTGGTGCTGAAACTTGCCATCAGCGTCTGCCCCTGACAGTCCTGCCCGGCGCCGGTCAGGTTTGCCTGTACCGAGAACGGCACCTGTTTTTCGATTTTCCCGGTCACCGCGTTACGCGCCGGGATCTTGCCGAAATTCACCACCGTACCGTTGTTGGCGACCACGGTGACTTGCGGATTGCAGGAGATAAAACGGATATTACCCAGCCCGGCGATGTAAGCGCGGAAGTTGCTGTTGGGACGGCTGTTGAGCCCGCCGACGCCATCAACCTGGAACAGCGCATACTGCGCGTTATCCGTGATCTGCCCGTTCTGCGGCGGCTGCTGACCGGTGGCTTTGATATAGACCGAATATTCTACCGTGACTGTCTGGGATTGCGCGGGCGATCGACAACCGCCAAAGCCGTTCGGGCGGCAGGTGGTGCCCGGGCCGACCAGCGTTTTCGCCGACGGCGACGGTTTATGGTCCACGCTATGGTAGGTGACGCCCACTTCCAGCGATTTATGGATCGACTGCATCAGGGTGGTTGGATCCCAGTACAGATAAGCATCTTCGCCTTTCGGGTAGCCGTCGGTGTCTTCGCATTTAAAGGTCGACGTGAAGATTTGCGAACGCCACAGCAGTGACCCTGCCGTCAGGCTGGAGGTTGACACCACAATTGGTTTGTCCAGCGTAATGACCTGCTTCACGCTATTGGTGCCTGCTTCTTTGCAGGAGAGCGCGAAGCTTTTCAGTGGCAGCGAGGCGGCGAGCAGGGTTAACAGGATAAGCCCTGGCCGGGAGAGTTTTTGCGTGAATCGCATCATCAAGGTTCCTTTATTTTATGCTGCAGGTCAGGGTGACTTCCTGATAACCACCCGGTTTATCAGTATCCACAGGCGGCAACGGCGGCACGGTCATCATGCAGGACTGCCCGGCGTTATCGCCCCATTTCATTCGCAGTTTCTCGCCGCTTTCGACGCCAGAGACATACGCTTTCCCCTGGGTGCCGACGATACCAATGCTGCTGCCCTGGGCATTGAAAATGGTCGCGCCAATCAGCGGCGACTCGCCGTTATCGAGCGTGCTGTGAATAAGCAGGCTCTGGCCGGTATGGGTTTCAAACACCACTTTGCCGATCGCGCGCTGGGTCGGGACGATGTCTTTCGCCGCCAGCGGGATGTCAAGACCATTGCCGATATCCGAGGTGCGCAGCGCGACACGGTTGTGGCGGTATGGCATCGCGGAGGTCTGCACGGCGTAACCGAAGCGGTCGATGGCGGCGCCCGGCTGGTTTTCCAGACGCACGCCCTGCGCGTTTTTGGCCTCAACCAGCACGAAGGTGTTCTGCAACGGCTGCGACAGGGTAACGCCGCCCGCATGCATTACCACGCCGCCCGCCACGTTCAGTGAGGTCTGCTGATAACGCGCGTTGTAGCTGTGACCGACGTCAATATTGCCTGCGCTGCCCTGATAACCGAGATTCGCCAGGCTGGTGTCGCCGCCATGCTGCGTATGTCCGGTCTGGAGGAAATAATTCATGCGGTTGTCATCCAGCAGTGTGCCGCTCAGGCCAGTGCTGTAACCATCGCCACTCTGCTTGCTGTGGGTGAGGTTGGCGCTCAGCGTCATATCGCGGTTGTGGTCAAAGACGCTGAACGGAATCGACAGGTTGAGGTTTACGCTGTTGTCACTGTAGCCGTAGTTGCTGCGGCTGTTCTGGTAAAACACGCTGTAACTGACATTGCTCCAGGTGCTGCTGAAGCCGGTCTGCACAGTGCGGTCGTAGGCCGAGGTACCCCAGTAGTTCTGACGGCTGAGGATGGCGTACAGCGAGGCGCCGGCGATGTGCTGGTTCACCGACAGCTGAATGCGCTGGCGCTTGTTGTTGTAGCGCTGCGTGTCGTAATACTTGCGTTGCTGGTTTGCCCAGTCCGGCAGGCCGTTCGGGTTGTTATCTTGATCGTAATACTGCGTGCGGTAGAAGCCGTTGGCCCAGCTTGCGCGCTCGGCAATGGCGTCCGAAAAGTCGTAATAGCCGGAGGTGGAATAGCGGTAACCGGCAAGCTGAAATTCGGTTCCCAGTTCGTTCAGCGCTTTGGCGTAGAGAAAACGGAAACTCGCCCCGCGCTTGCTGTCGCCAGAGGCCAGATCGGTATCTGACCAGGCGGCATCCACCGAGGCGGCGCCCAGCACACCGAGGTTTGAGCCGACGCCGAGCACGCCGGAGCGATAATGTTCGGCAAACAGCAGACCGCCGTACGGCGTCAGGTCATAACGCATGCCGTGCGAAAAAGTGCCCTGCACAAATTGCGGCTGATAGCGGCTGGTGCCGTCGTGGTATTTCCCGGCGGTGAACTGATACTCCCACATCCCTTCGCGCAGCATGTTCGGTACGGATGAATAGGGGACGGAAAAGCTGTGGCGCGCGCCGTCCGCTTCGATAACCGTCACCGCCAGATCGCCGCTCAGCGTGCTCGGGTAGATATCGGTAAGCGCAAACGGGCCGGGTGGCACCATGGTGCTGTAAACCGTATAGCCGTTCTGGCGCACTTCAACACGCGCGTTGGTGTTCGCCACGCCGCGCACCACCGGGGCATAGCCGCGCAGGCTATCCGGCAGCATTTCGGGAATACTGGCGATTTGCACGCCGCGGAACTGGAAACTGTCGAACACGTCGTTGCTGGTATTGCTCTGACCAATCTGCAAACGGCTGCGCCACGGCACAATGTCGGTTTCCGCCCAACTGGAGACGGAGTGCCACTCCTCGTTTTGCCCCGGTTGTTTGGAGAGCGTCGAGTTATTGCGAAAACGCCACGCGCCGAGGTTTGCCCCGTTGTTCAGGGAGAGAAACGCGTAGTCGCCCTGGCGGGTGCTGCCGCCATCGGTATAACGGCTGTGATCGCCGCTGAAGGTGTAGTTCACATAGGCGGCGTTAATGCCGTCGTCATACATGCGGGGCGAGATAGCCCCTTGCGGACGCGGCTCCATGTGGGTTTGCGGAACGGAAATATCCAGCTCCTGCAGGCCGGCGTTCCAGCTGAGCGTACTGCCGGGAATATGTTTAACGATGTCGTAGCAGGCGTCGCTGTCTGCTGCGTCCGGCAGCAGAACGCCATATTCGCGATAATCATCCGCGCTCAGGCAAAATGTGCCTGGCGCATCTGGCTGGCGCTTTTTAAATTCAATTTCACGGTGGTCGACGCGTTTTTGGTTGATATAGATATCGAACGGATAACGCCCCGGCAAAATATCATCGCCATTGGCCAGATCTTTCACCAGCGCGACGTTATCTTCACCGTGAATAAACGAGGTATTGAACTGTTCTTCCGCGTAAGAAAAGGGCGTCACTAACCATGGCATCGCTGAAACATACAGCGTACAGCGGATGCGGGAAGCCAGACGTCGTGGTGACGTCGCCATTTTTTGAGCGCGTGCCATTGAGTTCATCCCTAAGCTGAATTATTGAATGCGGGCGTCTTTAACGTCGGTATGACCGCCATAGTCGTTGATAAAGCTGAACGACAGGCTGGTTGCCGCACTGGCGCCAGCAGGCAATGGAATATTCAGCGTGCCGTTTGGCTTGACCATATCCGCATCGACTTTCCAGGTTTTGTTGCCATTACCTTTCAGCGTCACCACGCCGAACGTCACATGCAGCGGACCATTGTTGGTCACGCGCAGCGTATTTCCCTGTTTGCTCCAGCGCAGTGCCTGCGCCTCTTTCAGCAGCGTGGTGTTAATGGATGCCGGGCGATAAAATAATTTGACGCGGGTTCTGACGGCAATTTGCAGCACGTTTTCTTGTTTTGCCGATGGCGGAATTTCCTGCACGTTAATCCAGTAAACCGTTTCACGATCGGCCGGTAATCCGCTGCCGGAATAGATAAAGCGCAAAATAGCGTCTTTATTTCCGGCCAGTTTCAGAATGGGGGGAACAACCTGCATGGGTAAATTATTCGGCGTTTTGCTGGCATCGCCGGTATCAAGCCAGGTCTGCACCATCCAGGTTTCGTCCGTGTCATTATGAATAGACAGGGCTGCGGATTTTTCATTGCCGTTATAAATAACCCGGGTTTCATCGACCTGAATACCTGCCGAGGCCTGTAAAGACACAAGAAATAAAAGTGATGCCAGTTGCTTTTTCATTGACTCAATTCCGTTAAAAGCGCAGACCATCCCTGGTCCGAATGCACAGTTCCGTGGCTTATTTGTATTCGATGGTAAAGTTGGCGTTGGCGTTCGCGGTACCCGCTTCAACCACCTGGTCGAAAGATTTGTAGCGTGCTTTGAGGTTAAAGGTCGCGGTGCCATCGCTGGCGTTCTGTGAGGACGGAGTAATCGTGACCCACGCTGTGTCGTTGCCAGCGGTCTGGTTGATCGGGATAATTTTCTCGTTGTTATCGAGGATCTCGATACCCACGCCTTTCGCCTGATCCACAGACAGCAGGTTCGGGTTGCCTGCTACAGTCTGGCCGTCAAAACGCAGGGAGTAATCACCCTGTTCGCATTTCTCCAGACTGATGGTGAAAGCTTTAGACGCTGTCACGTCGCCAATGTTGGCAAAAGCGGTCGTCGGGTATTTACCGATGAAAACCTGTTTATCCTGATCGCCGGAGACCACATTACAGGTGGATTTCACGATTTCACCGGTGAATTCAACCTTACCATTGGCTGCATAGGCGTTCATCGCTGTTGCTGACAGGATCAGCGCAGCAGCGGGCAGCAAAATCTTATTCATTTTGACTCCATGTACTGGTTTAGAAAAATGTCCGCATGGACTGATTGGGCGGGAGGAATTTACATTAAGAATTTTCTTAGATTGATTGTTTTGACGATTCGATTTTCAGGAATTAATCGCTCAATGCAATGACTGCTGTTGTTGATTTGTGCCTGGCATGAAACATGTCTTTTACTTTATGCACATTTCGGACATTTATTTGCCGGATTATTTTGCGGTGCAGCGATAATGAATAACCATTCGCATTGTCGTTAATCGATTGATATCAATCGTAGTTCCTGAATCGATAGGCACAAGCAATCATGACGGCAGATATTTTCTGCTACTATGCCGCCATTACTTAATATGTGACGTCTGATTGCCGCTCGCCGATTATTTTATTTCCGCTACGGAAATTATTTTCTTTATTTTTTAGCATCGTTAATTGCCTCTTTTTTTGCTCCATAACACAAGCAGACGAGTAGTGCTTGATACTGGTATCTAAAGGATAATGACAAAATGGATGACGCCTGGGTTAAGCAGGGTCTGTTTGAAATTATTGCGATATTGCGCGAAGCCATGAAAAAGGGCAGTCGCGTGGATGTCCGGGCGAAAGCGCGGACCCTCGCCACCCGTATTCTGCGGTTAGACTCCGCAGGGTTTTTAATCCCGTGGCATGAAGAGTTGTTCAAAGAGGGGCGTACGCTCAGCTTTGCGATTCACGATTATAACGCCAAATATGAATTCAAAACCGGCAAAGCGAAAACGATTACCAGCAATGGCATCAACTACTTATACATCAGGTTTCCCAATGAGATAAATATCACCCAGCGGCGAAAACACTTGCGCCTGTTCCTTGCCAATAAACATCAGTTTTACTGCAGTGGTAAGTTTAATAATGGAGTGCAATACCACTATAATATTAAGGATATTTCCCACGGTGGTTGTGCGCTTATTGTCGAGGACGACGAGCGTGTCGCCTCATTGTGCGGCAGCACATTACGCAATGCCGTGTTTGATTTTGGTGATATCGGCACGATAGTGTCTGATCTCCATGTGATTAATGTCAAACGTATTAAAGAAATAGCCGACGATGAGAGTGAGCGATTTTATATTCATCTCTCGTGCCAGTTTAAGCGTATGAACGAGAATACGCTGCGCAAGCTGGACAATATCATCGTCAAATTACTCCTTGAAGAGAAGCGTCTGCGTCGGTTGTAATCGCTGGCGCGGCGGTTTCCGCCGTCGTTAGAAATGATATTGATGAAACAAATTATCGTCTGGAGCACCATGGATTTTACCGGCGCCGGTCTCCAGTCTGCTATTGCCGTTTCCGGCCTCGAACCGGTATTTGTCTGTTCAATGGCTGCGCTGCAATTTGCTTTACGGGTTTATCCAACGGCGCCGCTGTTTATTAATCTTCTGGGGAATGATTACACGCCCACCGAAAAGATCCTCTGGCTGAATAATCATGTCGACGGGTTTGCCGAAAAACAGGTCGCGCTGCTGCTCAGGCGTCAGCATGAAACCCTGGTGCCGGAGTTGTTGTTGCTGGAAAACTGCCTGATCGTGACGGATAACGTTCGCCTGGTTCAGTTGCACGAAACGCTGCTGCAACTGGTGGTGAATCAGTACCGACCGTATGGCGATGCCCCGACAGCGGAACGCGGGCGCCTTACGCAAATGGAAAAAAGCATTCTGCGGCTGCTGTTGCAGGATGCGGATATTCGCCGGGCCTCGCAACAGCTGGAGATTAACTATAAAACCGCTCAGGGCCACAAGATGCGCGCCATTCGCAAGCTCGGCTTTCGCAACAGCGCGCAGCTCTATAAAAACCTGAACGGGTTTCGGGCGCTCGCCAGTTGAGCGCCCTGGGTTTACGGTTTGATGTTATCCAGTGCGGTTAATGCCCAGTCCGGTAGCTGGAGATCGGCCGCCGCCAGGTTTTCCTGCAGATGCCCCAGCGACGACGTCCCCGGTATCAACAGGATGTTAGGCGAACGCTGCAACAGCCACGCCAGCGCCACCTGCATCGGCGTCGCGCCAAGCTTCGCCGCCACCTCATTCAACTCCCCGGACTGCAACGGCGTAAAGCCGCCGAGCGGGAAGAACGGCACGTAAGGAATATTCTGCGCGGCCAGCGCATCAATCAGTGCGTCGTCCTGACGGTTCGCCACGTTGTAGAAGTTCTGCACACAGGCGACAGGCGTCATTTTCTGCGCATCTGCTACCTGTTTTGCCGTCACGTTGCTGAGCCCGATATGGCGAATCAGCCCGCGTTTCTTCAGGGTGATCAGCGTATCCAGCGGCTCTTCCAGCGGTCCCTCAGCCGGGCCGTGAACATCAAGCATGCTGCGCAGATTCACCACGTCCAGCGCCTCAAGACCCAGGTTCCGCAGATTATCTTCCACAGCCTGCGTCAGTTCGGCGGGTGACATGGCGGGGATCCAGTCGCCTTTGTCATTGCGGCGGGCGCTGACTTTCGTGACGATGCACAGCGACGCCGGATAAGGATGCAGCGCCTTGCGAATCAGCTGGTTGGTGACGTGCGGACCGTAAAAGTCAGACGTATCAATATGGTTAACACCGGCTTCCACCGCCGCCTGTAATACTTTCACCGCCATCCCGGGGTCTTTCGGCGGACCAAATACGCCAGGTCCTGCCAGTTGCATCGCGCCATAGCCCAGGCGATACACTTCACGATCGCCCAAAATATACGTACCAGATTTTTTCACGCTCGACATGGTAACTCCTCTCAGGATGTGAACCGACAGACAGCTGGCTGACAGTGTAACGCGCCGATGGCAGGAAAGGGTACCAGGGAGTGTAACCGAAGATGTGCGTGGCGGCAGGACGCCGCCACGACAGCGGTCAACCGAAGAACATCACCGACACGCAGAGAATGCCGACGATAAGCGTAATCAGGCTGCCCACGGAGCGGTAAGGCTTCAGCGACGGGATCAGGTACGTTGAAAGCGTCGGCATGATAAACAGGATCATGGCGATAAGCGGCCCGCTGATGGCGTAAATCATCGAGATGGCGTTCGGATTGATGCAGCACACCACGAAGGTGATCCCCGAAACCAGCAGGATGGAAACCGCGCGGTTGAACGCCCGGCTTTTATGCACGCCAAACGGGTTAAGTGACGTTTTGACAATTTCGCTGGCGCCTTCAATCACGCCAAAGTAGGTGCCGAGGAACGATTTCGACATAGCCACCACCGCCACGATAATTCCCGACAGCGCCAGCCAGCCGGGGGAGTCCGGCATCATCGACAGCGCGGAAAGGATAGTCACCCCTTCATGTTTTGCCGACTCGATGTAGTTCACCGGAATCGACAGCAGGCAGCTCACCACGAAGAACAGCACGCTCAGGCAGATGATCAGGTACGCCACTTTCATGATTTTTTTGCATTTACCCATGGCCTGATCGCCATATTTTTCCCGCCGATCAATAGCGAAAGTGGAAATGATGGGCGTATGGCTAAAAGCAAAAACCATCACGGGAATCGAGATCCAGACCTGGTGCAGCGTGTGCGCAGTAAATTCCATCTGCCCTGCCAGCAATTGCGGCTGCCAGCTACCGGTCAGCCAGAGCGACAAAAACAGAAAATAGGCAATCAACGGGAATACCAGAAAACCCATCACTTTCAAGGTGATGTGGCGACCCATCAGGAAGATCAGATTCAGCACCAGCACCACGCCTGCGCTCACCATCACCCGCACGGCGGTAGTGACCGGCTGATGTTTTGCCAGTTGCTCAGTGAGTGAATTGGTGATCGCGACAGCGTAGATCAGCACCACCACGAAAAAGGCGATGAAATAAAGCGTTGTAATCAGACTGCCGATTTTTTTGCCGTAATAGTGGCTCACCGCGCCGGTGATCCCGATATTAACAGGCGTGTTTGAGGAGAGAATAAACTGACACAGTGCACGGTGCGGCCAGTACGTCAGCGGCCAGGCGACAAGCGCGGTAATCAGCAGGACAAGGCTCCCGGCGGACCCAAGCTGAATGGGCAGGAAAAGCGTGCCGGCCCCCACAGCGGTGCCATATAAGGCAAAACTCCAGAGAGTCTCTTCTTTAGACCAAATCTTAGACATTATTTGAACGTATCAACCATCGAACCAAAAAAACGGAGTGCAATTTACCATAATTGAGGGGGTGAATGGGTGGATAGTTTTGTGTAAAACGCGTGCAGCGGATCGGTATCGGTGGCCGACGGATCGATGACATGTGATAAATCTCACTTTTTTTAAACAATTGCGAAAATAGTTGATAACAATCATCTACTATGGTGGAGGTTTTTTGCGCTGAGGTAGAGATGAAAGATGTCGTTATCGTCGGTGCGCTGCGAACGCCCATCGGTTGTTTTCAGGGCGCGCTGTCGCGCCATTCCGCCGTTGAACTGGGCAGCGTGGTGGTGAAAGCGCTGGTTGAGCGTACCGGAATCGCCCCCACGACTATCGATGAAGTGATCCTGGGTCAGGTCCTGACGGCCGGTACCGGGCAGAACCCTGCGCGTCAGTCTGCCATCAAAGGCGGACTGCCAAATACCGTTTCTGCCATCACCATTAACGATGTCTGTGGCTCGGGGCTGAAAGCATTGCATCTCGCGACACAGGCGATCCAGTGTGGCGAAGCGGATGTGGTCATCGCTGGCGGGCAGGAGAACATGAGCCGCGCGCCGCATGTGCTCACTGACAGCCGGACCGGTGCGCGACTCGGCAACAGCCAGCTTATCGACAGCCTGGTACATGATGGCCTGTGGGATGCGTTCAACGACTACCATATGGGCGTTACGGCGGAAAACCTGGCGCGCGAATACGGCATCAGCCGCGAACTGCAGGATGCCTGGGCGCTCAGCTCGCAACAAAAAGCCCGGCTGGCGATCGATTCCGGCCGTTTTCGCGATGAGATCGTACCGGTCATGACCACGCCGGAACGTGGCGCGCCACGGTTGATTGATACCGACGAACAACCACAAACCGATGCCAGCGCCGAGGGGCTGGCGCGGTTGTTACCGGCTTTCGAACAATGTGGTTCGGTGACAGCGGGTAACGCCTCGTCGATTAATGACGGCGCGGCGGCGGTGCTGATGATGAGCGAAAGCAAAGCACAGGAGCTGAATCTGCCGGTACTGGCGCGGATCCGCGCCTTTGCCAGCGTCGGCGTTGATCCGGCCCTGATGGGGATCGCCCCCGTCCATGCCACCCGCCGCTGCCTCGAACGCGCAGGCTGGCACCTTAACGACGTTGATCTGATCGAAGCTAACGAAGCCTTTGCGGCGCAGGCGATCTCGGTCGGCAGAATGTTGGAATGGGACGAACGGCGGGTGAATGTGAATGGCGGCGCTATTGCGCTGGGCCACCCGATTGGCGCCTCCGGCTGCCGCATCCTGGTGTCACTGGTGCATGAAATGGTGAAACGGGATGCGCGTAAAGGTCTTGCCACGCTGTGTATCGGCGGCGGACAGGGCGTGGCGCTGGCGGTTGAACGCGAATAATTCCCTAAAAAAAAGCCCTCTAAAAAGAGGGCAAGGCCAGTTACAGAAACACTTACTCAACGATATCTCCGCGATGAACCCTACGGAATCAATCAGCTCGAAACTTATCAAAACACCGTTTCACTTTGTGTGATGCCCGGCGCAAATTCCTGATAAACTCGCACTAATTCATCGCGTTCTGCGCCCGAACTTTGTTTTTCCGCACCCTTTTTCGCCGCCACCGTATTTTTTCAAAGATATTCTAATGCATTGTATTTTATGATATTAATTTTACGCCTTAGCGCAAGGGCGTGATCAATGCAGCATTTCTGACAATCTTCATCGGTAAAATTGAAACGTTGTTTTATTTATAATTGAAAACCCATTTCAGGAGGGGTAGGATGGCGACATATCCAAAGCGGAACTCTGTTTTATTTCGCTTATCCGATCACAAAACACTTTTCTGGAGGTGAACGTGGACGTCAGACAAAGCATCCATAGTGCGCATGCAAAAACGCTTGATACCCAGGGACTGCGCGACGAATTTTTAGTTGAGAAAGTATTTGTCGCGGATGAATACACCATGGTTTACAGCCACATCGACCGCATCATCGTCGGTGGGATCATGCCGGTCAGCAAAACGGTCTCTGTTGGTGGCGAAGTCGGTAAACAGTTGGGTGTCAGCTACTTCCTTGAGCGCCGCGAACTGGGCGTGATCAACATCGGTGGCCCGGGCACGATTACTGTTGACGGCAAATGCTACGAGATTGGTCATCGCGACGCGCTGTACGTCGGCAAGGGCGCGAAAGAGGTGGTTTTCGCCAGCGTTGACCGCGCAAAACCGGCAAAGTTTTATTACAACTGCGCGCCGGCGCACATGACGTATCCAACCAAAAAAGTGACGCCGGCAGACGTTGCGCCCGTCACGCTTGGCGATAATCTCACCAGCAACCGTCGCACCATCAACAAATATTTCGTGCCGGATGTACTGGAAACCTGCCAGCTCAGCATGGGCCTGACGGTGCTGGAGCCGGGCAACCTGTGGAATACCATGCCCTGCCATACCCACGAACGCCGTATGGAAGTGTACCTGTACTTCAACATGGACGATGATGCCTGCGTGTTCCACATGATGGGGCAGCCGCAGGAGACGCGTCACATCGTGATGCACAACGAGCAGGCGGTGATTTCCCCGAGCTGGTCAATCCATTCCGGCGTGGGTACCCGCGCTTACACCTTCATCTGGGGAATGGTAGGCGAAAATCAGGTCTTTGATGATATGGACCACGTCGCGGTAAAAGATCTGCGCTAGTCGCAGGCAGGATACGTTTTAATCATGCCTGAGCAATGCAGGCGCAGTAAGAGTGAGGAATAACATGATTTTGAATGACTTCTCCCTGCAGGGAAAAGTGGCCATCGTGACCGGTTGTGATACGGGTCTGGGTCAGGGGATGGCGCTGGGTCTGGCGGAAGCGGGCTGCGACATCGTCGGGATTAACCTGGTTGAGCCGACTGAAACCATTGAGCGCGTTACCGCGCTGGGGCGTCGCTTCCTGAGCCTGACCGCCGATCTGCGTGCGATTGATCGCGTGCCTGAACTGCTGGAGCGCGCGGTGGCTGAATTCGGCCATGTCGACATTCTGGTCAACAACGCGGGCCTGATCCGTCGTACGGACGCCATCGACTTCAGCGAAAAAGACTGGGACGACGTCATGAACCTGAACATCAAAACGGTGTTCTTTATGTCTCAGGCGGTGGCGAAGCAGTTCATTGCCCAGGGCAAAGGCGGCAAAATCATTAACATCGCCTCCATGCTCTCCTTCCAGGGCGGCATCCGCGTTCCGTCTTATACCGCATCGAAGAGTGCGGTGATGGGTGTAACTCGTCTGCTGGCAAACGAGTGGGCGAAACATGGCATCAACGTTAATGCGATTGCGCCGGGCTACATGGCAACCAACAATACGCAACAGCTGCGTTCGGATGAGCAGCGCAGTGCGGAAATCCTTGACCGTATTCCGGCCGGACGTTGGGGCCTGCCGAGCGATCTGAAAGGGCCGATTGTCTTTTTAGCCTCTCCGGCTTCTGACTACATCAACGGCTATACCATCGCTGTGGATGGTGGCTGGCTGGCGCGCTAATTTCCCGTCGGCCTCATCAACCCTCGCCTGTGGCGGGGGTTTTTTTTCGCCTTTTTTGTGCCTGAAAGGTCATATTATTAATGCCTTTTCTGTAGTGTTAAATGCTATCAATTTCGGTAATGTGAATGGGGAAAATATATTCAGTTAACGAATGCTATTACCGGAATCTGCATTTCGACGGGTATGGCGCAAGGGATTGCGGAAAGGCGATAAAAACAGCAATTATAAATGGTATTTATATAACTAATTGAATTAATTTGAATTATTCATGCATTTCTCTTTTGCTTAACAAAAATTTATCTCAATTGCTGAGACATTGGACCAGAACCCGTAAATAACTACTATTTTTCGTAGCCTGCGATTTGAATTAAAAAAAGCGATTCAGATTATTCTGGATATGAGATATTATTTGCACCTTAAGGGAATTAATCAGAGTTTTCATCTGCCATGTCTTCATTGGAAATCAAATCAAGCAACGTTCCAGAATTTGCGCATTATCCGCCTGCAACCTCGCGTTCCGGGGAGATCGATCTTCTCAGTCTCATTGATACGTTATGGTGTGCGAAGCGGCATATTCTGTCCTGCGTTCTGGGATTCGCCTTCGCCGGGCTTCTGGTCTCTTTCCTGCTTCCGCAAAAGTGGACCAGTAACGCGGTGATTACCCCTGCGGAATCCACGCAATGGAACACCCTGCGCCAGACGCTGGTTAACCTGCAGGTGCTTGATGTGAATACCAGCATCGACCGTGGCGAGGCGTTCAGCCTGTTTATCAAAAAATTCCGTTCCCAGTTGCTGCTGGAAGAGTACATCAAGTCCACACCGATGCTCATGGAGCAGTTTGAGAACACCCAGGTTGACCCAATGGAACTCCACCGGGCGATTGTGGCAATTTCCGAGAAGATGAAAGCGGTCGATGACAGCAGCAACAAAAAGAGCGATCCGCAACCCTATAGCTCCTGGACGCTGAGTTTTACCGCCCCCAATCCGCAGGAAGCGCAAAGCATTCTCGATGGTTACATTCAGTTTGTCGCAAAGCAGGTTGTTGAGCAGACGATGGATGACGTACGCAACGCGCTGGCGCTGAAAACCAAAACCGAGAAAGAAGCGCTCGATCTTGAACGGGCAAAACTCAACAATCTCCATGAAGCGAAAATTAAACGCCTGAATTATTCACTGGAAGTGGCGAAAGCGGCTGGCATTTCGAAGCCGGTTTTCAGCAACGGCCAGGCGGTAAAAGATGACCCTGATTTCTCCGTGTCGCTCGGCGCTGACGGTATCGCCCGTAAACTTGAAATCGAGAAATCCATTGCTGACGTTTCTGAGCTGAACGGCAATCTGCGTAACCGGGAATATGTGTTGGAGCAACTGGAAAAACTGAATATCGAAAACGTGACCTTCCCGGTCTTCAAGTATCAGCTTTCCGCGTCAATGCCGGTGAAAAAAGACGGCCCGGGCAAATCGCTCGTTGTGCTGCTCGCCGCGCTGCTCGGGGGAATGGTAGCCTGTGGTGGCATTCTGCTACGTCAGGCGATGAAAATGCGCGAACCGTCGCTGAAGGTGGTTTGATTTTTGTTATGTGTACATGAGGGTGCATGAGGGTATGGAGAAGGGTTCCGTTCACCTCCATTGCTCTGCTCCTCTGAAACCACACTGCTCATTAATGCCAGGAAGATTCGCTAAAAGAAAAAATCATTAATCGCGCCGATGCCGAAGTGTGGCGGGTCCGGCCGAAAATTGCCGACGTGTTTCCGTAAGGCAGGGAAAGCCCGCAGGGATGCGGGCTTAGGGTGTGGCCTGCATGGATGCAGGCTCACGCCCGGCCCGGCCGCCTGGAGGAATAAGCGGAGGGAACCGCGAAGCGGCAATTTTCCTGCCGGGAGCCGGGATTGTTAAGGGTGCGGCGACGAGCACCCTTAACACGTTCACAGGTATTGCGGTTTCAGAGTGGCAATACACTGGAAGTGAACGGAACCCTTCTCCAGACTCTCATATTCTCTAAAACACCAGATCCGCCGCGGCCCGGCATTTTATTCGCTGGAAAATCCTCCCTCATTTTGTTTCACTGGATGGAATGACATGGTGAGGTTTACGGATGAAAACGATTGGATTACTGGGCGGCATGAGTTGGGAATCAACCATTCCTTATTATCGCCTGATCAATGAAGGTATTAAGCAGCAACTCGGTGGGCTGCATTCGGCGAAAATCGTGCTGCATAGCGTCGATTTCCATGAGATTGAAGTTTGCCAGTCGAGTAATCAGTGGGATAAAGCTGGCGAGATGCTGGCCGATGCCGCGCAGGGGCTGGTAAAGGCGGGCGCCGAAGGGATTGTGCTCTGTACTAATACGATGCACAAAGTCGCAGATGCCGTTGAATCGCGCTGTGCCGTGCCTTTTTTGCATATCGCCGATGCGACCGGGCGGGCGATTGCAAAACAGGGGATGACGCGCGTGGCGCTACTCGGCACCCGCTACACCATGGAACAGGATTTTTATCGCGGGCGGCTGGAATCCGAATTCGGACTGGAAACGTTGATCCCCGACGCCAGCGAGCGCGAGCAGATCAACCGCATCATTTTTGAAGAGCTGTGCCTCGGCAGTTTCACGCAGCCATCACGCGACAGGTACCTGAAAGTGATTGAACGGCTGGCGCTGCAGGGCGCGGAAGGGGTGATCTTCGGCTGCACCGAAATTGGCCTGCTGGTGCCGGTGGAACAAAGCCCGGTGCCAGTTTTTGATACCGCAGCGATCCATGCCGCGGATGCCGTCGAATTTATGCTGTCGTAGCGTGGTTCAGCACCGCGTCCAGCGGTTGCGTGATCAACGACAGGTGAGCCTGTAAGTGCTGCGAAAAGGCCTCGACCAGCGCCGAGGCGGGTCGGTGGAGCGGGCGAATCAGGCTCACGGTAAACGGCACCGCCACGCTGAAGCGGCGCACAACCACGCCGCTGGCGGCATAGTCGAGGGCGGTCATCGGGTTGACCACTGAGATCCCTGCGCCAGCCCGCACCAGCGAGCATACCGATGCCGCGCTGTGCGTTTCCACCACCATTCGCCGCTTCACCTGATGCTCGGTAAACAGCGAGTCAAGTAGCTGACGGTAACTGTCAGTGCGCGACAGACTGATGTAATTTTCGCCATGAAAATCCGCTGGCGTCAGCTCGGTTTTGGCCGCCAGCGGGTGATTGTGCGGTAATACGCAGACTTCATTTAGCGTCAGTAGCGGTGTGCGTTCCGTTCCGGCGGGCGTCTGTAAGGTTTCCGTTAAGCCCAGATCATGGCGCTGGGCGGAAAGCCACTCCTCCAGTAACGGCGATTCCTGCGGCACAATTTGCAGACTTACCTCGGGATAACGCGCCAGAAAAGGCTGTAATAGCGCGGGTAAAAAGGATTGCGAAAAGACCGGCAGACAGACGATGGAGAGTTCGCCCTGGCGAAACTCGCGCAGCCCTTCTGCGGCGCTGATGATCCTGTCGAGCCCGTACCATGAGCGCTGCACTTCCTCGAACAACCGTAGCCCTTGCACTGTTGGGTGCAGACGGCCACGCGAGCGCTCAAACAGGGTTAATCCCAGCACTTTTTCAAAGCGCGCCAGCTCACGGCTGACGGTGGGCTGCGAGGTATTCAGCAGACGCGCCGCCTCGGTCAGATTGCCCGCAGTCATCACCGCATGAAAGATTTCAATATGACGCAGGTTGACCGTCGCCATGGGAAACTCCTGTGAGAACGTAATCCATATCATTTTTGCATAGACTGGCGATAAAACGATATTTTTTATTGCCTTCGTTTTATGGCGTAATCGGGAGAATTTATTATTGATTGATACCCGGAGTTCGCCATGCCACGCCCACTGTACAACACCGATACCAGCCTTAATGCAGAAAACCTGCTGCGCTTGCCCGCGGAATTTGGTTGCCCGGTCTGGGTATATGACGCGCAGATTATCCGCCAGCAAATCGCCCAGCTCAGTCAGTTTGATGTGGTGCGTTTTGCGCAGAAAGCCTGCTCCAACGTGCATATTTTACAACTGATGCGTGAGCAGGGCGTGAAGGTGGATTCCGTGTCGCTGGGCGAAATCGAACGTGCGCTGGTGGCGGGGTTTGATCCGAAAACCCGCCCGGATGACATCGTGTTTACCGCTGACGTGCTGGATAACGAAACCCAGGCACGGGTGGCGGAGCTGGGGATCCCGGTCAACGCCGGTTCGGTGGATATGCTCGAACAACTGGGTGCCGCGTCGCCGGGACATCGCGTCTGGTTACGCATCAACCCAGGCTTCGGGCATGGTCACAGCCAGAAGACCAACACCGGCGGCGAGAACAGCAAACACGGGATCTGGCACAGCGATCTGCCGCTGGCGTTGGCGGCGATCCAACGCTATCAACTGAAGCTGGTGGGCATTCATATGCATATCGGTTCCGGCGTGGATTATGCGCATCTTGAGCAGGTATGCGGCGCGATGGTGGAACAGGTGCTTGCCTTTGGGCAGGATCTGGACGCCATCTCCGCCGGTGGCGGGCTTTCCATCCCTTATCGTGAAGGGGACGAAACCATCGACACACAGCACTACTATGGTCTGTGGAACGCCGCGCGGGAGAAAATCGCGAAGCACCTTGGTCATCCGGTGAAACTGGAGATTGAACCGGGTCGTTTCCTGGTGGCGGAAGCCGGTGTACTGGTGGCGCAGGTTCGCAGCGTGAAAACGATGGGGCGCCGTCACTTTGTGCTGATCGATGCGGGCTTTAACGATCTGATGCGCCCGGCGATGTACGGCAGTTATCACCATATTTCGGCGTTACCGGCGGATGGTCGCGATTTGCGCCATGCGCCGCTGATTGACACCGTGGTGGCCGGACCGCTGTGCGAATCGGGGGACGTCTTTACCCAGCAGGAAGGCGGCAAAGTGGAAACCCGCCCGTTGCCCGCCGTCGTTCCGGGGGATTATCTGGTGCTGCACGATACCGGGGCGTATGGCGCGTCAATGTCATCCAACTACAACAGCCGTCCGCTGCTGCCGGAAGTGCTGTTTGACGGTGGCAAAGCGCGGTTGATCCGTCGTCGTCAGACCATTCAGGAATTGATGGCGCTGGAGCTGTTGTAAGGCCCGACGGTCACCGAATCCCGCAGCACCAGCGTACCGGTGAACGGCGGGATCGTTTCGATCGGTTGATGGTTCGCGAGCTTAATCGCCTGTTCAATGGCCGTCACAATCATGTTGTCGATGGGCAAATAGACCGTCGACAACCCCGGCTCCAGCCATTTTGCGCTTGGCGCATCGTCGAAACCGAACAGGGAAATATCCTGCGGAATGTGCAGCCCCGCCTGGTGCAGCGCTTTTGACGCTCCCAGCGCCATGTCGTCGTTACAGGCGAAGAGGGCGCTGAAGCGGGTGTTGTCGTCCAGCAGTTCGCGGCACAGTTCATAACCGCGCGTCATGCTGGAATCGCCGTATTTCACTTTCGCCGCATCCCACGGAATGCCGTGTTTTTTCAGCGCGTTGCGGTAACCTTCCAGACGTGCTTTCCCGGTCGGTGTGTGAATGGGCACGGTGATGCAGGCGATGTCACGATGGCCCTGTGAGATGAGATATTCCACCGCCTGGAACGCGGCATCCTGCTGTTCGAAGAACACGCAGCGGTCTCTGGCCTGCGCCACATCGCGGTTGATCACCACCAGTGGCATCGGGATCGACTCCACCAGCGCCATGATCGCTTTTTCGCTCATGTAGCGGGTATAGAGAATGATGGCATCGCACTGCCGGTCGGCGAGCATCTGCACTGCCTGCTCTTCCCGCTCCGGAGTGTCGTGACCGTCGGTGACGATCAACTGTTTACCGTGGGATTCCGTCTGCCGCGACGCCTGTTGCAGCAAACGGCCAAAATAGAAGCCGTCGAAGGTGGAAACCACCAGGCCAATGCTGTTGCTGGTTCGGTTAGCCAGAGATCGTGCCAGAAAGTTGGGTCGATAGCCCAGCTCCTCCATCGCCTTAAATACCTGCTGACGGGTGCTCTCTTTCACCTGACCTGTGCCGTTCAGTACGCGGGATACGGTCGCTTTCGACACGCCAGCGCGCAGTGAGACATCCAGCATTGTTGCCATTGTAGATCCCTGATTCCACGAAATGATGGATAGTCTATCACAGGCTGTCGGGCGCATAAGCCATTCCTCAAGTGTTAAAAAACGACTAAGATCACGCTTTTTGCTGTGAAATCACGGCGATGAGACGCCAAACGTCGCGATGATGGTTTCGGAAAGTTTGCTAAACTGGCCACTCTCAGACCCGCGTTTCCCCAGGAGATGATGTGAAAATCCAGCCGCTTTATGACGCGCCTCACCATGCAGAGCAGGTAACCGACTGGCTCTGGCAGGCTTTCGGCGATCCGCTGCCGAGGGAATTTTTCGCCAGCATTATTCGCCACAGCCAGACGCCGGACGCGCTACCGCTAACGTTCATCGCCACCGAGGGTGACACGCTGCTGGGTACCGTGGGGCTATGGCGCTGCGATTTAATCAGCCGTCAGGATTTGTGGCCATGGATGGCGGCGTTGTATGTTGCTGAGACGGCGCGCGGTGCGGGGCTGGCGGGAAAACTTCAGCGCTACGTTATCGACTATGCCCGCGAGAAAGGTTACGCGCAGTTGCATCTGTACTCGGCCTGTCGGGATTTTTACGAGCGCTTCGGCTGGCAATACCTCGGCGATGGCCTGGATTACCCGGCCACCGCCGTGCATCTTTATCGTTACGATCTTTCGCCATCGGCAGGTGCCAGCACTGAGTGACGGCGCACCAGCGTTGGGTTAAACAGGTGTGTCACTTCAGGTAGTGGGCGTTTCTCGGCCAGCGCCAGCGCCAGTTCAGCGGCCTGTGTCGCCATCGTGACGATCGGGTAGCGCACGGTAGTCAGACGCGGGCGCACATAGCGCGACACCAGCACGTCATCAAAACCAATCAGCGAAATATCACCGGGCACATCAATGCCATTATCGTTCAGCACGCCCATCGCGCCAGCGGCCATCGAGTCGTTGTAACAGGCGATAGCGGTGAAGTTTCTGCCACGGCCTAACAGTTCCATCATTGCCTGTTCGCCGCCGCTTTCGTCCGGCTCGCCGAATGTCACCAGCCGATCCTGACATGGCAGCCCGCTCTCTTTGAGGGCGTCGTAGTAACCCTGCAGGCGATCTTCCGCATCTGAAATGGGGTGGTTGGAGCAAATGTAGCCGATGCGGGTGTGCCCTTGCTGAATCAGATGGCGGGTGGCCAGATGGGCGCCGTAGCGGTCATCGAGTGCAACGCAGCGCTTTTCAAAGCCAGGCAGAATGCGGTTGATCAGCACCATACCGGGGATCTGTTTCATCAGGCCGATCAGTTCGTCATCGGGGATCATTTTGGCATGCACGACCAGCGCAGCGCAGCGATGACGAATGAGCTGCTCAATAGCCTGACGCTCTTTCTGCTCATTATGGTAACCATTGCCGATCAGCAAAAAATTACCCGTGTTGTAAGCCACCTGTTCGACGGCTTTGACCATCGCGCCAAAAAACGGGTCGGAGACGTCCCCAACGACCAGCCCAACCGTTTCTGTCGATTGCTGAGCCAGCGCGCGGGCATTGGCGTTCGGGTGGTAGCTGAGCTCTTCCATCGCCGACAATACGGCCTGCCGCGAGCTGTCGCTGGCTTTTGGAGAGTGGTTGATGACGCGGGAAACAGTGGCGACAGAAACACCTGCGAGCCTGGCTACATCCTTTATTGTCGCCATAGTATGCCTTCTTATGGGAAAACGTTTACACCAACACAGTGTTACGGAAAAAGGGGCAGGGTTCAAGGGAAAGGGGTGGAACCATTGTACAAATGTGACGCCGTCGCCGTCTCTTCGGTGTAATCGTTACACGGCTCGTTAGTGGTAATTGAAACCGGGAAAAGTGAATTCAAACCTTTAGTTACACTTTGCGAAGGGCTGTTGCGAATGTTCTCTGGAGGTCTCACCGGGCGGATTGTTACTCTGATCGTCCCAGAGGTATTGATTGGTGAGATTCTTCAGTACACGTTTTGTACTTTATTCTTGCACCGACCTGCGCAGACGCGCAGGTTTTTTTTGCCCAAAAATCCGCTTGTCCGCTGCATTTCCCCGGCCTTCTCGTGTAACCTTCATTGAAATCTTCGTCAGGCAAATGGAGTTGATATGCTTTTTGGATTCTTTCGGCTACTGTGTCGGGTGCTCTTCCGCGCCAGGATGACGGGTAACACAGACGCGCTTTACCAGTATAAAGTGTTGATCACGCCTAACCATGTCTCATTTATTGATGGCATTTTGCTAGCGTTGTTTCTCCCGATCCGCCCGGTGTTTGCCGTCTATACCTCGATCAGCGAAAAGTGGTTTATGCGCTGGCTGACGCCGATTATCGACTTTGTTCCCCTCGACCCGACGAAACCGATGACCATCAAGCATCTGGTACGGCTAATCGAGCAGGGGCGTCCGGTGGTTATTTTCCCGGAAGGGCGTATTTCTGTCACCGGCTCGTTGATGAAAATCTACGATGGCGCGGCGTTCGTGGCGGCAAAATCCAATGCGACCATCGTGCCGGTACGCATTGAAGGCGCCGAGTTAACCTATTTCAGCCGCCTGAAAGGGCTGGTGAAACAGCGCCTGTTCCCGCGTATTCACTTGCATATCCTGCCGCCGACCCGCATCCCGATGCCCGAGGCGCCGCGTGCCCGTGACCGCCGCAAAATCGCTGGCGAAATGTTGCATCAGATCATGATGGAAGCCCGGATGGCAGTGCGTCCGCGTGAAACGCTGTATGAGGCGCTGCTGTCGGCGCAGTCCCGTTTCGGCGCGCGCAAAAACTGCGTGGAAGATATCAATTTTCAGCCCGATACCTACCGCAAGCTGCTGACCAAAACGCTGTTCGTTGGCCGTATCCTCGAAAAGTACAGCGCGCCGGGGGAGCGGATTGGTCTGATGCTGCCCAACGCGGGTATCAGCGCGGCGGTGATTTTCGGTGCGGTGGCGCGCGGGCGTATTCCGGCGATGATGAACTACACCGCGGGCGTGAAAGGGCTTACCAGCGCAATTACCGCCGCTGAAATCAACACTATTTTTACCTCACGGATGTTCCTTGATAAGGGCAAACTGTGGCCGCTGACGGAACAACTGACGCAGGTGCGCTGGGTGTTCCTTGAAGATCTGAAAGGCGACGTCACCACGGCGGACAAACTGTGGATCTTTTCGCGGCTGCTGATGCCGCGGCTGGCGCAGGTGAAACAGCAGCCGGAAGAGGCGGCGATCGTCCTGTTTACCTCCGGCTCGGAGGGGCACCCAAAAGGCGTGGTGCACAGCCATAAAAGCATTCTGGCGAACGTTGAGCAGATCAAAGCCATTGCCGATTTTACGGCGAAAGACCGTTTTATGTCAGCGCTGCCGCTGTTTCACTCTTTCGGCCTGACTGTCGGGCTGTTTACCCCGCTGCTGACCGGTGCCGAAGTGTTCCTGTACCCCAGCCCGCTGCACTATCGCGTGGTGCCGGAACTGGTCTATGACCGCAACTGTACCGTGATGTTTGGTACCTCAACATTCCTTGGCAACTATGCGCGTTTCGCCAATCCGTATGATTTCTTCCGCATTCGCTATGTGGTGGCCGGTGCGGAGAAATTGCAGGAGAGCACGCGCCAGCTATGGCAGGACAAGTTCGGCTTGCGGGTGCTGGAAGGTTACGGCGTGACCGAATGTGCGCCAGTGGTCTCCATTAACGTGCCGATGGCGGCAAAACCGCACACCGTGGGCCGCATTTTGCCCGGAATGGACGCGCGGTTACTGGCGGTGCCGGGAATCGACGAGGGCGGTCGCCTGCAACTGAAAGGGCCGAACATCATGAACGGCTATCTGCGGGTTGAAAATCCGGGCGTACTGGAAGCACCGTCGGCGGAAAATCAGCACGGAGAAGTGGAGACTGGTTGGTATGACACCGGCGATATCGTCACCTTTGATGAACAAGGATTCGTGCAGATTCAGGGGCGGGCCAAACGCTTTGCCAAAATTGCCGGAGAGATGGTTTCTCTGGAAGTGGTTGAACAGATGGCGATGGCGGTCTCCCCTGACAAGATGCATGCCACGGTCATTAAGACCGACGCCAGCAAAGGCGAAGCACTGGTGCTGTTTACCACCGATAATGAACTGAGCCGTGACAAACTCCAGCAGTATGCCCGCGCGCATGGTATCCCGGAACTGGCGGTGCCGCGAGACATTCGTTACCAGAAACAACTGCCAGTGCTGGGCAGTGGTAAGCCGGATTTTGTCACGTTGAAAACCAGGGTTGAAGAGGCGGAACAACACGATGAGTGAGTCAGTGCACACTAACACCTCGCTGTGGTCGAAAGGGATGATGGCCGTTATTTGCGCACAATTTCTTTCGGCATTCGGTGACAATGCACTGCTATTCGCCACGCTGGCGCTCATGAAGGAACAGTTCTACCCCGACTGGAGCCAGCCGGTGCTGCAAATGGTGTTTGTGGGCGCTTACATCCTGTTTGCGCCCTTTGTCGGCCAGGTGGCGGACAGCTTCGCCAAAGGCCGGGTGATGATGTTCGCCAACGGCCTGAAACTGGTCGGCGCGGCCAGCATCTGTTTCGGCGTGAATCCGTTTATTGGTTACACGCTGGTGGGTGTCGGGGCGGCAGCGTATTCGCCGGCGAAATACGGCATCCTCGGCGAGCTGACCACCGGCGATAAACTGGTCAAAGCGAACGGGCTGATGGAATCCTCGACCATCGCGGCGATCCTGCTCGGCTCTGTCACCGGCGGGATTCTGGCAGACTGGCACGTGCTGGCGGCGCTGGGTGCCTGTGCGTTGGTTTACGCGGGTGCAGTAGTGGCAAATCTGTTTATCACCCGTCTGCCCGCGGCGCGCCCGGGGCAGTCGTGGCGCTTTAAGGCGATGACCGCGAGCTTCTTTTCTGCCACCGCCTCTCTGTGGCGCAACCGCGAAACCCGATTTTCCCTCGTCGGCACCAGTATGTTCTGGGGCGCGGGCGTCACGCTACGCTTTTTGCTGGTGCTGTGGGTACCGGTGGCGTTGGGCATCGTCGATAACGCCACGCCAACTTATCTCAACGCGATGGTGGCGGTGGGGATTGTGGTCGGTGCCGGTGCGGCAGCAAAACTGGTGACGCTGGAGACCGTCTCCCGCTGTATGCCTGCCGGGATCCTGATCGGCATCGTAGTGGCGGTCTTTTCACTCCAGCATGCGTTGTTGCCCGCTTATGCCTTGTTGCTGTTGATCGGCGTGTTTGGCGGTTTCTTTGTCGTACCGCTGAATGCGCTGTTGCAGGAGCGCGGCAAGCAAACCGTCGGCGCGGGGAATGCGATTGCAGTGCAGAATCTCGGTGAAAACGGCGCGATGCTGTTGATGCTGGGCCTGTACTCGCTGGCGGTAAAAGTGGGGATCCCGGTCGTGGGGGTTGGTATCGGGTTTGGCGTGCTGTTCGCGCTGGCGATTGCCGCGCTGTGGATTTGGGGACGTCGTCGCTGATACTACATTACCCGGCCCGCAGGCCGGGTAATGCTCGCTTACGGTGCCGGGTAGGTATACACCTTATGCACCGCTTCAATCTCCGTCAGTACCGCGTCGCTTAACTCAACATGCAGGCTTTCGACGTTGGTTTTCAGTTGTTCCATTGTCGTGGCGCCCAGCAGCGTGCTGGCAACAAACGGCTGACGGCGCACAAACGCCAGTGCCATCTGCGCCGGATCGAGCTGATGCCGCTTCGCGATATCAACATACGCCGCTACCGCTTTTTGCGCCTGCTCACCGCTGTAGCGGGTAAACCGGCTGAACAGCGTGTTGCGTGCCCCTGCGGGTTTTGCACCATTCAGGTATTTGCCCGTCAGTGTGCCAAACGCGAGGCTTGAGTATGCCAGCAGTTCAACACCTTCGTACTGCGTCACCTCCGCCAGACCCACTTCAAAGCTGCGGTTCAGCAGGCTGTATGGGTTCTGAATGGTGACGATGCGCGGCAGATCATGCTTGTCGGCCAGATGCAGGTAGCGCATCACGCCAAACGGCGTTTCGTTGGAGACGCCGATGTAGCGGATCTTACCGGCGCGCTGAAATTCGGTCAGCGCTTCCAGCGTTTCCAGCAGGGTTATGACCGGCTGTGTTTCCGTCCACTCATAGCCGAGTTTGCCGAAACAGTTGGTCGGACGCTGCGGCCAGTGGAGCTGGTAGAGATCAAGATAATCGGTTTGCAGTCGCTTCAGACTGTCATGCAGCGCATCGCGAATATTTTTACGATCCAGCGCCTGGTTGGGACGAACACCGCTGTCGTTATTGCGCGTCGGGCCGGCGACTTTCGAGGCCAGCACCAGCTTTTCACGGCTGCCGTGTTTCGCCAGCCAGTTACCGACGAAAGTTTCCGTCAGCCCCTGAGTTTCCGGGCGCGGGGGAACAGGGTAAATCTCTGCAACATCAATCAGGTTAATGCCCTGGCTAACGGCATAATCGAGCTGTGCATGGGCGTCGGCTTCGCTGTTTTGTTCACCAAACGTCATAGTGCCCAGCCCCAGTGTGCTGACTTCCAGGGAGCTGTGGGGGATACGGTGATAATGCATAGCCGCTTTCCTGTAACTCGAATTATTTAGGGTCTATAAACATGGCAGAGGGGGAGAAAAAGTGGAAGTAAAAAGATCAAAAAAGGCCAGCGGGGCTGACCTCTTTTCTTTTAGCGCTTAATAATTTGGGAGACGTCGTCGCGGTTAATCTGCATGGTGTTGCCCTGCTGATCTTCATAGCTAATCAGGCCCGTATCGTCGTCAACTTCAGGTTTCCCGTCTGTCAGGATCATTCGACCATCTTTGGTCGCCATCACGTAATCGCTGCTGCAACCTGAAACGGCAAACGCGATTCCTACCGCAGAAATCAAAACCGCCCATTTTTTCATTGTTCACCCCTTTATATGACCGCACTCCTGTTAGTCTAGTAATAACCTGATTAATGGTCAGTAAAAAGCGGTAAAATCTTAAAAATGGATGTAAGCCCCCATTTCGGGGGCATAAATGCTGCCTAAAGTGGGTTTTTCTTATTCCGCATAAGATTGAGACTTTCCACGGCAATCGAAAAGAACATTGCGAAATAGATATATCCTTTCGGCACATGCACGTCGAAACTTTCCAGAATCAGCGTGAAGCCCACCAGAATAAGGAAGGAGAGCGCCAGCATTTTGACGGAGGGATGACGATCAACAAACTCGCCTATCGGGCGTGCCGCAAACATCATGACCCCAACGGCAATGACCACCGCCGCCATCATAATAAACAGGTGATCGGACAGGCCTATCGCCGTGATCACTGAATCAAGGCTGAAGATAATATCCAGTAACATGATCTGCACGATGGCGCCGAGGAAGGAGTGGACGTTGGTCTTGAGTCCTTCTTCTTCGCCTTCGATCGATTCGTGGATCTCTTTACTGGCTTTCCAGATAAGAAAGAGCCCGCCGAGCAGCAGAATTAAATCGCGAGCGGAAATTTCCTGACCGAACACGGCAAATAAAGGATTCGTCAGCTTCGCCACCCAGGCGATGGAGGCGAGCAACGCGAGGCGCATTATCATCGCCGCCATTAAACCCAGTCGGCGAGCGTGGTTCCGTTGTGCGGTGGGTAGCTTCGCCACCACCAGAGAGAGAAAAATAATGTTATCGATCCCAAGTACGATTTCCAGTAGCGTCAGCGTACCCAGCGCCAGCCAGGCGTTGGGATCGGTTATCCATGCAAACAACATCTATTAAGTCCTGCCAAAACGAAAAGCTCTATTATACACGTCCTTTTTCGGCCTGCCTCTAACCCAACAGGAAATGGCGGGCGAGGAGCGCGGCAGTGAAATTTTTCTTAAGGTAAAAGCCGCGCGGCAGGGTAAAAATGAGTTCACCGTGTGCGCCGATGGCTTCGGTGAGCGCTTTGCTGTTCGCCGCCTTCGGGCGCAACTGCAGCACTTCGCCATGTCGGGCGGTGATGCGTTCCACCTGACCGAGCACAATTAAATCCATTAACTCTTCCCAGTCCATCCGTAACTGCCGTTCTTCTTCTTCGTTCGGGCTCCAGAGCAGTGGCGCCCCGACACGCCGTTCCGCCAGCGGGATTTCCCGCTCACCTTCGACCGGCACCCATAGCACGCGGTTGAGCTTATGCCGGACGTGGCTGGTTTCCCAGCTCACTCCGCTGTTGCCGGTGAGCGGAGCGACGCAAACAAACGTGGTTTCCAGCGGGCGGCCGCTGCGGTCTACCGGGATAGTTTTCAGCTCCACGCCGAGGGCGGCGAAATCCTGCTCGGGTTTACTGCCTGCACTGGCGCCGAGCCAGCGCTCCAGCAGAACGCCGATCCAGCCTTTATCCCGCTTCAAATCCAGCGGCGTCGGCAGGCCCGCGCGGGTCGCCAGCTCACCTAACGTTAAGCCCGCCAGTTGTTGCGCCTGAGCGAGTAACTGGGCTTCTGATTGCGGCGGCATAGCGAGTGGAACGAGCTGGGACATAGCGAAAACCTTTTTGGCGAAAAAATAGACGACACTTTTTGTCGCTGTGGGCAGAGTTTACCTGTTTTTGGATAAACAGACCAATTCAATGATTTATATGGGTTTTTTTATGTTTTCTGGCACGCAGTCTGAAACGGCAAAAGAAGTTTTCCTAAACTGGTCACTGACAATGAACAGGATCTTACACCCAGTTATCCACAGAAAAATGGGATAACTGGGAAAAACCCCCACTACTGTTTTGATTTACAGCCTTGACGTGCGACGAAAATCGAATTTTCGGATAAAATGTGCCTAACTTATTGGCACAATCTGTGGATAAAAACGACGCTGCTCGATCTTTCATCAACCAAAGGATCGCCACTGTGATGATCGTCACATTACGCTATGTAAATCGCTATTTAATACATTTAACCTGATGAATATAATAATTTTATTGTGAAGAGTATATAATGACTTATTCAGATAACTCCGGGTTTTCCCGGGTTAATTCCATACTTCTTCACAACTCTATCCACAGAAAAAGTGAATAAAATGCCGTTGTCGTGGTGCTCGCTGTTTATAACTCTGACGTTTACTGTGAGTTATTCAATTGTTATCCGGTGCGAAGGCAGTAACAGAGTGGTTTACCGTTTCCAGGTAGTATGAAACAATCATTCACATTGAAGCTTATTTTGAGGTAGTCCGGTGATTGATGACGATGGCTACCGCCCGAACGTAGGGATTGTAATCTGCAATCGCCAGGGCCAGGTCATGTGGGCCCGGCGTTTTGGTCAGCACTCCTGGCAATTCCCGCAAGGTGGAATCAACCCGGGGGAGTCCGCTGAACAGGCGATGTACCGGGAACTGTTTGAAGAAGTCGGTCTGAGCCGTAAAGATGTGCGCATTCTCGCTTCGACACGCAACTGGTTGCGTTACAAATTACCTAAACGTTTGGTGCGTTGGGACACAAAGCCGGTATGTATCGGCCAGAAACAGAAGTGGTTTCTCTTGCAATTGATCAGCAGTGACGCGGACGTCAATATGCAAACCAGCAGTACGCCGGAATTCGACGGCTGGCGCTGGGTGAGTTACTGGTATCCTGTACGTCAGGTGGTATCGTTTAAACGCGACGTATACCGCCGGGTCATGAAGGAATTCGCAAGCGTTGTCATGTCGCTGTCGGAAAGTACGCCGAAGCCGCAAAATGCGCCTGCTTATCGACGTAAAAGAGGTTAAGCGACGCAGATTATGCTCACCCGGTTGCGAGAAATCGTTGAGAAGGTTGCCAGCGCTCCACGCCTGAACGAGGCGCTGGATATTCTGGTGACGGATATCTGTCATGCAATGGAAACTGAAGTGTGCTCGGTTTATCTGGCCGACCACGACCGGCGCTGCTACTACTTAATGGCGACCCGCGGGTTAAAAAAACCGCGCGGGCGCACTATCACGCTGGCATTTGATGAAGGTATTGTCGGGCTGGTCGGGCGACTGGCCGAGCCTATTAACCTTGCGGATGCCCACAAACACCCCAGTTTTAAATATATTCCCTCGGTTAAAGAAGAGCGTTTTCGCGCATTTCTTGGCGTGCCGATTATTCAGCGGCGACAACTGCTCGGCGTATTAGTAGTTCAGCAGCGCGAGCTGCGTCAGTACGATGAAAGCGAAGAATCATTCCTGGTGACGCTCGCCACTCAGATGGCGGCGATTCTGTCGCAATCGCAGTTAACCGCACTGTTTGGTCAGTATCGCCAGACGCGGATCCGCGCCTTACCGGCCGCGCCCGGCGTGGCGATCGCTTCCGGCTGGATGGACGCGACAATGCCACTGATGGAGCAGGTTTATCAGGCTTCGACGCTCGATACCGGCCTTGAGCGCGAAAGGCTGACTGGCGCGCTGGAAGAAGCCGCGAACGAGTTTCGTCGCTACAGCAAACGCTATGCGGCGGGGGCACAAAAAGAAACCGCGGCGATTTTTGATCTCTATTCCCACCTGCTATCTGACGCCCGTCTGCGCCGTGAGCTGTTCGCAGAAGTCGATAACGGTTCAGTGGCCGAATGGGCCGTTAAAACGATCATCGAAAGGTTTGCCGAGCAGTTCGCCGCGCTAAGTGACGGTTATCTCAAAGAACGTGCCGGGGATCTGCGCACGCTCGGCCAGCGGATCCTCTTCCATCTTGATGATTCCATTCAGGGGCCGAATGCCTGGCCAGAGCGTTTTGTGCTGGTGGCGGATGAGCTGTCGGCGACTACGCTTGCCGAAGTGCCACAGGATCGTTTAGCCGGGGTGGTGGTTCGCGACGGCGCGGCTAACTCCCATGCCGCCATTATGGTCCGCGCGCTCGGTATTCCCACGGTAATGGGAGCCGATATCCAACCCTCGGTGCTGCATGGACGTATGCTGATTGTCGATGGTTACCGCGGTGAACTGCTGGTTGACCCGGAACAGGTGTTGCTGCAGGAATATCAACGACTCATCACCGAAGAAAATGAACTTAGCCGGATCGCGGAAGATGATGTTGATCGTCCGGCAGAGCTGAAAAGCGGTGAGCGCATCAAGGTGATGCTCAACGCTGGTCTCAGCCCGGAACATGAGCAGAAGCTCGGCAGCCGCATTGACGGCATCGGCCTGTACCGCACGGAAATACCGTTCATGCTGCAAAGCGGTTTCCCTTCCGAAGAGGAGCAGGTGGCGCAGTATCAGGGCATGTTGCAGATGTTCAACGACAAACCTGTCACGCTGCGTACGCTGGATATCGGTGCGGACAAACAACTGCCTTACATGCCTATCAGCGAGGAAAACCCCTGTCTCGGCTGGCGCGGCATCCGTGTGACGCTCGATCAGCCGGAGATCTTCCTGGTACAGGTGCGCGCCATGCTGCGCGCCAATGCGGCCTCCGGCAATCTCAGCATCCTGTTGCCGATGATCACCAGCATTGAAGAAGTGGATGAAGCGCGACGTCTGATCGACCGCGCCGGGCGCGAAGTCGAAGAGATGATCGGCTACGCCATTCCTAAACCGCGTGTTGGCGTGATGCTGGAAGTGCCGTCGATGGTGTTTATGCTGCCGAATCTGGCGAGCCGCGTCGATTTTATCTCCGTTGGCACCAACGATCTGACCCAGTACATTCTGGCTGTTGATCGCAATAACACGCGTGTGGCAAGCATCTACGATAGTCTCCACCCGGCGGTATTGCGGGCGCTGGCGATTATTGCGCGCGATGCCGAACAGTACGGTATCGACTTACGTCTCTGCGGTGAAATGGCGGGAGATCCGATGTGTGTGACGATCCTCCTCGGTATGGGGTTCCGGCATCTGTCGATGAACGGCCGTTCCGTTGCTCGCGTGAAATATCTGCTGCGGCATATCGAGCTGGAAGAGGCGCAGGTCCTCGCGCAGCGCGGTCTGGAAGCGTTACAAACGGCAGAAGTACGCCATCAGGTTGCGGCGTTTATGGAGCGTCGTGGTCTCGGCGGCCTGATCCGCGGCGGTCGCTAGTGATGGTATCGCCCTTTCCTTTACGGGAGAGGGCATTACATCGCATGACTATACATATCTTTTACATCTTAGCCGCATCGCCCGGCATTGCCCTGTGCTATTATTCGCACCTTTGGAGCAGCCGACCCGTGCGGCTGCGCGCATCTACCGCTACCCACTTTCGGCGGAATAACAAGTACTTGTGGTGACAGATGAATAGTGGCTATCTGCATTTCCCGGAATTTGATCCGGTGATTTTTTCCATTGGACCGGTCTCCCTGCACTGGTATGGGTTGATGTACCTGGTCGGTTTTGTCTTCGCGATGTGGCTGGCGACGCGTCGGGCCAATCGCCCGGGCAGCGGCTGGACGAAAAACGAAGTCGAGAATCTGCTGTACGCAGGCTTCCTGGGGGTTTTCCTCGGCGGGCGCATTGGCTACGTCTTTTTCTATAACTTCCCGTTGTTTCTTGACGATCCGCTCTATCTGTTCCGCGTCTGGGATGGCGGCATGTCGTTCCATGGCGGCCTGATTGGCGTCATCGTTGTGATGATCATCTTTGCCCGTCGCACCAAACGTACCTTCTTCCAGGTTTCTGATTTCATTGCGCCGCTGATTCCGTTCGGACTGGGCTGTGGTCGTCTTGGCAACTTTATCAATGGCGAACTGTGGGGCCGCGTCGATCCGAACTTCCGTTTCTCGATGTTGTTCCCTGGCTCCCGCGCTGAAGATCTCGCGCTGCTGCCGTCTCACCCGGAATGGCAATCGACCTTCGACACCTATGGTGTGCTGCCGCGTCATGCTTCTCAGTTATATGAGCTGGCGCTGGAAGGGGTTGTCCTGTTCATCATTCTCAACCTGTTTATCCGCAAACCACGCCCGACCGGGGCGGTTTCCGGCCTGTTTTTGATTGGCTATGGCGCGTTCCGCATCATCGTGGAATTTTTCCGCCAGCCAGACGCGCAGTTTACCGGCGAGTGGGTACAGTACATCAGTATGGGGCAGATTCTCTCGATCCCAATGGTGCTGGCGGGTATCATCATGATGGTCTGGGCGTACCGCCGTCGCCCGCAGCAACACGTCTCCTGAGGGAAACATGAAACAGTATCTCGAACTCATGCAGAAGGTGCTTGATGAAGGCACCCCGAAGAATGACCGTACCGGCACCGGTACACTTTCCATTTTTGGTCACCAGATGCGTTTTAACCTGCAGGAAGGCTTTCCGCTGGTAACCACCAAGCGTTGCCACCTGCGTTCAATTATTCATGAGCTGCTGTGGTTCCTGCAGGGGGATACCAATGTCGCCTACCTGCATGAAAATAACGTCTCTATCTGGGACGAATGGGCCGATGAGCAGGGCAACTTAGGGCCGGTTTATGGCAAACAGTGGCGCGCCTGGCCGACGCCAGATGGTCGCCATATCGATCAGATCACCACGGTGATGAACCAGCTCAAAAACGACCCGGATTCCCGCCGTATCATTGTCTCCGCCTGGAACGTCGGCGAGCTGGACAAAATGGCGCTGGCGCCGTGCCACGCGTTTTTCCAGTTCTACGTTGCCGATGGCAAGCTCTCCTGCCAGCTGTACCAGCGCTCCTGTGATGTCTTCCTCGGCCTGCCGTTTAACATCGCCAGCTATGCGCTGCTGGTGCATATGATGGCGCAGCAGTGCGATCTCGAGGTGGGCGATTTTGTCTGGACCGGCGGCGACACGCACCTGTACAGCAACCACATGGAACAAACGCACCTGCAACTGAGCCGAGAACCGCGCGCGCTGCCGAAGCTGGTCATCAAGCGCAAGCCGGCATCCATCTTCGATTATCGTTTCGATGATTTCGACATCGAAGGCTATGATCCTCACCCGGGTATCAAGGCGCCTGTCGCCATTTAACCCCGAACGTCAGAAAACCGGTACCTGTGTGTGCCGGTTTTTTTTATCCGCTGAATGCGGCTTCCGCTTTGCCTGCAACCCTGTGCAACACCATCGAAATCGTGGATAACGCCTCGTAAAACAGATCGTTGCCATTCGCATTGCCCTCGCTTGCTTCACATACTCCCGCCATGAAACGAGAACAGGGCTATACCCTCATTGAAACGCTTGTCGCCACGACGCTGATTGTGATCCTGAGCGCCGCCGGACTGTATGGCTGGCAGTCCTGGCAACAACAGCAACGGTTGTGGCAGACCGCCTCGCAGGTGCGGGATTACCTGGTTTTCCTGCGCAATGACGCTAACTGGCACAACCAGGATCACACGCTCAGCGTCCTGCGTGAAAACGCACACTGGTGTCTGATCAGCCGCAGGCGGAGTGGCGAATCGTGTACGGCTGTCGATCCTTTCACACTGTTGCCCGCCTGGCCGGAGATCGTGCTGAAAGAGATAACGCCATCGCTTGGTTTTTATGGTTTACGCAGTACGGCCTGGGCCGGGCATATTGTGCTGGAAAATCCTGCGGGGGAGTGGGTCATCACGGTGTCGGCATGGGGAAGGATCCGGTTGTGCCAGCGAACAGGAGGCGCGTCATGCCAGTAAAATCGCAGGGATTTTCATTGATGGAGGTGTTGATCGCTATGGCTATTGGCAGCGTGTTATTGCTCGCCACATCCCGGTTTCTGCCGGCGTTGCAAGGCGCGGTTCTCCGGCAAACCCGGCAGCAGGCGCTCGAAGAGGAGATCTGGCAACGGGTTTACGTGGTGGCGAAACATTTGCAACGCGCCGGGTACTGCAACGGGCGTTGCCAGGGCGAGCCGCTGCAACTGGAAAGGAATGGCGAATGCCTCATCATCCGCTGGGACGCCAACAGCAACGGTGTGTGGGATACCTCACCCGTGACCGACGCCGACAGTACCGGATTTCGCCTGAACAATGGCGCGCTTGAGACCCTGCGTGGCGCAACCAGCTGTACGGGAAAAGGCTGGGAGAAGATGACCGACCCTGGTGTATTCCACATCCGCCATTTTGCCATCACCCGTACAGCGCATTCCGGGTTTGCGCCGCAACTGACGGTAACCATGGTGGCATCGTTAATAGCCGATTCGCAGACGGCGGTTTCCGCGCAGTACAGCGTGACGGGGTATAACCTGTGAATCGTGAAAACGGGATGTCGTCGCTGGCGCTGGTACTGCTCACGCTGATATTGGGAACTTTGCTGTTACAGGGGCTGAATCGTCAGCATCAGACGACGCTTGCACAGGTCACGCTTGAGCAGGTGGCGCTGCGGGACAGCGCCCGCGCGCAATCCGCGTTGCAGTGGGGGCGGATGCAGCCGTGGGAAGCCAATCCGAAGGCGCAGTGCCAGTCGGCGCCCGCGTTTGCCGCCACGGTCTGTTTGCGGTTTACGGATGACAACACCGGGCTGTTGATCGCCCGTAGCGGCGATATCATCTACTGGCAATCCGCGACACTTGAACAGGCGGCTCTCCGCTTTCCGGCTCATGGCTGGAGCGATTTTTGCCCGCGAAAGGAGAGCGCACTATGTCAGATACCCTGAATCGCCGGCAGGGGTTTAGCCTGCCGGAAGTGATACTGGCGATGGCGCTGATGATAACGGTTGTCAGCGCGTTAGCAGGTTATCAGCGTGGGCTTGCTACTGGATTTACCCAGCTTGCACAGTACCGGCAACTGTGGCGCAATGCATGGCAGCAAACGCAGTGGGGGCCCGGCGAGATGCCGGAAGGCTGGAAGGTGAACCGTGTGCAGACATCCGCACAAAGATGTGTCAGCATCTCAGTTACAATCACCAGTCCAGTGGGCAGGCAGAGTCAGATGACGCGCTTACATTGTCCGGCAGGTCAGTAATCAGGAGCGAATATGTTAAGGGTGTACCATTCCAACCGCCTCGATGTGCTGGAAGCGTTGATGGAGTTTATTGTCGGGGAGGATCGCCTCGACGACCCGTTTGAGCCTGAAATGGTGCTGGTGCAAAGTACCGGCATGGCGCAATGGCTGCAGATGACACTGGCAAATCGCTTTGGTATCGCGGCGAATATCGACTTTCCCCTGCCTGCCAGTTTTATCTGGGATATGTTTGTTCGCGTCCTGCCGGACGTTCCCAAAGAGAGCGCGTTTAATAAATCAGGCATGAGTTGGAAGTTAATGGCGCTGCTGCCTGGCATGGTCGAGCAGGAGGCGTTCGCCCCGCTGCACCACTACCTTTCCGACGACGCCGATAAACGTAAGCTGTTTCAACTGGCCTCGCGAGTTGCCGATCTCTACGACCAGTACCTGGTTTATCGCCCTGAATGGTTAACACAATGGGAAGCAGATAAACGCGTTGACGGGCTGGGAGATGCGCAGCAGTGGCAGGCACCGCTGTGGAAAGCGCTGGTGAATTACACCGCCGAACTGGGGCAACCGCTCTGGCACCGCGCCAGTCTTTATCAGCGCTTTATTGATACCCTGGAAAACGCCGCTGAGCCGCCTGCCGGGCTGCCGCCGCGAGTGTTCATTTGCGGCATTTCGGCGTTGCCGCCAGTCTATTTGCAGGCGTTACAGGCGCTGGGCAAACATGTCGATATTTACGTGCTGTTCACCAACCCCTGTCGCTACTACTGGGGTGATATTAAAGATCCCGCGTTTCTGGCGCGTTTAATGGCGCGTCAGCGCCGCCGCCATCGTGATGCCCGCGAACTGCCGCTGTTTCGCGATCCAGACCGGGCACCCGGTCTGTTTAACGCCGAAGGTGAGCAGGATGTCGGCAACCCGCTGCTGGCTTCCTGGGGTAAACTCGGGCGTGACTATTTATATCTGCTTGCCGGGCTGGAACGTTACGAAGAGCTCGACGCGTTTGTTGATATTCCCCCCGATAACCTGCTGCATAACCTGCAGTCGGACGTTCTTGAACTGCGTAACGCGCAGGTCGCCGGGCGAACCGAAGAAGAGTTCGCCACCAGTGCGCACAAACGCGAACTGGATCCTGACGATCGCAGCCTGACGGTGCAGGTTTGCCACAGCCCGCAGCGCGAAGTGGAAGTGTTGCATGATCGCCTGCTGGCGATGCTGGAAGCGGATCCTTCGCTGACACCCCGCGATATTATCGTCATGGTGGCGGACATCGACAGCTACAGCCCGTTTATTCAGGCAGTATTCGGCAGCGCCACCGGCGACCGTTATCTGCCATACGCTATTTCTGACCGTCGCGCCCGTCAGTCACACCCGGCGTTGCAGGCATTTATCACGCTGCTCTCATTACCGGACAGCCGCTTTGTGAGTGAAGATGTTCTCGCATTGCTGGATGTCCCCGTGCTGGCGGCCCGTTTCAATATCAATGAAGAAGGGCTGCGCTATTTGCGCCAGTGGGTGAATGAGTCTGGCGTGCGCTGGGGAATGGACGACGATAACGTTCGTGAGCTTGAGCTTCCGGCTACGGGACAGCACACCTGGCACTTTGGCCTGACGCGCATGCTGCTCGGCTACGCCATGGAGAGCCGCGAAGGGGAGTGGCGCGATGTGCTGCCTTATGATGAATCCAGCGGGCTGATTGCCGAACTGGTGGGACATCTGGCGTCACTGCTCATGCAGCTCAACCTCTGGCGGCGCGGGCTGGCGCAGGAACGACCGCTCGAAGAATGGCTGCCAGTTTGCCGTGAAATGCTCAACGACTTTTTCCTGCCGGATGCCGACACCGAAGCGGCGATAACGCTCATCGAACAACAGTGGCAGGCCATCATTTCTGAGGGCGTGCTGGCGCAGTATGGCGAAAGTGTACCGCTGTCGCTATTGCGTGACGAACTCGCGCAGCGTCTGGATCAGCAGCGTATCAGTCAGCGTTTCCTCGCCGGACCGGTCAACATCTGTACGTTGATGCCGATGCGTTCCATTCCGTTCAAAGTAGTTTGTCTGCTGGGCATGAACGACGGCGTTTACCCGCGGACACTGGCGCCGCTCGGTTTTGATTTGATGAGCCAGAAACCACTGCGTGGTGATCGCAGCCGCCGTGATGATGACCGCTATCTGTTCCTCGAAGCGCTCATGTCTGCGGAGCAAAAGCTCTATATCAGCTATATCGGCCGTTCTGTGCAGGATAACAGCAAGCGTTACCCCTCCGTACTGGTGCAGGAGCTGGTGGACTACATCGGGCAAAGTCATTATCTGAAAGGCGACGAACAGCTCAACTGCGATGAAAGCGAGCAGCGCGTGAAAGCACACATTACACATTTGCATACGCGAATGCCTTTCGACCCGGGAAATTACCTGGACGATGAACAGCAAAGCTACGCGCGGGAATGGCTGGCAGCGGCAAGCCAGCAAGGGGAGGCGCATTCGGCGTTTATCCAGCCACTGGCGGCGCAGGAGATTGAGTCGGTTCCCTTCGAGCAACTACAGCGCTTCTGGCAGCACCCGGTGCGCGCCTTTTTCCAGATGCGGCTGCGGGTCAATTTTCGCGCCGAAGAGCGCGAAATTCCCGAGGCGGAACCGTTCACCCTCGAAGGGCTCACGCGCTATCAGCTCAATCAACAACTGCTGAACGTACTGATCGAACAGCAGGACGCCGACAGCATGTACCGCCGCTACCGGGCTGCGGGCGAACTACCTTATGGCGCGTTCGGCGAAATCGCCTGGGATACGCAGCGCCAGGAAATGCAGACGCTGGCCGAGCGAGTGATTGCCTGCCGTCAACCCAGCCAAAATATGGAAATCGATCTGCAATGTGAGGGTGTCAACATAACGGGATGGCTGCCGCAAGTTCAGCCAGATGGGCTGTTGCGCTGGCGACCCTCTTTGATTAGCGTTTCACAAGGCATGCAACTTTGGCTGGAGCATCTTGTCTACTGTGCCAGTGGCGGAACGGGAGAAAGTCGTCTGTTTGTGCGCAATGGGGACGAATGGCGTTTTGCTGCATTGCCCGCAGAAACGGCCATGGGGTATCTGGCAGAATTAGTGGCAGGATACCGTCAGGGGATGTGCTCGCCCCTGTTGTTCATGCCCGAAAGCGGCGGTGCCTGGCTTAAAGCCTGCTACGACGCTGAAAACGACACGATTTTGCAGGACGAAGAGACGCAACAAAAAGCGCGCAGTAAGTTCTTACAGGCGTATGAAGGCAACATGGTGATGCGCGGTGAAGGTGCTGATGTCTGGTATCAACGCCTCTGGCGCACCCTGGAGCCGGAAAACTACGACGCCATTCTTGAACAAACGACGCGTTACCTGCTGCCGGTTTTTCGATTTAATCAGTCGTAAGTGCTGTACAAAAATTGCGCACGTGAAAGGTTTCTTCTATCATGCGCAACTTGTCATGGACTGATGTGGTACAAAAAAAGATGCCGCGATTGATGGCATCAATGTTAATGATGAGGTCCATGAATGCCCCGCAACACCTGGTTTAGCGTTTTTGTTCTGTTTTTTGCCCTCTGGGCGCCCGTCAGTCAGGCAGACACAGGATGGCAGCCAATACAGGAAACCATCCGCAAAAGTGACAAAGATACCCGTCAGTATCAGGCCGTGAGGCTTGATAACGGCATGGTCGTGCTACTGGTGTCCGATAAGCAGGCGGTAAAATCACTTTCTGCGCTGGTGGTGCCGGTAGGGTCGCTGGAAGATCCCGAAGCGCATCCGGGCCTCGCGCACTATCTCGAGCATATGACGCTGATGGGGTCCAAAAAATACCCGCAGCCGGACAGCCTCGCCGAATTTCTCAAAATGCACGGTGGCAGCCATAACGCCAGTACCGCGCCTTACCGTACTGCGTTTTATCTCGAAGTCGAAAACGATGCGCTGGAAGGCGCGGTCGATCGTCTGGCCGATGCCATTGCCGCGCCCGTTCTGGACAAAAAATACGCCGAACGTGAACGCAACGCGGTGAACTCAGAACTGACGATGGCGCGTACCCGTGACGGGATGCGCATGGCGCAGGTCAGTGCAGAAACCATCAACCCGGCACACCCTGGCGCACGGTTCTCCGGCGGCAACCTCGAAACACTCAGCGACAAGCCCGGTAGTCCGGTGCACGATGCGCTGCTCGCGTTTCGCGACAAGTTTTACTCAGCGAACCTGATGAAGGCGGTGATTTACAGCAATAAACCGTTGCCGGTGCTGGCGCAACTCGCGGCAGAGACCTACGGACGCGTACCGAACAAAAATATTGAAAGGCCGGAAATCAACGTACCGGTGGTCACTGATGCCCAGAAAGGGATCATCATCCATTACGTTCCTGCGCTACCCCGCAAAGTGCTGCGCGTTGAATTCCGCATTGATAACAATACCGCGCAGTTTCGCAGCAAAACCGACGAACTGGTGACCTACCTGATCGGCAACCGTAGTCCGGGAACTCTCTCGGACTGGCTGCAAAAACAGGGTCTGGTCGAAGGCATTCGTGCGGATTCCGACCCGGTAGTGAACGGCAACAGCGGCGTACTGGCGATCTCCGCCACGCTGACCGACAAAGGGCTCACTCACCGTAACGATGTGGTGGCGGCGATCTTCAGCTACCTCAATCTGCTGCGGGAAAAGGGCGTTGATAAACGCTATTTCGACGAGCTGGCGCACGTGCTGGATCTCGATTTCCGTTATCCTTCCATCAATCGCGATATGGATTACGTCGAATGGCTGGCGGACACCATGATCCGCGTGCCGGTGGAACACACGCTCGATGCGGTCAATATCGCCGACAAATATGATGCCGACGCGGTGAAAGCGCGTCTGGCGATGATGACGCCGCAAAACGCGCGCGTCTGGTATATCAGCCCGAAAGAGCCGCACAACAAAACCGCGTATTTCGTCGATGCGCCGTATCAGGTCGATAAAATCAGCGCGGAGCAATTCGCCATCTGGCAGAAGAAAAGCAACCAGCTTGCGCTGAGTCTGCCTGAGCTCAACCCCTATATTCCCGACGATTTCACGCTGAATACCCCGGCGAAAAAATACGATCGTCCGCAGCTTATCGAAAATCAGCCCTCGCTGCGCGTGGTGTATATGCCGAGCCGCTATTTCCCCGATGAGCCGAAAGCGGATATCACGATGATCCTGCGCAACCCGAAAGCGATGGCCAGCGCCCGTAATCAGGTGATTTTTGCCCTGAACGACTATCTCGCCGGGATCGCGCTCGATCAACTGGCGAATCAGGCGGCTGTCGGCGGGATCAGCTTCTCCACTGGTGCCAATAATGGCCTGATGCTCAACGCCAACGGCTACACTCAGCGGCTGCCGCAGCTTTTTCAGGAATTATTGAAAGCGTATTTCAGCTACACGCCAACCCAGGAACAGCTGGATCAAGCCAAATCCTGGTATGCGCAGATGATGGATTCCGCCGAGAAGGGCAAAGCCTACGATCAGGCCATCATGCCGGTCCAGATGCTGTCGCAGGTACCGTATTTCCAGCGGGAAACGCGCCGCGAACTGTTGCCATCCATCACGCTCGATGAAGTTATGCGTTATCGCGACACACTGAAAGCCAACGGGCGACCGGAATTTATGGTGGTGGGCAACATGACCACTGAGCAGTCGAAAACGCTGGCCAGCGCGGTGCAGGCTGAGCTTGGTGCCAACGGCAACGAGTGGTGCCGTAATCAGGATGTCGTGGTGGATAAAAAGCAGTCTGTCATCTTTGAAAAAGCCGGAAGCAGTACGGATTCCGCGCTGGCCGCTGTTTTTGCGCCGCCAAATGTGGACGAATACAGTAGCTCGGCGGCGGCATCGCTGTTGGGGCAAATTGTGCAGCCCTGGTTCTACAACCAGTTGCGTACGGAAGAACAGCTCGGCTACGCCGTCTTTGCTTTCCCGATGAACGTCGGGCGCCAGTGGGGGATGGGTTTCCTGCTGCAAAGCAGCGACAAGCAACCCGCGTATCTGTGGGAGCGCTATAAAGCGTTCTTCCCGATAGCCGAAGCGAAACTGCGGGCGATGAAGCCGGAAGAATTTGCGCAAATCCAGCAGGCGGTGATTGCCCAGATGACGCAGGCACCACAAACGTTGGGTGATGAAGCGTCGCAGCTCAGCAAAGATTTCGATCGCGGTAATATGCGTTTCGATTCACGTGATAAAGTAGTGGCTCAGATTAAACTGCTGACGCCGCAAAAACTTGCCGATTTCTTCCATCAGACGGTGGTTGAGCCGCAGGGTATGGCGATACTTTCTCAGGTTTCCGGCAGCCAGAACGGGAAAGTGGACTATGTTCACCCGCAGGGCTGGAAGGTCTGGGAAAACGTCAGCACATTGCAGCAAACCTTACCTCTGATGAGAGCGAATGAATGACCGATACCGCTGAGCCCCTTGATCCCCTGCGCCTGCCGCTTACCGGCGAGCGCCTGATTGAAGCCTCTGCGGGCACCGGAAAAACGTATACCATCGCCGCGCTTTATCTGCGGCTGTTGCTCGGGCTGGGCGAGGAAAATGCCTTCCCCCGCCCGGTCAACGTCGAAGAGCTGCTGGTGGTCACCTTTACCGAGGCTGCCACCGAGGAGCTGCGCGGTCGTATCCGCAGCAATATCCATGAATTGCGCATCGCCTGCCTGCGCGGGCGGTCTGATAATCCGCTTTATACCAGCCTGCTGAACGAGATTGATGACAGGCAGCATGCGGCAGATGTGCTGATGCTGGCAGAGCGCCAGATGGACGAAGCCGCCGTGTTTACCATTCACGGCTTTTGTCAGCGCATGCTGAGCCTGAATGCCTTTGAATCCGGCATGCTGTTTGAACAACAGCTCATCGAAGATGAATCCCGGCTACGCTACCAGGCCTGTGCCGATTTCTGGCGCCGCCATTGTTACCCGCTCTCCAGAGACATCGCTGGCGTGATCCACGCCTCGTGGAAAGGGCCGCACGAGCTGCTCAAATCCATCGACCGCTATCTGCAGGGCGAAGCGCCGCAGATTAAATCTCCCCCTGCCAGCGACGAAACGCTGGCCTCTCGTCATCAGCGTATCCTGACACAAATCAATGAGGTCAAAGCGCAATGGCAGGCCGCGGTTGCCGACATTGGCGACATTATCGAGCGGTCGGGCATCAACCGGCAGAAATTTAACCGCACTAATCAGACGAAATATATTGAAAAGGTGAACACCTGGGCGGCGGAAGAAACGACCAGCTACGCGCTACCGGATGCGCTGGAGAAATTTTCGCAATCGTTCCTGCGCGAACGCACGAAGCCGGAAGGCGACGTGCCGGTACACCCGCTGTTTACCACCATTGAAACCCTGCTGTCGCAACCACTGACGCTGAACGACCTGGTGATCACGCAGGCGATGGTCGAGATCCGCGACGCTGTCGCCCGTGAAAAACGCCGCCGTGGCGAGCTGGGTTTTGACGATATGCTGAGCCGTCTGGATGACGCGTTGCGCAGTGAAAACGGCGATGCGCTGGCTGCTGCTATCCGACAGCGATTCCCGGTGGCGATGATCGATGAGTTCCAGGATACCGACCCGCAGCAGTACCGTATTTTCCGCCGTATCTGGCGGCAACAACCGGATACCGCACTGTTACTGATAGGCGACCCCAAACAGGCTATTTACGCGTTCCGCGGCGCGGATATTTTCACTTATATGAAAGCGCGCGGCGACGTGACAGCACACTACACGCTGGACACCAACTGGCGTTCGGCGCCGGGTATGGTGGAGAGCGTGAATCGCCTGTTCAGCCAGATGGACAACCCCTTCATGTTCCGCGAGATCCCGTTTCAGGCGGTGAACGCGGCAGAGAAAAACCACGCGCTGCGTTTTGAAATCGCCGGAGAAAACCAGTCGGCCATGAATCTGTGGCTGATGCCCGGGAATGGCGTCAGCGCGGGCGATTATCAGACGCTGATGGCGCAACTGTGCGCCACGCAAATCCGCGACTGGCTGACGGCAGGGCAGCAGGGCAAGGCGCTGCTGTGGCGCGAAGAAAAGCCAGAGCCGGTGAAAGCGTCAGATATTACCGTGCTGGTGCGAAATCGCCAGGAAGCCGCGCTTATCCGCGACGCGCTCAATTTGCTGGCGATCCCTTCTGTCTATCTGTCGAATCGCGATAGCGTGTTCGAAACCCCGGAAGCTCAGGAGATGCTCTGGGTACTGCAGGCGGTCCTGGCGCCGGAGCGCGAGAGTCTGTTACGCAGCGCACTGGCTACCGCGCTGTTTGGGCTGAACGCGCAGGATATCGATCAACTGAATCAGGATGAGCTTGCCTGGGATGCGCTGGTGGAAGAGTTTGCCGCCTGGCGTCTGTTATGGCAGCAGCGCGGCGTTATGCCAATGCTGCGCGCGCTGATGAGTGCACGTCATATGGCGGAAAACCTGCTGGCGACGCCGGGAGGCGAGCGCCGCTTAACCGATATTCTGCACATCAGCGAATTGTTGCAGGAAGCCGCATCCCAACTGGAAAGCGAGCACGCACTGGTACGCTGGCTGGCCCAGCATATTGCTGAACCGGATACCAACGCCGCCAGCCAGCAGATGCGGCTGGAAAGCGATAAACATCTGGTGCAGATCGTTACGATCCATAAATCGAAAGGGCTGGAATATCCGCTGGTCTGGCTGCCTTTTATCGCCCGTTTTCGCAAGCAGGATCAGGCGTTTTATCATGACCGACACTCCTTTGAGGCGGTGCTCGATTTACGCGAGGGCGAAGAGAGCCTCGAACTGGCGGAGGCTGAGCGGCTGGCGGAAGATTTGCGTCTCCTCTATGTCGCCTTAACCCGCGCAATTTGGCACTGCAGCCTCGGCATTGCACCACTGACCAGCCGCCGCAGTGACAAACCTGGCGACACAGATGTTCATCACAGTGCGCTGGGGCGACTGGTGCAGAAAGGCGAAGTGATGGATGCCGCGGGTCTGGAGGCGAGCCTGCGCGCGCTCTGCAACGAACATATAGCGCTAATGCGACCCGGCACGGTGGATAACACACGCTGGCAGGCGCCTGAAACAACGCTGACATCGCTTTCGGTGCGCGAGGTGACGCGCCGCGTCAGCGATGACTGGCGCGTCACCAGTTATTCCGGTTTGCAACAACACGGTCACAGCGTGGCGCAGGATCTGCTGCCGCGACTGGATATCGATGCCGCAGGCGCAGGTGAGATCCCCGAGGCTGCGCAATTAACGCCGCACCAGTTTCCGCGCGGTGCCTCACCGGGGACGTTCCTGCACAGCCTGTTTGAAGAACTCGATTTTACCCAGCCTGTCTCCCCCGAGTGGATGCGCGAACAGTTACAGTCAGGCGGCTATGACGAGAGCTGGACGCCGGTGTTAACGCAGTGGCTGGACACCGTGTTGCAGACGCCGTTGCCTGGCGCCGGGATTGCGCTACGGGAACTGAGCGCCAGGCAGAAACAGGTAGAGCTGGAGTTTTATCTGCCGATTGAGCAGATGCTCGAGCCGCAGGCGCTGGATGCGTTGATCCGCCATTACGATCCGCTGTCGGCGGGCTGTCCGCCACTGGATTTTCGCCAGGTACGCGGCATGCTGAAAGGCTTTATCGACCTGGTTTTCCGCCATGACGGGCGCTACTACCTGCTGGATTACAAATCAAACTGGCTGGGTGACAGTGGCGAAGCCTATACGCAACAGGCGATGGCGCAGGCGATGCAGTCGCACCGCTACGATCTGCAGTATCAGCTTTACAGCCTCGCGCTGCATCGCTATCTGCGTCATCGCATCGCGGACTACGACTACGACCGTCACTTTGGCGGCGTTATCTATTTGTTCCTGCGCGGTGTGGACAGCCGTGAACCCGGGCAGGGCATTTTTACCACTCGCCCGGTACGCGCGCTGGTCGATGGCATGGATAACCTGTTTGCCGGTACAACGCCGGAGGTGGCGCAATGAAGATGACCGAACTGTTGCTGAGCGCAGTAGAGCATAAACAACTGCGCCATCTGGACGTTCAGTTCGCCATGATGCTGGCTTCGCCGGAAGAGAATCCGGCACTGGCGCTGGCGGCGGCGATCCTCAGCCGCGACGCCGGAGAAGGGCACGTCTGTCTGCCGCTGTCTCGCCTGTGTGTGGATGAAAAGCTCAACGGCGTCGCCCGCGAAATCTGGACGCAGTTATTTGCGCAAGCGGGAGATCCGCAGCAGTGGCAGGATCTGCTACTGGAGACGCCGGCGGTCAGCCAGGGCGACGCACCCACGCCGCTCATTCTCTCTGGCGAGCGGTTATACCTGAACCGCATGTGGCGTAACGAACTGACGGTAGCCCGTTTCTTTAGCGAACATAATCAACCGATCCTCGTCAATGAAACTCGCCTGAGTGAGACACTGGCGGGGTTGTTTACGCCAGGCGAAGGCGTGGACTGGCAAAAAGTGGCAGCGGCGGTGGCGTTGACCCGGCGCATTTCTGTCATCTCCGGCGGGCCGGGAACCGGCAAAACTACCACCGTGGCGAGACTGCTGGCGGCGCTTATTCAGATGTCAGGAGACGAACGCTGTCGGATCCGTCTGGCGGCGCCAACCGGAAAAGCGGCGGCACGACTGACTGAGTCTCTCGGTAGTGCGCTGCGTAAACTCCCGTTAAGTGAAGAACAAAAAGCGCTGTTCCCTACTGACGCCAGCACGTTGCATCGCTTGCTGGGCGCGCAACCGGGTAGCCAGCGGATGCGTTATCATGCGGATAACCCGCTGCATCTGGACGTATTAGTGGTCGATGAAGCTTCAATGATCGATCTACCGATGATGGCGCGCCTGATTGACGCGCTGCCGCCGCACGGACGGGTGATTTTTCTCGGCGATCGCGATCAACTGGCGTCCGTGGAAGCGGGAGCAGTGCTGGGCGATATCTGCGCGTGGGTCAACGCCGGATATACGGCAGAGCGTGCAGCAGAGATCAGCAGGCTGATCGGCACGGAAATCCCGGCCGGGGAAGGAACCCACGCGGGCGGACTGCGCGACAGCCTCTGCCTGTTGCAAAAGAGCTACCGTTTTGGCAGCCATTCCGGTATTGGACAGCTGGCGCAGGCCGTCAATAAAGGCGATAAATCAGCCGTCAGCCAGGCGTTTCGCCAGGGTTTTGACGATATCACTCTTAAACCGCTGCGCACCCGTGACGAGTATGAAACCATGCTCAACGATGCACAGGCCGGGTATGCGCGCTATCTGCAGTGCCTACGGGACAACGCGAGCCCGGAGGTGATCCTCGCCGCGTTTGGTGAATTTCAGTTGCTGTCGGCGCTGCGTGAAGGGCCGTACGGCGTCAGCGGTCTGAATGAACAGCTTGAGCGGGTGCTGACGCGTCAGCGCTGGATCACGCTGCCGAAGCATTCCCGCTGGTATGAGGGGCGTCCGGTGATGATCTCGCGCAACGACAGTGCGCTGGGGCTGTTTAACGGTGATATTGGCGTGGCGCTCGATCGCGGTCAGGGGCTTCGCGTCTGGTTTATGATGCCGGATGGCACGGTGAAATCATTCCAGCCCAGCCGCTTACCGGAGCACGAAACCGCGTGGGCGATGACAGTGCATAAATCGCAGGGATCCGAGTTTGATCATGCGGCGCTGATCCTGCCTGCACAGCCCACGCCGCTGCTGACTCGCGAACTGGTCTACACCGCGATCACCCGCGCCCGTCAGCGACTGTCGTTATATGCTGATGAAAACCTGTTGGCGCAGGCGATTGTGGCGCGTACCGAACGGCGCAGCGGTCTGGCGGCGTTTTTTGCCGGGTAGATATGCTACCCGGCGGAGAACGCTTCAGCGCAAATCGGCCATCAGCACTTTTGAGCGGCGCTGATAGTTGTACATCTCTTTTTTGCTGTCCGGCAGCAGCTCAATGTCCACCGGCGTGAAGCCGCGCTCCTGGAACCAGTGAATGCTGCGCGTGGTCAACACAAACAGTTTGCTGAGCCCCATCTGTTTCGCCTGGCTGGCAATGCGGTTAAGCAGCACTTCGCCACGCGACGAACTGCGGTAGTCCGGATGCACCGCCACGCAGGCCATTTCGCCAATTTTCTCTTCCGGGAACGGATAGAGTGCAGCGCAGGCGATGGTGGTGTTATCGCGCTGGATAATGGTGAATTTATCGATCTCCATCTCCAGTTGCTCCCGCGAACGGCGCACCAGAATGCCCTGCTGCTCAAGCGGGCGGATCAGCTCAAGAATGCCGCCGATGTCATTGATGGTCGCGCGACGGATCTGCTCGGCGCTTTCCATGACAATCTGTGTCCCGATACCATCACGGGAGAAGAGCTCCTGTAACAGCGCGCCGTCTTCCTGATAGCTGATCAGATGGCTACGGCGTACGCCGCTGCGGCAGGCTTTTACCGCCCCGCGCAGGAAACGTACGGTGCCGGAGTGGTAGTCGCCATCGGCCTCCAGCGCCTCAAGCCGCGCCTGGGCTTCGTTCGGGAAAAGTTCCGGCAGGATTTCACCATCTTCGCCGTACACCCCCTGCGAAGAGCAGAAGCCAATCATCTTCTCTGCTTTCAGCTTGATAGCCAGCTGCGTGGCAATCTCTTCCGACGTCAGATTAAAGCTTTCACCCGTGACCGAGACCGCCACCGGCCCCATCAGCACGATAGCGCCGTTTTCTAACTGGCGGTGAATGGCTTCTTCATCAATGCGGCGAATGCGTCCGCTGTGGCAATAATCCACACCGTCGTCCACGCCCAGCGGCTGCGCGATGATAAAATTCCCGCTCACCACGTTAATATGCGCCCCCTGCAACGGCGTGTTGTTGAGGCTCATCGACAGACGCGCGGTAATGTCGAGCTGCAGAGTACCTGCCGCCTGTTTAACCAGTTCGAGGGTTGTGTCATCCGTCACGCGAATATGCTTGTGATACATCGGTTCGTAGTGATGGGTGATCAGATTGGCGTCAATCTGCGGACGTGCGCCATACACCACCACCAGCCGGATCCCCAGGCTGTGAAGCAGACCAATGTCGTTGACAATGCTGGAAAAATTCTCATGCTCGATGGCTTCCCCGCCCAGCATGATGACAAACGTTTTTCCCCGATGCGCGTTAATATAGGGGACGGAATGGCGAAATCCTTCAACCAGTTCGGTTCTACGTTCCTTCACCACGGCAAAACCCTCAATGCATGATTATTCGTAATTAGTGTATTTTTATTCTGTTTTGATGTCTCGTGCAAGCTTAAAATTTTTCCGGGTCTACGATATTTTTGAGTCGGGAAGCGCAAAACATAAGAATGTTTACCCTTTTCTGGATGACAGCTTATACACGTTTGGTTAAAGTTTTCGGTCAAACTGGACGTTTTATCGTTTAAATTCGTTTGCTTTGCTCGGGAGAAGCATGTCGGGAAGTCAGTCAGCAGTAAGCCGCCGCCGTTTATTGAAGGGGGCTGGCGCCATGTGGTTATTAAGCGTGAGTCAACTTGGCCTTGCCGCTGTCAGTCAGGTGGTGGCGGTGCGCGTCTGGCCATCGTCCACTTATACACGTGTGACGGTGGAATCCTCGCAGGTGCTGAAATACCGCCAGTTTGCGCTGAGTAACCCTGAGCGCGTGGTGGTGGATATCGAAGGGGTCAATCTGAACTCGGTGCTGAAAGGCATGGGAGCGCAGATCCGTGCTGACGATCCGTACATTAAATCCGCACGCGTGGGCCAGTTTGATCCGCAAACGGTGCGGATGGTGTTTGAACTTAAGCAGAACGTTAAACCGCAGTTGTTCGCGCTGGCGCCGGTCGCCGGATTCAAAGAACGACTGGTGATGGATCTCTATCCGGCTAATGCACAGGAAATTCAGGATCCGCTGCTGGCATTGCTCGAAGATTATAATAAGGGCGATCTGGAAAAACAGGTGCCGCCTGCGCAGAGTGGTCCACAGCCAGGTAAAGCGGGGCGCGATCGCCCGATTGTCATCATGCTCGATCCCGGTCACGGTGGTGAAGATTCTGGTGCCGTGGGGAAATACCGCACCCGCGAAAAAGATGTGGTGTTGCAGATTGCCCGCCGCCTTCGGGCGCTCATCGAGAAAGAGGGCAATATGAAGGTGTTCATGACGCGCAACGAGGATATCTTCATTCCGCTGAAAGTACGCGTGGCGAAGGCGCAGAAGCAGCGCGCCGACCTGTTTGTCTCCATTCACGCGGATGCGTTCACCAGCCGCCAGCCGAGCGGTTCGTCGGTGTTTGCGCTCTCTACCAAAGGCGCGACCAGTACTGCGGCAAAATACCTGGCGGAAACGCAGAACGCCTCGGATCTCATTGGTGGCGTGAGTAAGAGTGGTGATCGTTATGTCGATCATACGATGTTTGATATGGTGCAGTCGCTGACCATCTCTGATAGCCTGAAATTTGGCAAGGCGGTACTGCAGAAACTCGGGAAGATCAACGACCTGCATAAGAATCAGGTGGAACAGGCGGGCTTTGCGGTACTGAAAGCGCCTGACATCCCGTCGATTCTGGTTGAGACGGCGTTTATCAGTAACGTTGAAGAAGAGCGCAAGCTGAAAACCGCGACCTTCCAGCAACAGGTGGCAGAGTCGATTCTGGCGGGAATTAAAGCCTACTTCGCCGATGGCGCGACGCTGGCAAGACGAGGTTAACAGGATGGCGCCGAAAGGCGCTATTTTTTGCCAGGTGCAGAAACAAAAAAACACCCGTCAGGGTGTTCATTGCGTTTACGGCATCACGATTAAAATGTTGGTTGCGGGGGCCGGATTTGAACCGACGACCTTCGGGTTATGAGCCCGACGAGCTACCAGGCTGCTCCACCCCGCGTCCGTCTTTATACTTCGTATAAACTTTTCTTCACATTTTAATTGGTTGCGGGGGCCGGATTTGAACCGACGACCTTCGGGTTATGAGCCCGACGAGCTACCAGGCTGCTCCACCCCGCGTCCGTGGATGCGCACTATACTCTGCTGACTTTCTGTTGCAACCTTTTTTTTAACTAAAGGGTTAACTTTGCAGGTAATTGCGCAAAAACCTGTCAGATTGTCTGTTTTGTGCGCGGAATTCCGTTTTGACCGCGCCAGCGCATTTCTTTACCCCTGACGGTTTGTTATCTTCATCACGGATTCGGCTTAAGTAAAAGATGAGACATCATGAAAGGACGTTGGGCAAAATATCTGGTAACGGGAACGCTGCTGACACTACTGGCAGCCTGTAGTTCTAAACCGACCGACCGCGGTCAGCAGTACAGTGACGGGAAATTCACGCAACCTTTCTCACTGGTTAACCAGCCTGACGCCATTGGCGCGCCAATCAATGCCGGTGATTTTGCAGAGCAGGTGAATCAGGTCCGCGACGCCTCGCCACGCCTTTATGGCAGCCAAAGTAATGTCTATAACGCCGTGCAGCAATGGCTCCGCTCTGGCGGCGATACCCGCACGCTGCGCCAGTACGGCATCGACGCCTGGCAGATGCAGGGCGCTGATAACTACGGTAACGTGCAGTTCACTGGTTACTACACGCCGGTCGTGCAGGCACGCCACACGCCGCAAGGGGAGTTCAGATATCCCATTTACCGCATGCCGCCGAAGCGCGGCCGCCTGCCGTCCCGCGCCGAGATCTATGCTGGTGCACTGAGCGACAACTACGTTCTCGCATACAGTAACTCGCTGATGGACAACTTTATTATGGATGTGCAGGGCAGCGGTTATATCGATTTCGGTGATGGTTCACCGCTCAACTTCTTTAGTTATGCCGGGAAAAACGGCTGGTCATATCGCAGCATCGGTAAAGTGCTGATCGATCGCGGTGAAGTGAAGAAAGAAGATATGTCGATGCAGGCCATCCGCCAGTGGGGCGAAACGCACAGCGAAGCGGAAGTGCGCGAGTTGCTGGAGCAGAACCCGTCCTTCGTTTTCTTCAAGCCGCAATCCTTCGCGCCGGTGAAAGGCGCCAGCGCCGTACCGCTGATTGGTCGTGCGTCGGTGGCCTCTGACCGCAGCATTATTCCGGCGGGAACTACACTGCTGGCGGAAGTGCCGCTGCTCGACAACAACGGTAAATTCAACGGCCAGTACGAGCTACGTCTGATGGTGGCGCTGGATGTCGGCGGGGCGATTAAAGGCCAGCACTTTGATATCTACCAGGGCATTGGTCCGGATGCCGGACACCGCGCAGGATGGTACAATCACTATGGTCGCGTCTGGGTGCTGAAAAACGCCCCGGGAGCCGGCAATGTCTTTAGCGGTTAATTGAGGTCTTATGTCTGTGGTAATCAGCGATGCCTGGCGTCAGCGTTTTGGCGGCACGGCACGTTTGTACGGTGAAAATGCGCTGCAATGGTTTGCCGATGCGCACGTCTGCGTGGTGGGTATTGGTGGTGTCGGATCCTGGGCGGCGGAAGCGCTGGCGCGTACCGGTATCGGTGCGATCACATTAATTGATATGGATGACGTATGCGTCACCAACACCAATCGCCAGATCCACGCGCTCGGCAGCAATGTAGGGCTCGCCAAAGCTGAGGTAATGGCCGACCGCATTCGCCAGATCAACCCGGAGTGCCGGGTGAACGTCATCGACGATTTCGTTACCCCTGACAACGTGGCGCAGTACATGAGCGCCGGGTACAGCTATGTTATCGATGCCATCGACAGCGTGCGGCCAAAAGCGGCACTGATTGCCTATTGCCGTCGCTATAAAGTGCCGCTGGTCACCACCGGCGGGGCTGGCGGGCAGATCGACCCGACGCAGATCCAGGTCGCCGATCTGGCGAAAACCATTCAGGATCCCCTGGCGGCTAAGCTGCGCGAACGGCTGAAAAGCGAGTATGGCGTGGTGAAAAACAGCAAAGGCAAACTGGGCGTGGACTGCGTATTCTCAACGGAAGCGCTGGTTTACCCGCAGGCAGACGGCAGTGTTTGTGCCATGAAGAGCACCGCAGAAGGGCCAAAACGCATGGACTGCGCCTCGGGCTTCGGCGCAGCAACGATGGTGACCGCCACCTTTGGTTTTGTCGCGGTCTCCCATGCCCTCAAAAAAATGATGGCAAAAGCAGCGCGTCAGGCCTGATGCCGGCGCGCCGCATCGCTCACGGCCTCGCCCAACGCAGCCAGCCCCTGGCTGCGTGAAGCGCTGAGCTGAGCGCGAAGCCCCAGTTCGTCGAACAGCGTGAGCGGATCCTGCGCCAGCAGCTCCGCCGCGCTTTTCCCTTCCACTGCTGTCAGCAATACCGCCAGTAAACCGCGCACAATTCTCCCTTCGCTGTCGCCAAAGAAATGCAGTTTGCCGTCATTCGTCACAACTGTACCCAGCCAGACGCGGTTTTCACAACCGGCGATCTCTTTCGCCTGCGCTTTCAGTTCATCTGAGAGGGCGGGCAACTGCTTACCCAGCAAAATCAGCTGGCGGTACTTGTCTTCCCATGCCTGTAATGGCGTGAAAAGCTGATGCAACGACGCTGCGGTGACGGTGGTACCGAACGGGTGTCCGGCGTAGAGCGGGTTTGTCATTCATCCACCAGTAGTTCAAGGGCGCGGTCGACGGCGGCGACCAGCGCATGGACATCATCCTGTGTATTATAGGGCGCGAATGACGCGCGTAGCGTACCGCTGACGCCGAGCGCTGCCAGCAATGGTTGCGCACAATGTTGCCCGGCCCGCAACGCAATGCCGTATTCGGCGAGCAGGGTGACCATGTCGCTGTGATGCACGCCATCGAAATCAAACGCCAGCAGGCTGGAATCCTGACAGCGAAATGAGCGGAAACCGGGGCGTTTTGCCAGTTCGGCTTCAGCCAGTGTTGCCAGCCCACGGCTCCAGCTTTCGGCTTGTACCAGATCCACCTCCGCCAGCCATTCCAGCGCGGCGCTGAGGCCAATGACCCCGGCGACGTTCGGCGTGCCGGCTTCAAGCCGGTAAGGCAGCGCCTGCGTTTTGAAACCGTCGAAGGTCACTTCGGTGATCATCTTGCCGCCGCCGAGCCATGGCGACATGCCTTCCAGCAGTTCGCTTTTACCGTACAGCACACCAATACCGGTCGGGCCATACAGTTTGTGCCCGGAAAAGGCATAGAAATCGATATCCAGTTGTTGCACATCCGCCGGGAAATGCACTGCACCCTGCGCGCCGTCCACCATTACCACCATTCCTGCGGCATGCGCATGGCGAATGGCCTGCGGAAGATCGGGGCAACCGCCGGTGACATTCGACATTTGTCCCAGCGCCAGAATGCGGCTGCGTGGGGTGATGAGCGCTGGCAGGCGGGCGACATCCGGCAGGCAATCGCTGCCCAGCGGCAGTTTAACGATGCGGGCGCCGGTCTGCTCCGCCACCATCAGCCACGGCACAAAATTGGCATGATGCTCGGCTTCGCTGACGATGATTTCATCGCCAGGTTTCAGGCGTGGTCGCGCATAGCTTTGCGCCACCATATTGATGGCTTCGGTGGTGCCGCGTGTCCAGACGATGTTTTTGCTGTCCGGCGCGTTAAGCCATTCGGCAACCCGTTCGCGGGCCGCTTCATAGCGTGCCGTCAGGCGTTGCGCTTCGGCAAACTGGCTACGATGCACATTACCGGCGCTCAGGCTGTAAAATTGTGTCGTGGCGTCAATCACGGCCTGCGGTTTCAGCGCAGTCGCGGCACTGTCGAGATAGACGCCAGCATCGCTCAGGGCGGGAAACCGGGCGCGAAACTGTGCGGGATTAAATGCGTTCATGGTGTTCCTCATTACGATCCCTCGATCGTCGCGCAATTTGTCGGTGAGGGCAAGGGGAGCGAATGTCCCTCGGAATAGTCCTGTAATTCTGGCAAGGTAAAAATAGTACGTTATGCTATAGAGTGTTAGGCGAATGTTTTAGCCTGTCAGGAAAGTCGATTTATATAGCATAAATAGCCAGAAGGAGAAGAACATGAACAAGACAACTGCCATTATCTCTGCCTGTATGCTGACTTTTGCCCTGAGCGCCTGCTCCGGTCCGAACTACGTAATGCACACCACGGACGGACGGGCCATCGTTTCTGACGGTAAACCGAAAACCGATGATGAGACGGGCATGATTTCGTATAAAGACGCTAACGGCAACAAACAGCAGATCAACCGTAGTGACGTGAAAGAGATGGTCGCGCTTGAGAAATAACGGTTGGAGTAGCGAAAAAAAAGCACCGCAGCTTGCGGTGCTACATTAATCACTATGGACAGACAGGGTAAATGTACAGGAAGTGAAAAGGGTAGCTTTCCTACCGTGGTCTGAATCGCAGACCAATTGCAAACACAACAACACAACATCACAACCGTAAGCCAAAAGCCCATCAGAACACGCATTCCGAAAAAAGCTCTTCGTTCCGGCTCAGGAAGTGCCGCCACTATAGGTATTTGCTGGTAGTTCCTCAACGGACAAATTATAATGGCTCAGATAAAAAAAACTAATAGGTTAAACGTTGTTTCCTGTTTGTTATGTCGAGTTAACATCTAAGCCAGAGAACCATGTCAAAGCGATTACCACCTCTGAATGCATTACGTGTTTTTGACGCAGCAGCACGGCATTTAAGCTTCACTCGCGCCGCCGATGAGCTTTTTGTGACGCAGGCCGCAGTCAGCCACCAAATCAAGTCCCTGGAGGATTTTTTGGGGCTGAAGCTATTCCGCCGACGCAATCGTTCTCTTCTGCTGACCGAGGAAGGGCAGAGCTATTTCCAGGACATTAAAGAGATCTTTTCGCAATTAACCGAGGCGACGCGTAAACTGCAGGCACGCAGTGCGAAAGGGGCGCTGACGGTTAGTTTACTGCCCAGTTTTGCCATTCAGTGGATGGTGCCGAGACTCTCCAGCTTTAACTCAGCTTATCCGGGAATCGACGTCAGGATCCAGGCGGTGGACCGTCAGGAAGATAAGCTGGCGGACGATGTCGACGTGGCGATTTTCTACGGGCGGGGCAACTGGCCGGGGTTGCGTGTGGAAAAACTGTACGCAGAATATCTGATTCCGGTTTGCTCGCCGCTGCTGCTCACCGGTGAGAAGCCATTGAAAACCCCTGCCGATCTGGCGCAACATACGCTATTACACGACGCCTCGCGCCGTGACTGGCAGACGTACACGCGTCAGCTGGGCCTCAATCTTAACGTTCAACAGGGACCGATTTTCAGCCACAGCGCGATGGTGCTGCAGGCCGCAATCCACGGACAGGGTATCGCACTCGCCAACAATGTCATGGCGCAGTCTGAAATTGAAGCAGGCCGTCTGGTCTGCCCGTTTAATGATGTGCTGGTCAGTAAAAACGCTTTTTATCTGGTTTGCCATGACAGTCAGGCGGAACTGGGTAAAATAGCCGCCTTCCGGCAATGGATTCTGGCGAAAGCTGCAAGTGAACAAGAGAAATTCCGCTTTCGTTATGAACAATAAACACACGATCGTGCAGGCGGCAATGGGGGGCAGCCTGAACGATGAAGTGTAAATCAGTTTAGGGTAAGAACATGACTAGTCGTTTTATGCTGATTTTTGCCGCCATTAGCGGTTTTATTTTTGTGGCGTTAGGTGCGTTTGGCGCGCATGTGTTAAGTAAATCTTTGGGTGTGGTGGAAATGGGGTGGATCCAGACCGGCCTTGAGTATCAGGCATTCCACACGCTGGCGATTTTTGGTCTCGCGGTCGCCATGCAGCGCCGCATCAGTATCTGGTTTTACTGGAGCAGCGTTTTTCTGGCGCTGGGAACCGTGCTGTTCAGCGGCAGTTTGTACTGCCTCGCCCTCTCTCACCTTCGTCTGTGGGCGTTCGTCACGCCGGTGGGAGGCGTCAGCTTCCTCGCAGGGTGGGTATTAATGTTAATTGGTGCAATTCGTCTGAAGCGTAAGGGCGTCGTTCATGAATAAGGTTGTTCTCTATTGCCGCCCGGGCTTTGAGAAAGAGTGTGCTGCAGAAATTACCGACAAGGCCGCGCGCCTTGAGGTGTACGGATTTGCCCGCGTAAAAGATAACGCGGGTTATGTTGTTTTTGAATGCTATCAGCCGGAAGAGGCGGACAAACTGGCTCGCGAGCTGCCTTACAGCTCGTTGATCTTTGCCCGCCAGATGCTGGTGGCAGGCGAGCTGTTGCAGAATCTTCCCCCGGAAGATCGCATCACGCCGATCGTCGGTATGTTGCAGGGCGTGGTGGAAAAAGGCGGCGATTTGCGCGTCGAAGTGGCTGACACCAACGAAAGCAAAGAGCTGATGAAGTTTTGCCGCAAATTCACCGTGCCGCTGCGCGCGGCATTGCGCGAGGCAAAAATTCTCACCAACTATGAAACGCCGAAGCGCCCGGTGGTGCATGTCTTTTTCATTGCCCCGGGCTGCTGTTACGTCGGGTATTCGTACCCGAATAATAATTCCCCGTTTTATATGGGCATTCCGCGTCTGAAATTCCCCGCTGATGCGCCAAGTCGTTCCACGCTGAAACTGGAAGAGGCGCTACACGTGTTTATTCCGGCCGATGAATGGGATGAGCGTCTGGCTAACGGCATGTATGCGGTTGATCTCGGTGCCTGTCCTGGCGGCTGGACGTATCAGCTGGTGAAACGCAACATGTGGGTTTATTCAGTGGATAACGGCCCGATGGCGCAAAGCCTGATGGATACCGGGCAGGTCACCTGGTTGCGTGAAGATGGTTTCCGCTATCGTCCCAACCGTAACAACATCTCATGGATGGTCTGCGATATGGTGGAGAAACCAGCGAAAGTGGCGGCGCTGATGGCGCAGTGGCTGGTGAACGGCTGGTGTCGCGAAACCATTTTTAACCTCAAGCTGCCGATGAAAAAGCGCTACGAAGAGGTGTCACAGAATCTGGCGTACATTCAGGAACAGCTGAGTGAGCATGGCATCAACGCGCAGATTCAGGCACGCCAGTTGTATCACGATCGCGAAGAGGTGACTGTGCACATCCGCCGTATCTGGGCCGCCGTCGGTGGTCGTCGCGACGAACGCTAGTCTGTATGATTGCCCGGTGGCGCTACGCTTACCGGGCCTACACGCAACTGCTGCAAATTCCCGTCTAAGTGTAAATCCTTCCGTAACCGCGCCACATCCCGGCAAATAAAAGCCATCTCTTTATGCGCTTCCAGCTTTTTGCGCCATTTCTCCGGCACTTCATTCAGCCGGGCATACATCCCATCCAGATTTTCAAACTCCGTTAACAACTGCGTGGCGCTCTTCGGGCCAATTCCCGCCACGCCCGGCACTTTTGAACTGCTGATCCCCGCGAGCCCCCAGTAATCCGGCAACTGCTGCGGCGTGACGCCAAATTCGCTGGCGATAAATGGCGCGTCGAGCCAGCGTTTCTGAAAATAGTCGCGAATGCGAATGGTGGGGGACAGCAGCTGACAATAGCCTTTATCGGTCGAGACAATCGTGGCCTGATGCCCGGCCTGCGCCACTTTTACCGCCAGCGTCGCCGCCAGATCGTCGGCCTCGTTACCGGCAGATTCCCAGCAGCGCACGCCACGACCTTCAAACGCTGCCCGCAGCGCGGGCATTTCATCGTGCAGATCGTCCGGCATTGGTGGGCGCCCGGCTTTGTAATCCGGCAATAGCTGGTGACGCCAGCCCTGGCTGCGGGCGTCATCATCAAACACGGCCACCGCATGCGTCGGCTGGCTGTGAACCAGCAACTGTTCCAGTGCATGCAGGCAGGTTTCCGCGCAGGGCGACCCCTGTACAGCATGAATGCGACGAATCAGGTTAAGCGCGTCAACGATCAGCAGATGAACAGCCACGGAAATCCTCCTTGAGCAAGAGCGCTAAGGGTAACATCGTGATGTCTGTGAGGCTATTTACAGAGAATAATTCAGGAAGATGCCTCGCAAAACGAGGCATCCGGGGACGATTAATCGCAGGTGACAATCTTCATCGCCAGGCCGCCGCGTGAAGTTTCGCGGTACTTGGCGTTCATGTCTTTGCCGGTTTCGTACATGGTTTCGATGACCTTATCGAGGCAGACGCGCGGTTCGCTGGTGCGACGCAGCGCCATACGCGCCGCGTTGACCGCTTTCACTGCGGCAATCGCGTTGCGCTCGATGCACGGCACCTGAACCTGTCCGGCGACCGGATCGCAGGTCAGCCCGAGGTTGTGCTCCATGCCGATTTCCGCGGCAATGCATACTTGCGTCGGGCTACCGCCCAGCAATTCTGCCAGACCCGCCGCCGCCATGGAGCAGGCCACGCCGACTTCACCCTGACAGCCCACTTCGGCGCCAGAAATAGATGCGTTCATCTTATAGAGCGAACCAATGGCGCTGGCCACCAGCATATAGCGCGCCAGCGAATTCGCATTCACTTCGCGGATGAACTTGTCGTAGTAGGCCAGCACCGCCGGGACAATCCCGCAGGCGCCGTTGGTTGGTGCGGTCACTACGCGACCACCGGCGGCATTTTCTTCGTTTACCGCCAGTGCGAACATGTTGATCCAGTCAACGACTGCCATCGGATCGCTGGTTGTCTTGTCCTGACTTACCAGCATACGACGCAGCGCCGCCGCACGACGCGGAACCCGCAGTTTACCCGGCAGGACGCCTTCGGTGGTGATGCCGCGCTCAATGCCGCTGCGCATGACTTCCCAGACGTTTGCGAAATGCTGCTCAAGCGCCTCTTTGCTGTGCAGCGCCAGCTCGTTTTTCATCATCAGGCCGGAGAGCGACAGCCCGGATTCCTGGCAATGACGCTGAAGGTCAGCCGCAGATTTGTACGGGTAAGGCACCTGTACCGGCGCGCTGTCGGTCTGGCCGAAATGTTCTTCGTCAACGATAAACCCGCCGCCGATAGAGTAATACGTTTTGCTGTGCATCACGGTATTGCCGCTCAGGGCAGTGATGCGCATACCGTTCTCATGCAGGGAGAGATTATCGGTATGGAAATTCATGCACTGGTCGACAGGAAATTCGACTTCGTGCTCGCCGTTTGCCAGCAGCAGGCGACCGTGGGTATTCACATCCTGAATAAAAGAAGGGATGGAATCGATATCGACAGTATCCGGCAGATTTCCCGCCAGGCCCATAATAATGGCAATATCGGTGTGGTGACCTTTACCGGTCAGAGAGAGCGAGCCGTACACATCGACGACCACGCGGGTAATATCATTGAGGATCCCGCGTGCAATCAGGTCGTCCGTGAATTGTTTGCCCGCTTTCATTGGCCCGACAGTATGTGAACTGGAAGGACCAATGCCGATTTTGAAAATATCGAAAACGCTGATCATGATGCATCCATGGCTGAAAGGAAGTGCGCCACCCGAAGGTGGCGCGGGGGATTAACTGAACAGAGAGAAGAAAATCGCGGAGATGGCGATGAGGCCCATGATGACAACGAAGACGTTGCTGATGTGGCCGCTGTATTTACGCATTGCCGGGACTTTCTGAATCGCGTACATCGGCATCAGGAACAGGATCATCGCGATAACCGGGCCGCCCAGGGTTTCAATCATCCCCAGAATGCTCGGGTTCAGCGTCGCCACCGCCCAGGTGGTCAACAGCATGAACAGCGCAGTGATTTTGTTCAGACGGCTGAGTTCAATGGTTTTGCCTTTGCCGCGCAGAGACTTGATTACCATCCCGTTGAAGCCTTCACGTGCACCCAGATAGTGGCCGAGGAAGGATTTGGTGATGGCGATCATCGCGATGATCGGCGCCATCCAGGCAATCAGTGGGGCGTTAAAGTGGTTCGCCAGGTAAGACAGAATAGAAATGTTCTGCTCTTTCGCTGCGGCCAGGTCTGCCGGAGACAGGCTCAGTACACAACTGAAGACGAAGAACATTACGGTGATCACCATCATGATGTGCGCACGCGCCAGGATGCTGGAGCATTTTTTCTCTGCGCCGTCACCGTATTCTTCACGTTTCGCCACGGCGAAAGAGGAGATGATCGGTGAGTGGTTGAAGGAGAAAACCATCACCGGAATGGCCAGCCACAGCGTCATCCACAGGCCATTGCCGGTAGACGCGGCGCTGCTCAGCGACAGGGTTTCCAGCGCCGCGCCGCTCCATTGCGGGATCAGGTACAGAGCCAGCAGCATCAGCGCGGCCACAAACGGGAATACCAGGATGCTCATCGCCTTAACGATCATCTGCTCACCAAAGCGGACGATGGTCATCATACCGACGATCAGGATCAGCGACAGAATCGCACGCGGCGGCGCCGTCATGCCCAACTGGTGGGTAATAAAGCTGTCGACGGTGTTGGTGATCGCCACGCTGTATACCAGCAGAATCGGGTAGATGGCGAAAAAGTAGAGCAGGGTGATGATCTTACCTGCGCCGACACCGAAGTGCTCTTCAACTACTTCGGTGATATCTTCGCCCGGATTTTTACCGGACAGCACGAAGCGGGTCATACCGCGGTGGGCAAAAAACGTCATTGGGAAGGCGAGGATTGCCATGATAATCAGCGGGATCATCCCGCCGACGCCGGCATTGATCGGCAGGAACAAAACGCCTGCGCCGATGGCCGTGCCGTAAAGACCCAGCATCCACATGGTATCCGTTTTACGCCATGTGCTTCTTTTTTCAATCGAAGCAATAGTGCTGGTTTGAGTGCTTTCCATCTGTATCTCCTGGAAGAATCAAAAAAATATATTAAAAAAATAGAAATTACTGGTCTGAAATTCGTTCAATGACGGCTTTTTTGTAATATTTTCTCGTCAATCTTATGGGGCCGGAAAGATACATTTAACTTATCGATGTATCAGTGATCCCGATCCCAATTGCAATAATCAGCTCCCGATATGACAGTTTTTAGACCATCACTCTGTCTTTTTTGTCATGCCAGAATTTTATTGGCGCAAAGGCTAACACCGGCAGGATATACGGGAAAAGCGCACAGGCGTAATACCGCGTTTTCATCTGCAAAAAAATGCAGAAATGGCGGTTTCTGATGACTTATCAAAATTTTGTGCGATTAACGTAGCTTAACCTGCCGCAGAAAGGCGGATTCTGGAAAGTTTAGGTAAGAAAAAGAAATGGGCGGCTCTGGCGCCGCCCGGGAGATTATGAACAGATTTCGTAGCAGGGGATGTAGGCGGAACCCGGGAGTTTCATGCGGTGCTGGGCCACAAAGCCCTGCAGCAGATCGTCCATCCGGCGCATCATGTCGCTGTCGCCGTGGATCTTGTACGGGCCATGCTGTTCGATGGCGCGAATGCCCACCTCTTTCACGTTACCCGCGACGATACCGGAAAAAGCACGACGCAGATCAGCCGCCAGCACTTCGACGGGTTGATCCGGGTAGAGCTTCAGGTTTGCCATGTTCTCGTGAGTCGGCTCAAACGGCAGTTGCAGATCCGGCGCAATGCGAATCGACCAGTTGAAGCTGTAGGCGTCTCCCGTGTCGCGGCGGTTTTCTTTCACCAGCGGCATGGCCTTTTTCATCTGCCGGGCCACTTCGGCGGCATCGTCAATGATGATGCGGTAGTGGCGGCGCGCGTTTTCCCCCAGCGTATGAACGATAAACTCATCCAGCACGCGGAAGTAATCGGCACTCTCTTTAGGGCCGGTCAGGATCAGCGGCAGCACCTGATTTTTGTTGGCCGGATTCATCAGAATGCCGAGCAGGTACAATAATTCTTCCGCCGTACCCACGCCGCCCGGGAAGATGATGATGCCATGCGCAAGGCGCACAAACGCTTCCAGACGTTTTTCGATGTCCGGCATGATGATCAGTTCGTTCACCAGCGGGTTTGGCGGCTCGGCGGCGATGATTGAAGGCTCAGTCATGCCGATAAAACGCCCTTCTTTGTAGCGCTGTTGAGCGTGGCCAACCGCCGCGCCTTTCATCGGCGCTTCCATCGCTCCGGGACCACAGCCGGTGCAGATGTTCAGTTCACGCAAGCCAAGCTGGGTGCCGACGCGACGGGCATACAGGTATTCGGTTTCGTTGATGGAATGGCCGCCCCAGCACACGACCATGCCAGGCGCTTCGCCAACATGAAGCGCGCGGGCGTTACGCAGGATCGAAAACACCAGGTTGGTAATGTGGGTGGAACTGACCAGATCCAGATTCGGAAAACGGACGGTATTGTGGATTTGCCCATAAACGAACAGGATGTCACGCAGAACGGCAAACAGGTTGGCCTGTAACGCGCGGATAATACGTCCGTCGACAAAAGCCTCTTCCGGCGGGTTAATCAGCTCAAGCTTCACGCCGCGCTCGCGGCGCAGCACGTTGATGTCAAAGCTCTCGAAACGAGAAAGCAGCTCCTGGCTGCTGTCGGTCAGACTGCCGGAGTTAAGTACCGCCAGGGAACAGTTACGAAACAGTTGATACAGGTCGCTGCTGGCCGTGCGTTTCAGCATGTCTACTTCCAGCTGCGACAACATGTCCATAGAGCCCAGTGGGCTAATGTGTGTAATCAAGTGAACTCCTTACGGGACGATAATAAGCTTTCCCTATGGATTACAATAGCCTCGTCGGTTCTGTTTTCACAAGGTAATGCGCGGAAATGTCCGCGCATTTTACGTAAATATTTCTTATTGACGAGCCAGTCGTCCGGTGGCGGGGGCGAAGTCGGTGTTCGAACGCCAGGGGTTGATATCCAGACCGCCGCGGCGGGTATAGCGGGCATACACGCTCAGCGTTTCCGGCTGGCAGAAGCGCATAATGTCATTGAAGATACGCTCCACGCATTGCTCATGAAATTCGTTGTGATGGCGGAATGACACCAGATAGCGCAGCAGTTTTTCCCGGTCGATTTTCGCGCCGCGATACTGGATCTGCACCGAGCCCCAGTCCGGCTGATGCGTGATGAGACAGTTGGATTTCAGCAGATGGCTGACCAGCGTCTCCTCCACACGCTTGCCGCTGGCGGCACCCTGCAGATAGTCGGCGCTGAACTGGTAGTTGTCGATGTCGATATCCTGATCATCAATACACGTGCCGTTGAAGTGGGCGACCGGCTGTCCTTCGATTTCATCCAGACGGTACAGCGCCACCGTAACGTTGCCCTGCGCGCAGGCGCTGAGGTCGCGCTCAAGCGTAGTACGCACCGCGTCCCGGTCGGCAAAACGCGTCTGGTTAAAACTGTTGAGATAGAGCTTAAAGCTTTTTGATTCCACCAGATTAACCGTCGTGTCATCCAGTTCAACATGGCCCACCGCTACTTGCGGCAGCCCTTTCGCATTGAGCCACGACAGTTCGTACAGCGTCCAGATGTCCGCACCGTGGAAAGGCAGGTTGTCGGCGTGTAAGCCGAGAGGATCGCGATTCAGACTGCGCGGAACGCCCTGCAGCAGCGAGGCGTCGTAGGTGTCGCGGTAGTCGGTCGTTTTACCGAGCGTCAGGCCAGCCAGCGCCTGATGATTTTCATAAGAAGACATGTTTCACCGTGATAAAGCAGGTACACTATGGCGCAATTGTATACCGGCTGATGAGAAGAGAGAAATCGGTGGATAACCAGACCGCAGAAGCGCTTCAGGCGTTTACCCAACGGTATTGTGACGCATGGCGGCGTGAATATGACTCCTGGCCGCGCAGCGAGGATCTCTACGGCGTGCCGTCTCCCTGCACGCTATCCACCACTGATGAGGCGGTCTTCTGGCAGCCGCAATCGTTTGATCTGACGCCGAATGTAAACGCGGTTGAACGCGCCCTGGACATTGTGATACAACAGCCGCTTCATTCATACTATACCACCCAATATGCGGGTGATATGTCAGCAACGTTTATGGGTGAACCCCTGTTGTTGCTACAGACCTGGAGTCCGGATGACTTCCGGCGTGTTCAGGAAAACCTGATTGGTCACCTGGTCACACAGAAACGCCTGAAACTGTCGCCGACGTTATTTATCGCGACGCTGGACAGCGAACTGGACGTGATATCGGTCTGTAACCTGACCGGCGAAGTCATTAAAGAAACCCTCGGTACGCCACAGCGTACGGTACTTTCTTCCTCTCTTGCGAGTTTCCTCAATCAGCTTGACCCCCTTTTGTAATCCAGAGTACTACAGGACTTGTGAGACATCTCTTACACGCACTGTGAGAGATCGCCTTGAGACAGGTGAGAGACTGGCTTAAAAAAATAGCGAGTCTCTATAAATTTCAATAAGTTACAATTCTCACTTCATGCTTTCATATGAAACCAGGCTTACGGATTTGTCTTATGGCGGGGTTGTAAGACGAAGCGGAATAGGCGATCCTATGTTCGTCGACAGGAAGTCACACAAAAGAAGCGAACATCAGGATGATGACGCTTCAGGGAACACACCAGGACGGTGCTGCAGGGAAAGGCTTCAGGATGAAGCAAAAGGAGAACGCAGGAACGCGTTAAGGGACACCTCCAGGAGGGAGAACGAGAGCCGGTCGGGATGTTCGGTGGATCAGGAAGATCAAGGAATACTTAAGGATGAGTATATTCACATCGGGGTGGTGTGAAGCAGGATGCACGCGTTTACGGATGAACATGGGTCAGGAGACCCCAGGAAAAGTTGTCAAGGATGAGCAGGGAGCACGTTGAGTAGCCGGATTGCTGCGAAACGAACCGGGAGCACTGTTTCGACAGTGCTCCCTTTTTTTGTTTTTCCGCCGCCAGTGGTATCCTGCGTCACCGTTTTTTTGCACCGAGGTTCTCATGACTCTTCACGACAACGTACGTGCGCAGCTGCGCGCCATTGAAACCGTGATGCGGCTGCATCAGCACTGGCAGAGCGACGCACCCGACGCCAGCGCCTTCAACAGCGATCAGCCTTTCTGCATGGACACCCTGGCGCCGCTGGAATGGCTGCAGTGGGTGCTGATCCCGCGGATGCACCAGTTACTCGACAACGGTCAGCCGCTGCCGCAAAATTTTGCCATCGCCCCCTATTATGAAGTGGCTCTCGAGGCCAGCCACCCCCTGCGTGAGCGTGTGCTGCCCGAGCTACTGGCGCTCGACGCCCTGTTTGCGGACGACAACGCCTGATGCTGGAAATCATTTATCAGGACGAATGGCTGGTGGCGGTGAATAAACCGTCCGGCTGGCTGGTACACCGCAGTTGGCTCGATCGCGATGAAAAAGTGGTGGTGATGCAGACCGTGCGCGATCAGATAGGCCAGCACGTCTTTACCGCTCATCGTCTCGATCGCCCGACGTCCGGCGTGCTGCTGATGGGGCTGTCCAGTGAAGCGGGCCGTCTGCTGGCGCAACAGTTTGAACAGCATCAGATCCAGAAACGCTATCACGCCATCGTCCGTGGCTGGCTGACTGGCGACGATCTGCTGGATTACCCGCTGGTTGAAGAACTGGACAAAATTGCCGATAAATTCGCCCGCGACGATAAAGGTCCGCAGCCTGCCGTGACGCACTATCGTGGGCTGGCGACAGTGGAAATGCCTGTCGCCACCGGTCGTTATCCAACCACGCGTTACGGTCTGGTGGAGCTGGAGCCCAAAACGGGTCGCAAGCACCAGCTGCGCCGCCACCTTAAACATCTCCGTCATCCGATCATCGGTGACAGCAAGCATGGCGATTTACGCCAGAACCGCAGCGCCGCTGACCATTTTGGCTGTCACCGGCTGATGCTGCATGCCAGCACGTTGTCGCTGACGCATCCGTTTACCGGCGAGCCGTTAACGCTGCATGCCGGTTTCGACGAGGTCTGGATGCAGGCGCTGGCGCAATTCGGCTGGCGCGGTCTTCTCCCGATAAACGAAAGGGTTGAGTTTGCGGGCGGCAGCGGTCAGGATGGCGTTATCGATACAACATCAGGGAGTTGAACATGGCGGAAGTGGGTATTTTTGTCGGCACCATGTATGGAAACGCGTTGCTGGTTGCCGAAGAAGCAGAAACCATCCTGAGCGGGCTGGGGCATAAAGCCACCGTTTTTGAAGATCCCGAGATCAGTGACTGGGAAGCGTATACCGGAAAATACGCGCTGGTCGTTACCTCGACCACCGGCCAGGGCGACCTGCCGGACAGCATCGTCCCGCTGTTTGAAGGGATGAAAGACATGTACCAGCCGCACATGCGCTACGGCATTATTGCGCTCGGCGACAGCACCTACGCCAATTTCTGCGGCGGGGGTAAAAAGTTTGACGAGCGCCTGCAGGAGCAGGGCGCGCAGCGCATCGGCGAGATGCTGATGATCGACGCCAGTGAAGATCCCGAACCCGAAAGCGTCTCCAGCCCGTGGGTTGAACACTGGGCCACGCTGCTCAGCTGAACGTTCGCCCTTCTGCGGAAGGGCACACCTCACATTTCCTCTGATTTCCGTGAACCAGCCCCCACGCGGTTGGGCATAAGCCATAAATCTCCTTAACCAGACTTGTTAATGCTGTGTTATTGCACGGTGAGCACCCGACCACCTGTTTTTATACTTTCTGCTGCCAGTGCATAAAGCAGCCTGTCATCGCGCGGCGCTGCAATAAAAAAACATAAAACGTCATTCTGATTACCCTACCGGTTGTGCTGTTCAGAATGGATGTAGCTCAAAGCAAAGCTATGATTCAGGAGTACAACAATGAGTTCATTAAGTCACGAGGCGAGCGCCGTCGAAAAGCGCACTAACGCCCGCTACTGGATAGTGGTGATGCTGTTTATCGTCACCTCCTTCAACTACGGTGATCGTGCCACGCTATCGATTGCCGGTTCGGAAATGGCCAAAGAGATTGGCCTTGATCCGGTTGGCATGGGTTATGTTTTCTCCGCATTTTCCTGGGCCTATGTCATCGGTCAAATCCCCGGTGGCTGGCTGCTTGACCGCTTTGGTTCGAAACGGGTTTATTTCTGGTCGATCTTTATCTGGTCGCTCTTCACCCTGCTGCAGGGTTTCGTCGACGTATTCAACGGCTTTGGCATCATCGTGGCGCTGTTTACCCTGCGTTTCCTCGTCGGCCTTGCGGAATCGCCTTCTTTCCCAGGCAACAGTCGCATCGTCGCGGCCTGGTTCCCGGCGCAGGAGAGGGGAACCGCGGTGGCGATTTTTAACTCGGCGCAGTATTTCGCGACCGTGATTTTCGCGCCGATCATGGGCTGGCTGACGCACGAAGTGGGCTGGTCACATGTGTTCTTCTTTATGGGCGGACTGGGGATCATCATCAGCTTTATCTGGCTGAAAGTGATCTATGAACCCAATCAGCACCCTGGCGTGAACAAAAAAGAGCTGGAGTACATTGCCCAGGGCGGGGCGCTGATCAACATGGATCAGAAAAACGCGAAACCCCACGTGCCGATGAGCGAAAAATGGGGGCAAATCAAACAACTGATTAGCTCACGCATGATGATCGGCGTATACATCGGACAGTACTGCATTAACGCACTGACCTACTTCTTCATTACCTGGTTCCCGGTTTATCTGGTGCAGGCGCGCGGCATGTCGATTCTGAAAGCCGGGGTTGTCGCTTCCATTCCGGCGGTGTGCGGATTTATCGGCGGCGTGCTGGGCGGCATCATTTCCGACTGGCTGATGCGGCGCACCGGGTCGCTCAACGTCGCCCGTAAAACGCCCATTGTGCTCGGTATGCTGCTCTCCATGACGATGGTGTTCTGTAATTACGTCGATACGGAATGGATGATTATCGGCTTCATGGCGATGGCCTTCTTCGGTAAAGGCATTGGCGCGCTGGGCTGGGCGGTGATGGCTGACACGGCGCCGAAAGAGATCAGCGGTCTCTCCGGCGGGCTGTTCAACATGTTCGGCAACATTTCCGGCATCGTGACGCCGATTGCGATTGGCTACATTGTCGGGGTTTCCGGCTCCTTTAACGGTGCGCTGATTTATGTCGGGATCCACGCGCTGGTGGCGGTACTGAGCTACCTGGTGGTGGTCGGCGATATCAAGCGTATTGAACTGCAACCTGTGACAGGACGTGAATGATGAGTACACAATCCAGCCCCATCATTACTGAGATGAAAGTGATCCCCGTTGCCGGTCACGACAGCATGCTGCTGAACATCGGTGGGGCACATAACGCATACTTTACGCGCAATATCGTGGTGTTGAGCGACAACGCCGGAAATACCGGCGTGGGGGAAGCGCCGGGCGGTGAGGTTATCTACCAGACGCTGGTTGATGCCATTCCGATGGTGGTCGGCCAGGAAGTGGCGCGCCTGAACCGGGTGGTGCAGCGCGTGCATAAAGGTAACCAGGCAGCGGATTTTGATACTTTCGGTAAAGGCGCGTGGACGTTTGAACTGCGCGTCAACGCGGTCGCGGCTCTCGAAGCGGCGCTGCTGGACTTGCTCGGCAAAGCGCTCAATGTGCCGGTGTGCGAACTGCTCGGCCCGGGCAAACAGCGTGATGCGGTGACAGTCCTCGGCTATCTCTTTTACATTGGCGACCGCACGAAAACGGATCTGCCATATCTCGACGCCACACCAGGTTCGCATGACTGGTATCGCCTGCGCCATCAGGAAGCCATGAGCAGCGCCGCGGTGGTGCGACTCGCGGAAGCCGCACAGGATCGCTATGGCTTTAAAGATTTCAAACTGAAAGGCGGCGTGTTGCCTGGCGAGCAGGAAATCGACACCGTGCGGGCGCTGAAAAAGCGTTTCCCGAACGCGCGGATCACCGTCGATCCAAACGGCGCCTGGCTGCTTGATGAAGCCATTGCACTCTGCAAAGGGCTGCAGGATGTACTGACTTACGCCGAAGATCCCTGTGGCGCGGAGCAGGGCTTCTCAGGGCGTGAAGTGATGGCGGAATTCCGGCGTGCCACCGGGTTGCCAGTCGCCACCAACATGATCGCCACTAACTGGCGGGAAATGGGGCATGCGGTGATGCTCAATGCCGTCGATATTCCGCTGGCCGACCCGCATTTCTGGACGCTGTCCGGCGCGGTGCGCGTCGCTCAACTCTGCGACGACTGGGGGCTGACCTGGGGCTGCCACTCCAATAACCATTTCGACATTTCGCTGGCGATGTTTACCCACGTCGGCGCCGCGGCGCCAGGCACGCCAACCGCCATTGATACACACTGGATCTGGCAGGAAGGGGATGCGCGCCTGACGAAAAATCCGCTGCAAATTAAAGACGGCAAGATTGCCGTTCCCGATGCGCCAGGGCTTGGCATCGAGCTGGACTGGGATCAGGTGCAAAAGGCTCACGAAGCCTACAAACGACTGCCGGGCGGCGCGCGTAATGACGCAGGCCCAATGCAATATCTGATCCCCGGCTGGACTTTTGATCGCAAACGCCCGGTTTTTGGCCGTAATTAATTAAAGGACTGACTTATGACAACGCGACATTCCACACCGGTTGTGACTACCATGCAGGTGATCCCGGTTGCCGGTTTTGACAGTATGCTGATGAACCTGAGCGGCGCGCATGCACCGTTTTTCACCCGTAATATCGTGATCATTAAAGATAATTCGGGCCATACCGGCGTAGGTGAAATTCCGGGTGGCGAGAAGATCCGCCAGACGCTGGAAGACGCTGCGCCGCTGGTGGTGGGGAAAACGCTGGGCGACTATAAAAACGTCCTGACCGCTGTGCGCAATACTTTCGCTGATCGCGATGCTGGTGGGCGCGGATTGCAAACCTTTGATTTACGAACCACTATCCATGTGGTGACCGGTATCGAAGCCGCGCTGCTCGATCTGCTCGGTCAGCATCTGGGCGTGAACGTCGCCTCGCTGCTTGGCGACGGCCAGCAGCGCAGCGAAGTGGAAATGCTCGGTTATCTGTTCTTTGTCGGTAACCGGAAGCAAACGCCGCTGGCGTACCAGAGCCAGCCGGATGACGCCTGCGACTGGTATCGTCTGCGCCATGACGAAGCGATGACCCCGCAGGCCGTGGTGCGTCTGGCGGAAGCGGCGTATGAAAAATATGGTTTCAACGATTTCAAACTGAAAGGCGGCGTGCTGGCGGGCGAAGAAGAAGCCGAAGCCATCACCGCGCTGGCGACGCGTTTCCCGCAGGCGCGCGTGACGCTCGATCCGAACGGTGCCTGGCTGCTGGATGAAGCCATTAAAATAGGTAAACAGCTTAAAGGTGTGCTGGCGTATGCCGAAGATCCTTGTGGTGCCGAACAGGGTTTCTCGGGCCGTGAAGTGATGGCGGAATTCCGTCGCGCGACGGGGCTGCCGACGGCCACCAACATGATTGCCACCGACTGGCGTCAGATGGGCCATACTTTGTCATTACAATCGGTTGATATTCCGCTGGCTGACCCGCATTTCTGGACCATGCAGGGCTCGGTTCGCGTCGCGCAGATGTGCCATGATTTTGGTCTGACGTGGGGTTCTCATTCCAACAACCACTTTGACGTCTCGCTGGCGATGTTTACCCATGTTGCCGCGGCGGCGCCGGGGCAAATCACCGCCATTGATACGCACTGGATCTGGCAGGAAGGCAACCAGCGTCTCACGAAGCAGCCGTTTGAAATCAAAGGCGGCATGGTGCAGGTGCCGACGACGCCTGGACTGGGCGTCGAGCTGGATATGGATCGCGTTATGCAGGCGAATGAGCTGTACAAAAAACACGGTCTCGGCGCGCGTGATGATGCAATGGGAATGCAGTATCTGATCCCGAACTGGAAGTTTGATAACAAACGCCCGTGCATGGTGCGTTAATGAGTGATAGCCGCCCCGGGTGGGGCGGCAGTACGCCGTACAGACCCGTAAGGACAGCCTATGAAGATAGTTATCGCACCGGATTCATACAAGGAAAGCCTGAGTGCACTGGCGGTCGCGACCGCGATTGAACAGGGTTTCAGGGAGATTTATCCGGAAGCGGAATACGTCAAACTGCCGATGGCGGATGGCGGGGAAGGTACGGTGGAAGTGATGATTACCGCGACGCAGGGGCGACGGGTTGACGTCGATGTGACGGGGCCGCTTGGCGACACGGTGCGCGGGTTTTACGGCATTTCCGGCGACGGACAATGTGCGTTTATTGAAATGGCCGCTGCGAGCGGTCTCGAGCAGGTGCCGGTCGAGCGACGCAATCCGCTGAAAACGACGTCGTGGGGTACCGGAGAATTAATCCGTCATGCGCTGGATGCGGGCGTCAGGCAGATAATCATCGGCATTGGCGGCAGTGCGACTAACGATGGCGGCGCTGGCATGATGCAGGCGCTGGGCGCGCAACTCTTGACTGCCGATGGGCAGCAAATTGCTCATGGCGGCGGCGCGCTCGAAAAGCTCGATCGCATTGATATCCGCCATCTCGACCGTCGTCTGGCGACCTGTCAGATTGATGTCGCCTGCGATGTCACTAATCCTCTCACGGGCCCGGAAGGCGCTACCGCCGTGTTCGGCCCGCAAAAAGGGGCGACAGAGGCGATGATTGCGCAACTGGATCGGGCGCTGGAGCGCTATGCCCGGATCATCGCCCGCGATCTCGACGTTGATGTGCTGGAGCTGGAAGGCGGCGGTGCGGCAGGCGGGCTGGGCGCGGCGCTGTATGCATTTTGCGGCGCGCGCTTACGGCAGGGGATTGAGATCGTAACGGATGCGCTGAAGCTCGACGAGCAGGTCGCCGACGCGGATCTGGTGATCACCGGCGAAGGCCGCATCGACAGCCAGACTGTGCACGGTAAAGTGCCGGTGGGCGTTGCGAGAATTGCGACGCGGCATAACGTGCCGGTCATCGGGATTGCGGGTAGTCTGACGGCTGACGTCGGCGTCGTGCATCAGCACGGGATCGATGCGGTGTTCAGCGTCATCTACACCATCTGTACGCTGGAGGAGGCACTGGCGCAGGCGGGCGATAACGTGCGCATGGCGGCGCGCAATATTGCGGCGGTACTGAAAATCGGAACATCCCGGCGTTTCTGAACGCTGAAAAACACTGGCCCGACGGGTTGCCCGGGCCGATAATATTCAGCCAATCATCTTCCGCGCTTCGCGGGTCACGTTATCCATCTCATCAAGCAGTTCCAGAAACTCAGGCTCGAGTTCATCCGCCGACGTTCCGCTACGCAACTGGCCTTCAATCAGATGACACAAGTTTTTCAGCCGTGGCACACCGCTGTAGCCGCAACTGCCGTGTAGTTTATGGATAGCATCCACCAGCCCTTCCGGGTTTTCCCCCACCAGTTGTTCTTCCACTTTGTTACGGATTTCCGGCAGGAAGGCGATGAGCATCTGCAGCATTTCGCGCGCCAGATCAGTCTTACCCGCCGCCTGACGCAACGCCAGTTGCCAGTCGAGGGTGACGTTCAGGTTAACTGGCGGCTCCGGCAGATCCGGTAGCGCCGCGGTAACCGGCGTTGCCAGACCGGGTTTGTAGCGCAGCAACAGACTCCGCAATTTGCTCTCTTCGATGGGCTTCGCCAGATAATCGTTCATCCCGGCGCTGAGCAGTTTCTCTTTTTGACCTGCCATCGCATGCGCCGTCACGGCAATCACCGGGGTCAGTTGCTGATGCGGTAACTGACGGATCAGCTCGCAGGCGCGGATGCCGTCCATTTCGGGCATCTGAATATCCATCAGAATGAGATCAAGCTGCAACTGTCTGGCGCGATCAATCGCCTGCTGCCCGTTTTCGCATAGCTCTACTTGCTGAACCTGATCTTCCAGCAGCGCGCCAATCAGTTTCAGGTTGGCCGGGTTATCATCCACCGCCATCACCGTCATCGGCAGCTTGCTGTTATCGACCAGTTGCGGTGGCACCGGTTGGTTCAGGCGGCAGTACTCGGTTAACGCCGGGAGCAGGCGCGTTGCGGTCAGCGGTTTCAGCAGACAGGCCGCCGCGCCGTTACGCTTGAGCGCTTCCGCATTGACCTGGATATGGCACGGCAGCGCCAGCAGCAGGTAATCGGTCATCGCACAGGCCTGTTCCAGCCTCTCCTGATGCAGGTTCAGTTCCCGCATCGATACCGGGATCGCCACCAGCAGAATGTCGTAATGATCCTGCGGCAGCGCGGAGAAGGTCGGGCTGTAAACCACTTCCAGCGGCGTGGTCGCCAGCAGATCCAGCGTACATTGCGCGGCGGCAGCGTTAGCCTCAACGTAGGCAAGGCGTTTGCCAGCCAGGCTGTCCATCACCACCGTATCAGAAACCACATTCGTATTGAGGTCGAGATTAATATGGAACCAGAAGGTTGAGCCGCGATTTGGCTGGCTGTGGAAGGAGATATCCCCGCCCATCTCTTTTACCAGTTTTTGCGTGATAACCAGCCCGAGCCCGGTGCCGCCATGGCGACGCGAAATGCTGGCATCCGCCTGACGGAACGCCTGGAACAGGCGCGACTGGTCGCGCTCAGGAATACCGATGCCGGTATCGCGGATCTGCACTTCAATCTGCACTTTGGTATTGCTGATGGCGCGTTTCTCCACCAGCACATCAATGTTGCCGCTCTCGGTAAATTTAATGGCGTTACCCACCAGATTGGTGATCACCTGCTGCAGACGCAGCGGATCGCCAATCACGTTATCCGGCACGTCGCTTTTGATATTCAGCGTCAGTTCCAGGCTCTTGTCGTGGGCCGAATGCGCCAGCAACGTGACGACTTCATCCAGCGTGCTGCGCAACGGGAACGGAATGCTTTCGAGGAGCAGTTTTCCGGCCTCCAGCTTCGAGAAGTCGAGCACGTCGTTAATAATCGCCAGCAAATTATTAGCCGACCGTTCGATGGTATTCAGGTGATCGCGCTGAGTAGTGGTCAGATCGGTTTTCAGCGTCAGGCGGGTAAAGCCGATTACGCCATTGAGCGGCGTGCGCAGCTCGTGCGACATGTTCGCCAGAAACTCGGATTTAATTCGCGCCGCTTCCTGGGCGCGCTTTTTCGCCAGATCCAGTTCAACGTTCTGGATCTCCATCTGCTCCAGCGTTTCGCGCAGGTCAGATGTCGCCTGATCGACGTTATGCTGCATCTCTTCATGGTAAGCGGCGAGCGACATCGCCATCGAGTTAATGCCGTTTTTCAGCATATCCAGCTCGCCGAGCATAAAGCCTTCCACGCGGCTGTCGAGCTGCCCACGGCGGATGCGGTCAACGGTGTTCACCATGTTGCGGATCGGGCCAGTGACGTCGCGCATCAGCCGCCAGCCGAAAATCAGCGCAATGCCGATACAAAACAGCATCATCACGCTGGAGATAAAAATTTCTTTGTACTGTTGCAGGCGCACTGATTTGAGATCCAGCTCCAGCGCCACATAACCAAGCATATTCAACGGCGGCTTAGCTTCTGCACCGGGAGATTCATCTGGCGAATAACTTTCCGAAACGATCGGTGTTCGCAGGATCATGATATCGCCATGTCGTGAGACGCTAAGGCTACGTGGCAACGGCACCCCTTTCGGCAACCTGAGTTCGCTGGGATCAAGCTGATAGTTTGACGTGACAAACAGGCGGTTCTGTTCATCGTAGACCGAAATGGCCCGGACAATGTCCGAATGGCGGCGATGCAGAACGCTGATGAGCTGACCAATAGATTCGCGGTTTTGCAGATTCATGCCGTATTCGCTGGACACCGCGAGCGGTTCAATAATACTGGCTCCGGCGTCTTCCAGTTGACGCTGTAGATCGTTATAGCGGTGGACGACAAAGAAAATACTGAGCAGCAAGCCAATCAGTACGGTCGGCGCCAGGATCAGAATCATCATGCGAGCACGCAGGCTGTAGTTGGTCATGGAGTTCCGTTATGGGAGAATGAGAGTCAATATGTTCGTATGAGACAAATCTCTACAATGGCGCAATTCTACTCTGCAAAACGACGCGTGACGACGCGTGAGATCATAACCGTGACAGTCAATGACCTCGATCCCTTCGGTCAGGGCGTTGCCCGACATAACGGAAAAGCGCTATTTGTGAATGGCTTACTGCCGCAGGAGAGCGCAGACATCACGCTCACCGAGGATAAGAAACAGTATGCCCGCGGTCAGGTCAAACGTCGACTCAATGATAGCCCGGAACGTGAAACCCCGCGCTGCCCGTACTTTGGCGTTTGCGGCGGCTGCCAGCAGCAGCACGCGTCTGTCGCCCTGCAACAGCGCAGCAAACGCGCCGCGCTACAGCGAATGATGAAACATGAGGTGGACGAGGTGATCGCCGGTACGCCGTGGGGCTATCGCCGTCGTGCGCGCCTGAGCTTGAATTATCAACCGAAGACCCAACAATTACAGATGGGTTTTCGCAAGGCGAACGCCAGCGATATCGTCGATATCCGGCAGTGCCCCGTTCTGGTGCCCCGTCTTGGGGCGTTGCTTCCGGCGTTGCACGATTGTCTGAGCAACCTGAAATCTGCGCGTCAGTTGGGGCATGTTGAGCTGGTGCTGGCGGACAACAGCCCGCTGATGGTGCTGCGCCATACGGTAGCGTTACCGGCGGCTGATAAAGAAAAACTGGAATGCTTTTCGCATACGCATGACGTTGCGCTGTATCTGGCACCGCAAAGCGAGACGCTCGAACGCGTCACTGGCGAGGCGCCCTGGTATACCTCAAACGGTCTACGCTTAACGTTCAGTCCGCGCGATTTCATTCAGGTGAATGATGGCGTGAACCAGAAAATGGTGGCGACGGCACTGGCCTGGCTGGATGTGCAGCCAGACGATCGCGTGCTTGACCTGTTTTGCGGTATGGGCAATTTTACGTTGCCTGTGGCGCAACGTGCAGCAGAAGTTATCGGCGTGGAAGGCGTTCCCGCGCTGGTGGATAAAGGGCGTGAAAACGCCGTATTCAATCATTTACACAATGTGACCTTCTTTCATGAGAATCTGGAGGAAGATGTCACTCGTCAGGCGTGGGCGAAACAGGGCGTTGATAAAGTGCTGCTCGACCCGGCCCGCGCCGGTGCACCAGGCGTAATGGCGCATATTATCAAACTTGCGCCGAAGCGCGTGGTCTATGTTTCATGTAATCCTGCGACGCTTGCGCGGGATAGCGACGCGTTGTTACAGGCTGGCTATCAGATCCAGCGTCTGGCAATGCTCGACATGTTCCCGCACACCGGGCACCTGGAATCTATGGTGCTGTTTGCGTGTGAATAACTGACAGACAGTTTACGGCTTGTCGAGTTCGGCAGGCCCGGTCCCAAAAGGAGAGGACAATGGTTGCGGTACGAAGTGCACATCTCAATAAGGCTGGAGAATTTGATCCGCAGAAGTGGATCGCAAGTCTGGGGATCACCAGCCAGCAGTCATGTGAGCGCTTAGCCGAGACATGGACATATTGTCGTGAACACACCGAGGGACATGCGGATGCGGATTTGCTGCTGTGGCGCGGCGTTGAGATGGCGGAAATCCTCTCAACGCTGAGTATGGATATCGATACCCTGCGCGCGGCGCTACTCTTCCCGCTGGTCGACAGCGGCGTGGTCAGCGAAGAAGTGCTGACCGAGAGCGTCGGGAAATCGGTGGTGGATCTGATCCACGGCGTCCGCGATATGGCCGCTATCCGCCAGCTGAAAGCCACTCACACTGATGCCGTCTCGTCTGAGCAGGTCGATAACGTGCGCCGGATGCTGCTGGCGATGGTGGATGATTTCCGTTGCGTGGTCATTAAGATCGCTGAGCGTATCGCGCATCTGCGGGAAGTCAAAGACGCGCCGGAAGATGAACGCGTACTGGCGGCGAAAGAATGTACCAATATCTATGCGCCGCTGGCGAACCGTCTGGGTATCGGCCAGTTGAAATGGGAACTGGAAGATTACTGCTTCCGCTATCTCCACCCGGCAGAATACAAACGCATCGCCAAACTGCTGCATGAACGCCGTATCGACAGGGAACACTACATTGACGAGTTCGTCGGTCAACTTCGCTCTTCCATCAAAGAAGAGGGCGTCAAGGCTGAGGTTTATGGCCGTCCGAAACACATCTACAGCATCTGGCGCAAAATGCAGAAAAAACACCTCGCGTTTGACGAGCTGTTTGACGTGCGTGCGGTGCGCATCGTTGCGGAACGCCTGCAGGATTGTTACGCCGCGCTGGGGATAGTGCATACTCACTTCCGCCACCTGCCTGATGAATTCGACGACTACGTTGCTAACCCGAAGCCAAATGGCTATCAGTCCATTCATACCGTGGTACTTGGCCCCGGTGGGAAAACCGTCGAAATTCAGATCCGTACGAAGCAGATGCACGAAGACGCTGAACTTGGCGTGGCGGCGCACTGGAAGTACAAAGAAGGCGCGGTTGTCGGTGCACGCACGGGCTATGAGGATCGCATTGCGTGGCTGCGTAAGTTGATCGCCTGGCAGGAAGAGATGGCCGATTCCGGCGAAATGCTGGACGAGGTCCGCAGCCAGGTCTTCGACGATCGGGTGTACGTCTTTACGCCAAAAGGTGACGTGGTGGATCTCCCGGCAGGTTCAACGCCGCTCGATTTTGCTTATCACATCCACAGTGATGTGGGGCACCGCTGTATCGGAGCGAAAATTGGCGGGCGCATCGTGCCGTTTACCTATCAGTTGCAGATGGGTGATCAGATCGAAATCATCACCCAGAAACAGCCGAACCCGAGCCGCGACTGGCTGAACCCGAACCTGGGCTATGTCACGACCAGCCGTGGGCGCTCGAAAATTCACGCCTGGTTCCGCAAACAGGATCGCGACAAAAACATCCTCGCCGGTCGTCAGATCCTCGACGAAGAACTGGAGCGGCTGGGCATCAGCCTGAAAGAAGCAGAAAAACACCTGCTGCCGCGCTACAACTTTAATGAGGTTGACGAACTGCTGGCGGCCATTGGGGGCGGTGATATTCGTCTCAACCAGATGGTCAATTTCCTGCAGTCGCAATTCAACAAACCGAGTGCGGCGGAAGAGGATGCCGCCGCGCTGAAACAGCTTCAGCAGAAAACGTACACCCCGCAGGCCCGCAGTAAAGACAACGGGCGGGTAGTGGTTGAGGGCGTCGGTAATCTGATGCACCATATCGCCCGCTGCTGCCAGCCGATCCCCGGTGATGAGATTGTTGGTTTTATCACCCAGGGGCGCGGGATTTCCGTGCACCGGGCAGATTGCGACCAACTGGCGGAGCTGCAATCCCACGCGCCAGAGCGCATCGTCGACGCGGTGTGGGGAGAAAGCTACTCAGCCGGGTATTCGCTGGTCGTCCGGGTCGTCGCCAACGACCGCAGCGGCCTGCTGCGCGACATCACCACAATTCTCGCCAACGAAAAGGTCAATGTACTTGGCGTTGCCAGCCGCAGTGATACTAAACAGCAACTGGCGACCATCGACATGACTATCGAAATCTACAACCTGCAGGTGCTGGGCCGGGTGCTCGGTAAACTGAATCAGGTATCAGATGTGATCGACGCCCGTCGCTTGCATGGCGGGTAAGTGCCTCTTTTAAAGCCGGATAAGGCGTTAACCGCCACCCGGCTTACTCTTTTTAACGGGAATGACTATGACTCAAATCGACCGCCTGCTCGGCATTATGCAGCGCCTGCGCGACCCGGAAACCGGCTGTCCGTGGGACAACGAGCAGACGTTTGCCACGATCGCGCCATACACCCTCGAAGAAACATACGAAGTGCTGGACGCCATCAACCGGGAAGATTTTGACGATCTGCGCGGTGAGCTGGGTGATCTGCTGTTCCAGGTGGTGTTTTACGCGCAGATGGCCCAGGAAGAAGGGCACTTTGATTTTAATGATATCTGCGCTGCCATCAGCGACAAACTGGAACGCCGCCACCCGCACATTTTTGGTGATGCCACCGCTGGCGACAGTACGGAAGTGCTGGCACGTTGGGAGCAGATCAAAAGCGCGGAACGTGCTGAAAAAGCCCAGCACTCCGCGCTGGACGACATTCCCCACAGTCTGCCTGCGCTGATGCGCGCCCATAAAATTCAGCGTCGCTGCTCGGCGGTCGGTTTTGACTGGACTTCACTCGGCCCGGTGCTGGATAAAGTGCATGAAGAAATTGACGAAGTGATGCACGAAGCGCAGCAGGCGGTCATCGATGAGGCAAAACTGGAAGAAGAAGTGGGCGATCTGCTGTTTGCTACCGTGAATCTCTCCCGCCATCTTGGGGTGAAAGCCGAAGTGGCGCTGCACAAAGCGAACCTGAAATTCGAGCGTCGTTTCCGCGAAGTGGAAAGGATTGTTGCCGAGCGAGGCCTGGAAATGACCGGCGTTGATCTCGATACCATGGAAGCCGTCTGGCAGCAGGTAAAACAACAGGAAACTGATCTCTAACGGTTTTTCGCCATCAAGCGTAATTTGTGTGATTTTTAAAATGACAAGCGCTTGATTTGCGTCAAAAACATTTCGCCAAAAGCGGCTATTTTCTCCCTCCCCGTATCGTGTGAACCTGAGGAAAAGGAGGGAGAATGAAAGTTTGTGGCGCCTGCCATGTTCGGGTATACTACTTTCCCGTCCTGGTTATTCCATCGTCTTTTAAACCTAACTTCTCAGGTTCAGCATGACAACGAACTATATTTTTGTGACCGGCGGGGTAGTTTCCTCTCTGGGTAAAGGCATTGCCGCAGCCTCCCTCGCAGCCATTCTCGAAGCCCGTGGCCTCAACGTGACCATCATGAAACTCGATCCGTACATCAACGTCGATCCGGGGACCATGAGCCCAATCCAGCACGGGGAAGTGTTCGTTACTGAAGACGGCGCTGAAACCGACCTGGACCTGGGTCACTATGAGCGCTTCATTCGCACCAAAATGACGCGCCGCAACAACTTCACCACAGGTCGTATCTACTCAGACGTTCTGCGCAAAGAGCGCCGTGGCGACTACCTGGGTGCGACCGTTCAGGTCATTCCGCACATCACCAATGCCATTAAAGAACGTATTCTTGCTGGTGGCGAAGGCCACGACGTGGTGCTGGTAGAGATCGGCGGTACGGTGGGCGACATCGAGTCATTACCGTTCCTTGAAGCGATTCGGCAGATGGCGGTTGAAGTGGGCCGCGAACACACGCTGTATATGCACTTGACGCTGGTGCCCTACATGGCCGCCGCGGGTGAAGTCAAAACTAAACCGACGCAACACTCTGTTAAAGAGCTGCTCTCCATCGGTATTCAGCCGGATATTCTGATCTGCCGTTCCGATCGCGCGGTTCCTGCTAACGAACGCGCCAAGATTGCTTTGTTCTGTAACGTTCCCGAAAAAGCCGTTATTTCTCTGAAAGACGTCGATTCTATTTATAAAATCCCGGGCCTGTTGAAATCACAGGGTCTGGACGATTATATTTGTAAACGATTCAGCTTGAGCTGCCCGGAAGCAAACCTGGCCGAATGGGAACAGGTTATCTATGAAGAAGCTAATCCGGCAGGCGAAGTCACTATTGGTATGGTCGGCAAGTACATTGAACTGCCGGACGCCTACAAATCAGTGATCGAAGCGCTGAAACACGGTGGCCTGAAGAACCGTCTGACCGTCAACATCAAGCTTATCGATTCGCAGGATGTAGAAACCCGCGGCGTCGATATTCTGAAAGGGCTGGATGCGATTCTGATCCCGGGTGGCTTTGGCTACCGCGGTGTAGAAGGTAAGGTTGCCACCGCACGTTATGCGCGTGAAAACAATATTCCGTATCTGGGCATTTGCCTGGGTATGCAGGTTGCGTTGATGGAATTTGCGCGCAACGTAGCAGGTATGGAAAACGCCAACTCAACGGAATTTGTGCCAGACTGTAAGTACCCGGTTGTGGCGCTCATTACCGAGTGGCGTGACGAAGACGGTAACGTTGAAGTGCGTACAGAGAAAAGCGATCTCGGCGGCACCATGCGCCTTGGCGCGCAGGCGTGCCAGCTGGTTGATGACAGTCTGGTTCGCAAGCTGTACGGTACGCCGGTTATCACCGAACGCCATCGTCATCGTTACGAAGTTAACAACATGCTGCTGAAACAAATCGAAGCTGCGGGTCTGCGCGTTGCGGGCCGTTCCGGGGATGATCAGTTGGTCGAGATCATCGAAGTACCGAACCACCCATGGTTCGTGGCTTGTCAGTTCCACCCGGAGTTTACTTCTACGCCACGTGACGGGCACCCGCTATTTGCTGGCTTTGTGAAAGCCGCTGGCGAGTACCAGAAGCGTCAGGAGAAGTAAGAAAAGTTAGAACAGCAGTGCACCCTACGGGGTGCATTGTTTGTCTGGAGTTTTAGTTTAACTTGTACTGAGGAAAACCTAATGTCCAAAATCGTTAAAGTCATCGGTCGTGAAATCATCGACTCCCGTGGTAACCCGACTGTTGAAGCCGAAGTACACCTGGAAGGTGGTTTCGTCGGTATGGCAGCAGCGCCATCAGGTGCTTCTACGGGTTCCCGCGAAGCGCTGGAACTGCGCGATGGCGACAAATCCCGCTTCCTGGGTAAAGGCGTAACCAAAGCCGTTGCCGCGGTTAACGGCCCGATCGCTCAGGCAGTTCTGGGTAAAGATGCTAAAGACCAGGCGGGTATCGACAAGATCATGATCGACCTGGACGGTACTGAAAACAAATCTAACTTCGGTGCGAACGCAATCCTGGCGGTCTCTCTGGCTAACGCCAAGGCAGCAGCGGCTTCTAAAGGTCAGCCGCTGTATGAGCACATCGCTGAGCTGAACGGCACCGCGGGCAAATATTCCATGCCGGTTCCGATGATGAACATCATCAACGGTGGTGAGCACGCAGACAACAATGTTGATATCCAGGAATTCATGATTCAGCCGGTTGGCGCGAAAACCCTGAAAGAAGCCGTACGTATGGGTTCTGAAGTGTTCCATCACCTGGCTAAAGTTCTGAAATCCAAAGGCATGAACACAGCTGTGGGTGACGAAGGCGGCTATGCGCCGAACCTGGGCTCCAACGCTGAAGCACTGGCTGTTATCGCTGAAGCGGTTAAAGCAGCGGGTTACGTACTGGGTCAGGACATCACTCTGGCGATGGACTGCGCAGCGTCTGAATTCTACAAAGACGGCAAATACGTTCTGGCTGGTGAAGGCAACAAAGCGTTTACCTCTGAAGAGTTCACTCACTTCCTGGAAGAACTGACCAAACAGTATCCGATCGTCTCCATCGAAGATGGCCTGGACGAGTCTGACTGGGACGGTTTTGCATACCAGACCAAAGTACTGGGCAACAAAATCCAACTGGTTGGTGATGACCTGTTCGTAACCAACACCAAGATCCTGAAAGAAGGTATCGAAAAAGGCATCGCTAACTCCATCCTGATTAAATTCAACCAGATCGGTTCTCTGACCGAAACTCTGGCTGCTATCAAGATGGCAAAAGATGCTGGCTACACTGCCGTTATCTCTCACCGTTCTGGCGAAACTGAAGATGCAACCATCGCTGACCTGGCGGTAGGTACTGCAGCAGGCCAGATCAAAACTGGCTCTATGAGCCGTTCTGACCGCGTTGCTAAATACAACCAGCTGATTCGTATCGAAGAAGCGCTGGGCGAAAAAGCACCGTACAACGGTCGTAAAGAGATCAAAGGCCAGGCATAATCCGGCTCTTCGTTCTGATAAAAAAACCCGCTTCGGCGGGTTTTTTTATGTCTGCTATTTATAACAGCAGCGGTAATGTTGCACTGGCCGTCAGCTGGTTCGTCTCGGCGTAATGCGGGTCGCGCGCCACTAGTGTGGTGGTCAGCAGTTCTATCAGCAGCATCACGCCCACTTTGGCATTGAGTGCGCCGGCGCTGAGTGGACCTTCCGGTTTTGCGGCAACCAGCAGGATATCGCTGAGCGAAGCGAGCGGGCTGCGCGAGGTGTTGCTGAGCGTCAGCACACACACCCCATGTTTACGCGCCTGTTTGACCACATGAAGCAGGTCGCGGGTTGAGCCGGAACTGGAAATGGCGACCACCAGATCTTCCTCTGACAGCGTGCTGGCATTCATTGCTGCGCGGTGCATGTCGCTAAACAACTGCGCCGGTTTCCCCAGCCGCAGCAGCTTATAGTGTAAATACTCACCCAGGATCGCGCTGGCCGCGACGCCATAGATCTGTACTGAACGCGCCTGATGCAGCGCTTCGACTGCCGAGGTCAGCAGAGCGCGGTCCAGCAGCTTCGCCGTATCCTGTAGTGCCTGCACCGATTCATTCACGATATGGTCAATCTCATCGGCAGGTTGCTGGCCTGAGGAAGGCTGTTGTGTATCCAGTGCCAGCGCCATTTTGAATTCGTTGTAGCCCTTACAGCCCAGCGCACGGCAGAGCCGCGTCACGCTGGCTTCACTGGTACCACTTTCTCTCGCCAGCTCGGTAATAGTCATATACAGCACATTCGCAGGATCGTGCAGTACAAACTCCCCCAGCTTTTGCTGCGTGGGACTGTATCCGGAAACGCTCTGCCGCAGTCTGAGCAGCAGATTTTGTTTTTCTGACATGCAGGATCCTTATGAGTAATGACCGTCGCGAAAGCCGTAACAGAATACCAGTCATTTTGAAAAAGTATGATCAGTATCTTTCTTTTTGGTGATAATTTTCATCTTTAATTTTATTTGTGATAAATATTTTCAAATAAAGCGGATGGATGAAACTCAAAAAGAGGAAGGCGACGCGGATGCAAACAATATTGAACAGACTAAAAGGTAAGCTGGTGGTTTCGTGCCAGGCACTGGAGGACGAACCGTTGCACAGCGCGTTTATCATGTCGCGAATGGCTGTCGCGGCGGCGCAGGGCGGCGCGTCCGGGATCCGCGCCAATAGCGTGGTGGACATTGACGCGATCAAACAGCAAGTCTCATTGCCGGTCATTGGCATCATCAAGCGCGACTACCCGGACAGCGAGGTGTACATCACCCCCACTCTGCGTGAAGTGGATGAGTTAATGCGCGTTGCGCCGGAGATTATCGCCCTTGATGCGACAGACAGAGTGCGCCCCGGCGGGCTAACGCTTAGCGAACTGGTAGCGCAAATCCGTGCCCGCTATCCGTCAGTGTTGCTGATGGCGGACGTTTCTACCGTTGCCGAAGCGAAAACCGCACAGGCGCTCGGTTTTGACTGCGTGGGCACAACGCTCTATGGCTACACGCCAGCAACGGCGGGGCATCGGTTACCGGAAGAGGATTGCCGCCTGCTGCGTGAAGTGATCGCCGCCGTCTCGGTACCGGTGATTGCCGAAGGCAATGTCGAGACACCGGAACTGGCCGCTCGCTGCTTTGCGCTGGGGGCGCATGCCGTGGTGGTTGGCGGGGCGATCACCCGTCCGCAGCAGATCACCGCGCGCTTCGTGGCAGCAATTCACGCGCAAAGCACCGATGGCGCATGATCCTCACGGCGGGATCTGCGATACTTATCGTTTACCCCTTTCACTGAGATGATTATGCAGTACCCGATTAACGAGATGTTCCAGACCCTGCAAGGCGAGGGTTATTTCACCGGCGTTCCCGCTATTTTTATTCGCTTACAGGGATGCCCGGTCGGGTGTGCGTGGTGTGACACCAAACATACCTGGGATAAGCTCGCCGATCGGGAAGTGTCGCTGTTCAGTATTCTGGCGAAAACCAAAGAGAGCGATAAGTGGGGGGCGGCGAGCGCAGAAGATTTACTGGCAATCATCGGCCGCCAGGGCTGGACGGCGCGCCATGTGGTGATCACCGGGGGTGAGCCGTGCATCCATGATCTCACGCCACTGACAACGCTGCTGGAGCATAACGGCTTTAGCTGCCAGATTGAAACCAGCGGCACGCATGAAGTGCGCTGCTCTCATGCCACCTGGGTGACGGTATCGCCAAAGGTGAATATGCGAGGCGGTTATGGCGTGCTGTCGCAGGCGCTGCAGCGGGCGGATGAGATCAAACACCCGGTGGGACGTGTACGCGACATCGAAGCACTGGATGAGTTACTGGCAACGCTCTCCGACGACAAGCAGCGGGTGATTGCGCTCCAGCCGATCAGCCAGAAAGACGACGCGACGCGGCTGTGTATCGAAACCTGCATCGCCCGTAACTGGCGCCTGTCGATGCAGACACACAAGTATCTGAATATTGCATAGTAAAAACAGGGCGCTGAAGGCGCCCGTTTGTTTACGCATTCGACCAACTCTGAATCGCGTTAACCTGCTCCCGCTCCCCATGAAAAACACCGTACGATTTTTTCAGTATCACATCGGTATAGCTTGTTAACTCCCTGAAAATCCCTTTATTCATTGCCTCGTAGCGGCTGGCGTTTTCGGCTACTGGCAGGAATACATCTTTAATCCGCACCATCTTTTCAACTGCTTTTTCATAAGACGGATAGAGACCAAGCCCGACAGCAGTATTGATCGCCGCGCCCAGACTTGCGCAGCCGTTCACTTCGTTGCGTCTGACGGGGAGGTTAAACACATCGGCAAAAATCTGCATAAACAAGTCGCTATTTGAACCGCCGCCGGTGATGATGACCTGTCTGGCGAACTGGTTCATTTCATTACACATATTGTCGTAATTATTCTTCAGCGTCAGGGCGATGCTCTCCAGAATGGAGCGATAGATCCACGCGTAATCCATGTTGGAGGTAAAGCCTAGCATGATCCCGCGTTTGAACGGCTCCCAGGGGTTAGTCAGCCAGTCCAGCACGGTCATCAGACCGTCACAACCCGGCGGTACCCGAGCCGCTTTTTCGTTGAGCAAATCTTCCGCCGACAGGCCACGCGCTCTGGCATCCTGAATCAACGAATCGCCGAGCATGTCGCGCAGCCAACTGACAGTCCACATCCCCTTGCGGATGCCGTAACCTTCGTACAGCAGCGTTTCCGGGATCGAGGACATGATCGGCCAGTAGCTGGTGGGATTGTTGGGCAACGTCTTACCGTTCATCATCAGGGCGATATAGGTTCCGAGAGAAATGACGGCGGTTTCATCGTCCAGCAACCCGGCGCCGAGGGCTTCAACCGGTTTATCACTGGTGGTGCAGACGACGGGTAACCCTTGCGGGAAACCGGTGGCCCGCGCGGCATCGCCGGTGATATGGCCTAACACGGTGCCAGGCATTTGTACGTCAAACAGCATGTGGCGCGGAATATTAAATTTCCTGAATACCTCGGCATCGTCGCTCCATGTCCAGGTTTTATAATCCACCGGCCACTGACCGAAGTAGTTGGCGATGTTGTCCTTAAACTCACCGGTCAGGCGATGCGATAAATAACCGGAAAAAGAGGTCACCCAGGCGACTTCGTCATTCGCATGTTCATATGGCCGGGTGACGCGCGCATCCTGCCAGCTGATTAACGGCGCGGCGGGCGTGCCATCAGCTTTCAGCAGCGCGCGGCAGCAGCGGATCGAACCGAGGCCGATACCGACAATATCTTCCTTCCTGCCGGTAAACTGGCTCATCAGGTTCTGGCCCGCGGCGCAGAGCGAGGTCCACAGATCATCGTCAGGATGTTCTGCGGTATCCGCGTCCGGCGTATACATCGGTTGCAACAGGCCCTTGCCTTCACACACCACATTCCCATCGAGATCGTACATCACGACCTTGGTGCTCTGGCTTCCACCATCAATTCCGATGATGTATTTCGTAGACATTATGCTTCTCCTTTAATTACTGGCCCGGCGCTTCGGTCGTCAGTGATGGCGCATTTTCCGGGCCAGCGTTGGCGGCACGTATTTTTCTGAATAATAAGAATGTAAAGAGGATCACCAGGCACATGGCGGTCAGCCCCATCAGCCACATATTGTGATAGGCCTCGGCGGCGGGCAGCGTGTCCTGCCAGTGTCCGATGATCGGGTAGACGAAGATGTCAGGCAGGAAGCCGATGACGGAGCAGATCCCGACGGTGGTGCCCATGATATATCTCGGTGTTCTCGCTTCGCCCGGGCAGGCAAAATAGAGGCCGCGCGAGGCGTAGCAGGTAAACGCCAGCAGCAAAATCAGGCCAATCCCCACCATTACCGATTGCGGATGCGCGCTGGTGATCAGCAACGCTACCAGCGTCAACGCACCAATGACAGACAGCAACTGAATAACCCGTGTGGGTGATTTAAGCCGACTGTAGGTGGTAATCAACCCACCCAGCGGGCCGCACATGGCGCGGAAGATTTTATTGATCACAATCCCCATATAGCTTGCCGCGATAAGCGTCATACCGTACATCTCGGTCAGGTAATTGGTGGAGTAGCTGAGAATGGCGTAGATGGTATAAACGCCAAGAATAATCATGCTGCAATACCAGGTGGTGCTGATCCGTAGTACGGAAAGGATGTCGCTGAGCTGGAAGGTTTTTTTCTCCGTTGTCGTTTCTTCCGCGGGGTGGGTGTTATCACTGACGAAAAACCAGCACAGGATCCCGAGCAGAATATAGACCACGCTGTAAATCAGGATCACCGTTTTCAGGCTGTTGCTGTCTTCTGGCGCGAAACGGGAGAAAATCCACATAGTAAACACTGCCAGCGACATCACGCCGACGCCACGCAGGCCCTCCATCCAGCCCATGATTTTTCCCTGCTCGCTGTGATCGCCCAGCAGCGATGCGGCTTTAATGGAAACCGACCACAGCATCAGGATCGTGGTGATGGCAAAAGCCACCTGGATGAGCAACATTACCCATAGCGGCGGATAAGTGGACATTAATAACCCGAGCAGGCCGGTGGCGATCATCGCGGCGGTGATCATTTTGCGGTGGGAGAACTTGTCTGCCACAACCCCGCTGGGCGCATATAAAATAATGGCGGTAATACCAAACGTACTCATGATAAGTCCGATTTCGGTATTACTGAATCCCATAAATTTAGCCATGGGAATTTGATAGATATAGCGTAAATAGGCCAGATCAAAGCTTACGCCACCGCTGAAGCTTATAATTGCGAGCGTTATCCAACGGCGATATGAAGGAGTTTGCATATCGTAATCTCATTTTGTGAAGACAAAAAAAAGAGAAAAGTAAACCGCCTTTTCAGGTGGATTACTTTTCTCATGGTCTCTAGTAATTGCGTTCAGAAATATCACGGAATCTTTTTGTTGAGTGTGAGAATAATCACGAATCGCAGTTTTGCTCACCAAATAAAAATGAAATGTCTGTCTGTGACATTGCTCACATCCGCCGATAATCCACTGTGCTAAAAAATTGTCTCAGTTACCAGAGATGATGAGAAAGGTAACTTCCCTTTCGCGGGGGAAGTTACCTTTCTTTTTTTTTGCCTAAAGGAATTCGGAGCTAAATATGTCAATCGAGTCTCTCAACGCATTTTCAATGGATTTTTTCTCCCTGAAAGGTAAGACCGCTATCGTTACCGGCGGCAACAGCGGGCTGGGTCAGGCGTTTGCGATGGCGCTGGCGAAGGCCGGAGCAAATTTGTTTATCCCGAGCTTCATCGAGGATAACGGCGAAACGAAAGAACTTATCGAGCAACAGGGCGTAGAAGTCGCGTTTATGCAGGTGGATATCACTGCCAAAGGCGCACCGCAAGAGATTATCCAGGCCTGCTGCGCGCGTTTTGGTACCGTGGATATTCTGGTCAACAACGCGGGGATCTGTAAGCTCAACAAGGTACTGGAATTTGGTCGTGCTGACTGGGATCCGATGATCGACGTTAACCTGACGGCGGCGTTTGAGCTCAGTTATGAAGCCGCAAAAGTGATGATCCCGCAAAATCACGGCAAGATAATTAATATTTGCTCGCTATTTTCGTATCTCGGCGGGCAATGGTCACCGGCATATTCGGCAACAAAACATGCGCTTGCCGGGTTTACTAAAGCGTATTGCGATGAATTAGGGCAATACAATATTCAGGTTAATGGCATCGCGCCAGGGTATTACGCAACGGATATTACACTTGCCACCCGCAGTAATCCCGAAACCAATAAACGCGTACTCGACCATATTCCTGCTAATCGTTGGGGTGATACCCAGGATTTAATGGGGGCAATGGTCTATTTAGCCAGTCGGGCGTCTGATTATGTTAATGGACATTTATTAGTCGTCGATGGGGGATATCTGGTGCGTTAATTTCATCCGAACTATTTTTGCTGTTTCTCTCAATATTATTCCTTATTTATTATCAGGAAGGAGTTGTTATGCCATTATCCCGCGACGCGATTGTAGAGCAGGTCAAAGAGATTGTTGGCCCAGGGCAGGTGATTACCGATGAAACGGTGCTGAAAAAAAACAGTATCGACCGTTTTCGTAAATATGCTGATATCCATGGCGTCTATACGCTGCCGATTCCGGCAGCAGTGGTGAAATTAGGTTCAACCGAAGAGACGTCCCGTGTGCTGGCATTTATGAACCAGCACAAGATTAACGGCGTGCCGCGTACCGGCGCCTCGGCGACGGAAGGAGGGCTGGAAACCGCCGTGGAGAATTCGCTGGTGCTGGATGGCGCGGGCATGAATAAGATCCTGAATATTGATATCGAAAATATGCAGGCGACCGCGCAGTGCGGCGTTCCGCTGGAGGTGCTGGAAAACGCGCTGCGGGCGAAAGGTTACACCACCGGCCATTCGCCGCAGTCGAAACCACTGGCGCAGATGGGCGGCCTGGTGGCGACCCGCAGTATCGGCCAGTTTTCCACCCTATATGGCGCAATTGAGGATATGGTTGTCGGTCTGGAAGCTGTGCTGCCGGATGGCACTATCACTCGCATCAAAAATGTCCCGCGCCGCGCTGCCGGGCCGGACATCCGCCATATCATCATCGGCAATGAAGGCGCGCTGTGTTACATCACCGAAGTCACGGTGAAAATCTTCAAATACATGCCGGAAAACAATCTGTTCTACGGCTATGTACTGGATGAGATGAAAACCGGCTTCAACATCCTGCGCGACGTGATGGTGGAAGGGTATCGCCCGTCGATTGCTCGTTTGTATGATGCAGAAGACGGCACGCAGCACTTCACCCATTTTGCCGACGGAAAATGCGTGCTGATCTTTATGGCGGAAGGGAATCCGCGCATCGCGAAAGCCACTGGCGAGGGTATTGCGGAAATCGTTGCGCGCTACCCGCAGTGCCAGCGTGTGGACAGCCGCCTGATTGAAAACTGGTTTAATCATCTCAACTGGGGGCCGGATAAAGTCGCCGCCGAACGAGTGCAGATCCTCAAAACGGGCAATATGGGGTTCACCACCGAAGTCTCGGCAGACTGGGCGAATATTCACAAGATTTATGAAAGTGTGATCCAGCGGATCCGTCGGGAATTCGCGCACATTGACGATATCACCATGCTGGGCGGTCACTCCTCACACAGTTACATTAACGGCACCAATATGTACTTCGTCTATGACTACAACGTCGTGGACTGTAAGCCGGAGGAGGAGATCGACAAATACCACAATCCGTTGAACCAGATCATTGTGGAAGAAACGCTGCGTTTTGGCGGCTCGATGGTTCACCATCACGGTATTGGCAAACACCGAGTGCACTGGAGTAAGCAGGAGCACGGCAGCGCGTGGGCGCTGATGGAAGGGCTGAAACGTCAGTTTGATCCAAACGGGATCATGAATTGCGGAACGATCTACCCGATTGAAAAATAAATCCTGACGCGGCTTTCCGGTGGGAGAGCCGCGCTTTACCGGATACGAAAGGAGTGGCGATGAACACTTCACCGGTGCGAATGGACGATTTACCCCTGAAGGGATTTCACTGTCGGATTGCCGGGCTGACGTTTGGTGCGCATCTGACCGATGGCTACGTGCTGGGGGTGATTGGTTACGCCATGATCCAACTGGTGCCCGCCATGCAGCTTACACCGTTGCAGGAAGGGCTGATTGGCGGCTCTGCGTTAATAGGGCTGTTTGTCGGCAGCCTGACGCTGGGCTGGATTTCAGACCACATCGGGCGGCAAAAAATATTCAACTTCAGTTTTATGCTGATCACCCTGGCGTCGTTTTTACAATTTTTCGCCACCACGCCGGAACAACTGTTCTGGCTGCGCGTGCTGATTGGTTTTGGGCTGGGCGGCGATTACTCGGTAGGGCATACGTTGCTGGCGGAGTTCGCGCCGCGCCGCTACCGGGGCATGTTGCTGGGCTCATTCAGCGTGGTGTGGACGATAGGCTATGTGCTGGCGAGCGTGATGGGCCACTGGCTGATTCAGGGGCAACCGGATGCCTGGCGTCTGCTGCTGGCCTCCGCCGCCGCACCGGCGCTCATCATTACGTTATTGCGCTGGGGAACGCCAGAGTCGCCGCGATGGCTGATGCGCCAGGGGCGGATTTCCGAAGCCTACGCGGTGGTGCATCGCTATCTCGGGCCGAATGTGCAATTGGGCGAAGAGATGGCTGTGTCGACATCGCGGAACATCCGGGCGCTGTTTTCACAACGCTACTGGCGGCGCACGGCCTTTAACAGCCTGTTTTTTGTCTGTCTGGTCATCCCCTGGTTTGTGATTTACACCTGGCTTCCCACCATCGCCCTGACGCTGGGGCTGGCGGATGCGCTTACTGCCAGCCTGATGCTCAATGTGCTGTTGATCGTCGGTGCGCTGCTGGGCATTGTGCTGACGCAACTGCTTTCGCGCCGCCACTTTTTGCTCAGTAGCTTTTTCGTCCTGTCCGTCACACTGCTGGTGATGGCGTTTCTGCCAACGGAACAGCACTTCCTGCTGCTGATGTTGTTTGTGCTGTTCAGCACCATTATCTCGGCGGCCAGTAATCTGGTCGGCATTCTGCCTGCAGAAAGTTTCCCTACGGATATCCGCTCGTCGGGCGTTGGATTCGCCACGGCGATGAGCCGCCTCGGCGCGGCGATCAGCACCGGGTTACTGCCCTGGGCACTGGCGGTGTGGGGGATGCAAATTACGCTGCTGATCCTGACGGGGGTGTTGCTGGTCGGCCTGCTGGTGACCTGGTTGTGGGCGCCGGAAACCAAAGATCTGTCGCTGGTGGCCGCAGGAAACGGAGACAAACGTCCGGGAGGGGCGAATGAACGTTCTGTTAGCCTTTAAAGCGGAACCGGATCTGGCCGGGATGGCGGAAAGCGCCTGGCTCACGCCCGACGGCGGCGGGCCGGATACCATGCTCCTGCGATGCGAGCCGGGCGTGGACGAACAGGCGGCCGCGGCGCTGCTGCTGGAAAACCGGGCGGCGGGGCACGATCTGCGGCTGACGGCGCTCAGCATTGGTGATGACCGCGCGCTGCACTGGCTACGCCATTTTGCCGCGCTGGGGTTTGACGAACGTGTTCTGCTGGAAACCACCGCCAGTCTGCGTTTTGATCCCGCTTTTGTCGCCGGGCAGCTTGCCATGTGGCAGCAGCACTGCGATGCAGAGATGATCGTCACCGGCTGCCAGAGCAGCGAAGGGCAGAACGGGCAAACCCCCTGGCTGTTAGCGGAGAGGCTCGGCTGGCCGTGTCTTACTCAGGTTGAACGCTTTACCCTCGTACCGCCTTTTGTCACCGTGGAACAGCGCACAGAAACGGGAAGTCGCCAGTGTCGGGTGCGGCTTCCTGCGGTTATTGCCGTCCGGCAGTACGGCGACGCGGCGCTGCCGGTGCCGGGCATGCGCCAGCGCCTGGCAGCGAACCGTGCGGAGATTGTTCGCGTTCCGGTAACGCCGGGCGACACGCCGCCTGTCACCTGCCGGGATCTGCAAAGAAAAACACAACGGCGTGATGTGCACATCATCCAGGGGAACAGCGTGCAGGAAAAAGCGCAAACGCTGTGGACTATGTATCTTCGTTCAGGAATCAGACCATGACGCTGGCATTTGTCACCTATGACGACGGTCACGATGCCTTACTGGTGGAATGGCTAATGACGCAGGGCGTCATGGTGGATGACTGCGAACACTGGCGCGCGGCAGCCACGCCGGCGGTGGCGGAACAACTGCTGGCGGCGCTGGTCGCGCAGTGGCAGCAAACCCCGGTCGATGTTGTGCTTTTTCCTGCGGGCGCCCTGGGCGACGAGCTGGCGACCCGGCTCGCCTGGCGGCTGAAGGGCAGCGGCGTTTGTCAGATATCGTCGCTGGCTCTGGCGGCGGGCGAAGTAACAAAAGCCACTTTCGGCAGTGCGTTACAGGCCACGTTGGTGTTAACAATGCGTCCTTTTTGTCTGTCACTGGCGCGTCAACCAGCGCGTCACACGACGATATCATTGCCAGAAGGACTGACGCAGCGTGAGCTCTCGCTGGCGCCATTACCGGCATGGTGCGCGGAAATTAGCGTCTCGCCATCACCCTCTGTTCATCCGCTGACGTTAGCCAGACGCGTGCTGGCGGTCGGGCAGGGAGCGGAAAGTGTCGATGAAACCACGATCCTCGCCATGGCGGCGGCGATGGATGCAGAAGCCGGTTACAGCCGGGCAAGAGTGATGAATGGTGGGTTTGATGCGCTGCGGATGATTGGCATTTCCGGTCATTTGCTGGCGCCAGACGTGTGCATTGTGGCCGGGGCATCCGGTGCGCCCGCGTTCAGTGCCGGGATCCGTCAGAGTCAGTTTATTGTGGCGATCAATCGCGACGCGCAGGCGCCGATTTTCAGCACTGCCGATGTCGGCATTGTCGATGACTGGCCATCGCTACTGACGGCGCTGACAGCGTGTATGCGCGATAGCTAGTTAAGCTGTTTCGCCAGTTTCCAGACATCGGTATTGGTGGTGGAGAGCGCCGCGACACCGGCGTTGATGGCGTTACGGGCGTCTTCTTCATCACACACCAGCCCGCCGGCAATCAGCGGCTGGCGGATCTTTTCCGTTACCCAACCGAGCACTTTGGGCATGCAGCCCGGCAGAATTTCGATGCAGTCAGGGTTCGACTGCGCGACCTGTTTATCAATGTTATGGAAGGAGATGGAGTCGACGATAAACAGACGATGAATACAGAAATAGCCTTCTGCCCGCGCGGCTTTCAGCATCGCCGCTTTGGTGCTGATAATGCCGTCAGCTTTCGTCACCAGCTTGAGAAACTGAATCACTACCTCTTTATTCGACGTGCCTTCCAGCAGATCAACATGGATAAAGGCGTATTTCCCGGCGCTTTTAATTTTTTGCACAATGCCGCTGATGGTACAGATATTGCCGTACAGCACTGAAATAAACTGGCAGTCAGAGTCGATTGCCAGTTGCAGGCTGGCGTTATCTTTCACCGCCGCAATGACCGGGTTTTGTCGAAGCAGGTGTAACAGAGGCATACTTGCTCCCGTTAAATTGTGTGAAACCACAAAACCCGTCAGCGGAATGTATTACTCGCCGCGATACACGCAGCCCGCCGTGCAGGTTTCTTTTACCATCACCGCGCTCAGCAGTGGGACAACCGGCTTAACCTGATCCCAAATCCATTTTGCCAGCACTTCACTGGTCGGGTTTTCCAGACCGGGAATATCGTTCAGATAGTAATGGTCGAGACGATTGTATGTCGGCTTAAATGCCGCTTTCAGATCGGCAAAATCCATAATCCAGCCGGTATGCGGATCGACCTCACCGGTAATCTCCAGACGAACCATGAAGGAGTGACCGTGAAGACGCCCGCACTTATGACCTTCCGGCACGTGCGGCAGGTGGTGAGCGGCTTCGAAGGTGAAATCTTTAAACAACGTGGTGGACATGGTGAACTCTCAAATAAGACGAAAAACCGGAAAATCATACCGGAAAGCACCTTTTTTCTCATTAACTAAAACAGCCTTTCCTGGCGACCGGATAATGATACGGTGAGTGGTATATTTTTTGTTATAATATTCAAATGGTTAATTAATCGATTTTCCTGTTAACAGGTATGAGTAAAACAGGTTAGTCGATTTGGTTATTTATTATTTCCATCCCTTCTTTAATTGTTATTATCCTCGCCGTTAACCTTACCTTCAGTTTGGATTTTTCCGCAAAATGACGGCTTTAATACTGGAACATAACAACGCATGACGACACAGGCCCCACCTTCCAGTCTGCTCCCGCTTAACCCGGAGCAACTGGCCCGCCTGCAGGCGGCAACCACTGATTTTTCTCCAACCCAGCTGGCCTGGGTTTCTGGCTATTTCTGGGGCATGCTCAATCAGCATCCCGGCACGGTGACAACGGCCTCGCCCGTCGCGGCCGTTATCCCGGCCATCACCTTAATTTCTGCTTCCCAGACCGGCAACGCGCGTCGCGTGGCAGAGCAGCTTCGCGACGATCTGCTGGCGGAAAAACTGAACGTCAACCTGGTTAATGCCGGAGATTATAAATTCAAGCAAATCGCCGCCGAAAAACTGCTGGTTGTCGTCACCTCAACGCAGGGAGAGGGTGAGCCGCCGGAAGAGGCTGTTGCGCTACATAAGTTCCTGTTCTCGAAAAAAGCGCCGAAACTGAACGGTACTGCTTTTGCCGTGTTTGGCCTCGGTGACACCTCTTACGAATTTTTCTGCCAGTCCGGTAAAGACTTTGACAGCAAACTGGCGGAACTCGGCGGTGAGCGTCTGCTCGATCGCGTTGATTGTGATGTGGAGTACCAGACTGCGGCCACTCAGTGGCGCGCTCGTGTGGTGGAAGTGCTGAAGGCGCGTGCGCCTGTTGCCCCTGCGGCACAGACGGCTGTCGCGGCGACCGGGGCTTTCAACGAAGTTCACACCAGCCCGTACACCAAAGAAGCGCCGCTGACTGCGACGCTGTCAGTGAACCAGAAAATCACCAGCCGCGACTCGGAAAAAGATGTGCGTCATATCGAAATCGATCTTGGCGACTCTGGCTTGCGCTACCAGCCTGGCGATGCGCTCGGCGTCTGGTATCAGAACGATCCGGCGCTGGTCAAAGAACTGGTTGAACTGCTGTGGCTGAAAGGCGATGAGCCGGTGATGGTTGACGGTAAAACGCTGCCGCTGGCCGAGGCGTTGCAATGGCATTTTGAGCTGACGGTCAACACCGGCAACATCGTGGAAAATTACGCAACGCTGACCCGCAGCGAAAGCCTGCTGCCGTTAGTGGGCGATAAAGCCCAGCTCCAGCATTACGCCGCTACCACGCCGATTGTCGACATGGTGCGTTTTTCGCCGGCACAACTGGATGCCGATGCGCTGATCGGGCTGCTGCGCCCGCTGACGCCGCGCCTCTATTCCATCGCCTCTGCGCAGGCGGAAGTGGAAAGCGAAGTTCACGTCACCGTGGGTGTCGTACGCTATGACATAGAAGGCCGCACCCGCAGCGGTGGCGCGTCGGGCTTCCTTGCTGATCGCGTGGAAGAAGACGGGGAAGTGCGGGTGTTCATCGAGCACAACGATAACTTCCGCCTGCCTGCCAACCCGCAGACGCCAGTGATCATGATTGGCCCGGGCACCGGTATCGCGCCGTTCCGCGCCTTTATGCAACAGCGTGCCGCCGATGGTGCGGAAGGCAAAAACTGGCTGTTCTTTGGCAACCCACATTTTGTGGATGATTTCCTCTATCAGGTGGAATGGCAGCGCTACGTCAAAGAGGGCGTACTGAGCCGTATTGATCTCGCCTGGTCGAGAGACCAGAAAGAAAAAATCTACGTACAAGACAAACTGCGCGAACAGGGCGCTGAGCTGTGGCGCTGGATCAACGACGGTGCGCACATTTATGTCTGTGGCGACGCCAATCGCATGGCGAAAGATGTCGAACAGGCTTTATTGGACGTGATTGCCGAATTTGGCGCGATGGATGCCGAAGCGGCGGATGAATATTTAAGTGAGCTGCGCGTTGAGCGCCGTTATCAGCGAGATGTCTACTAATGAGCGAAAAACACCCAGGCCCTTTAGTGGTCGAAGGCAAACTGACCGATGCCGAGCGCATGAAAGTCGAAAGCAACTATCTGCGCGGGACGATTGCGGAAGATTTAAATGACGGCCTGACCGGCGGGTTTAACGGCGACAACTTTTTGCTGATCCGCTTTCATGGCATGTACCAGCAGGACGATCGCGATATTCGCGCCGAACGCGCTGAGCAGAAGCTGGAGCCGCGCATCGCGATGATGCTGCGCTGCCGCCTGCCGGGCGGGGTGATCACCACGAAACAGTGGAAGGCGATCGACAAGTTTGCCGGTGAAAACACGATTTACGGCAGCATTCGGTTGACCAACCGCCAGACGTTCCAGTATCACGGCCTGCTGAAGAAAAACGTCAAACCGGCGCATCAGATGCTGCACGAGGTGGGGCTGGACGCGCTGGCGACCGCCAACGACATGAACCGTAACGTGCTTTGTACGTCTAACCCGGTTGAGTCGCAACTGCATGCAGAAGCCTATGAGTGGGCGAAGAAAATCTCTGAGCACCTGCTGCCGCGTACTCGTGCTTATGCGGAAATCTGGCTCGATCAGGAAAAAGTGGCGACCACTGACGAAGAGCCCATTCTCGGCAAAACTTATCTGCCGCGTAAATTCAAAACCACGGTGGTGATCCCGCCGCAGAACGATATCGATCTGCACGCCAACGACATGAACTTCGTGGCGATTGCTGAAAACGGCAAGCTGGTGGGCTTTAACCTGCTGGTGGGCGGCGGTCTGTCCATCGAGCATGGCAACAAGAAAACCTATGCCCGCACCGCAAGCGAGTTTGGTTATCTGCCGCTGGAACATACGCTGGCGGTGGCGGAAGCGGTAGTCACGACCCAGCGCGACTGGGGTAACCGTACCGACCGTAAAAACGCGAAAACCAAATACACCCTGGAGCGCGTCGGCGTGGAAACCTTCAAAGCCGAAGTTGAGCGCCGCGCGGGGATCAAGTTCGAGCCGATCCGCCCGTATGAATTTACCGGTCGCGGCGATCGCATTGGCTGGGTAAAAGGCATCGATGACAAATGGCATCTGACGCTGTTTATCGAAAACGGCCGTATTCTGGATTACCCGGGTCGACCGCTGAAAACCGGGCTGCTGGAGATCGCGAAGGTTCACAAAGGCGATTTCCGTCTGACCGCCAATCAGAACCTGATCGTCGCAGGTGTGCCGGAAAGCCAGAAAGCGAAGATCGAAAAGCTGGCGCGGGCGCACGGGCTAATGGATGCGGTCAAGCCGCAGCGTGAAAACTCGATGGCCTGCGTGTCGTTCCCGACCTGTCCGCTGGCGATGGCCGAAGCCGAGCGTTTCCTGCCGTCATTTGTCGACAAAGTGGAAGCCGTCATGGGCAAGCACGGTGTTGGTGACGATCATATCGTCCTGCGCGTGACGGGTTGCCCGAACGGTTGTGGCCGCGCGATGCTGGCGGAGATCGGGCTGGTGGGCAAAGCGCCGGGCCGCTACAACCTGCATATCGGCGGTAACCGTGCGGGAACACGGATCCCCCGCATGTACCGGGAAAACATTACCGAGTCAGAAATTCTCGACAATATCGACGAACTGGTCGGGCGCTGGGCGAAGGAGCGCGAAGCAGAGGAAGGCTTCGGTGACTTCACGGTGCGTGCGGGCATCATTCGCCCGGTGCTCGACCCTGCCCGGGATTTCTGGGAATAACGAGAGGTACTTATGGCGATTCTCGATCTACAGGCTCTCAACGACTTGCCGAAAGTTGAGCGTGTGCTGGCGCTGGCGGAAACCAACGGGCAGCTGGAAAAACTGAGCGCGGAAGAGCGCGTCGCCTGGGCGCTGGAAAACCTGCCCGGCGACTATGTGCTCTCTTCCAGCTTTGGTATTCAGGCGGCGGTGAGCCTGCATCTGGTGAATCAGATCCGCCCGGATATCCCGGTGATCCTCACCGATACCGGCTATCTGTTCCCGGAAACCTATCAGTTCATTGATGAGCTGACGGAGAAGCTCAGCCTGAATCTGAAAGTCTATCGCGCCGAAACCAGCCCGGCCTGGCAGGAAGCGCGCTACGGCAAGCTGTGGGAGCAGGGCGTCGAAGGGATTGAGAAGTACAACGACATCAATAAGGTCGAGCCGATGAACCGGGCGCTGCGCGAATTGAATGCGCAAACCTGGTTTGCCGGGTTGCGCCGCGAACAGTCCGGCAGCCGGGCGACATTGCCGGTGCTCGCCATTCAGCGTGGCGTGTTCAAAGTATTGCCGATTATCGACTGGGATAACCGCACGGTGTACCAGTATCTGCAAAAACACGGCCTGAAATATCATCCGCTATGGGATCAGGGCTATTTGTCGGTGGGCGATACTCACACCACACGCAAATGGGAACCAGGCATGGCGGAAGAAGAGACGCGTTTCTTTGGCCTGAAACGCGAGTGCGGATTGCACGAAGGGTAATATTTTTATCCCACTCCCGTCCGGGAGTGGGATCACTTATGCTTTCGCCAGCTCTTTCATCAGCGGCAAGAGTACCCGCATCACGTCGCGGCTGCGGCGTTCAATGCGCCCCGGCAGCGCCTTATCGATATACTGTTGGTTATCCAGACGCACATCATGCCAGCTCACACCGTTCGGGAACGTGCGGGATTTCGCGCGTTGCTGGTAGCCGTCTTTCTTTCCTAACGTCCAGTTAGTCGCTTCGATGGAAAGTACCGGAATACCGGCCTTATCAAACACCTCGGCGTCGTTGCAGCAACCTGTGCCTTTGGGATAATCCGGGTTCAGGCCGGGATTCATCGCGGCGTTAATACCGTGACTGCGGGCGATGGCCAGCGCCCGGTCACGGGTTAATTTGCGCACCGAGGCAGGCGTCTGTTTGCCGCTGTTGAAATAGAGTTTGTCGCCCACCACGAGGTTATCGAGGTTAATCACCAGTAGCGTGTTTTTCCGCTCTTCCGCGCTCATGCGTTTGAGCAGGTTTTCGGCGCCGAGTTTGCCTTCTTCTTCACCGCTGGTGGCGATAAAACGAATGCCATATTGCGTGGCGGTGTTTTTCAGTTTTTCCGCCAGTTCGAGCATGACGCCAAGCCCCAGCGCGTTGTCGTCCATGCCCTGTAGTGTCAGGCCACCGAGATTGTTTTCGTTGTCGGCGTCGCTGCGCGGGGCGTAGGTATCCAGGTGCGCCATGACGATTATTTGCTGACGGGACAGGCCTTCATGTGCGGCGATCACCGTACTGCCGGTCACGTTATGCCAGTTCTGGCGGTTGTTTTTCGCGGTATAAATGTAGCGGCTGTTGAAGGTGCGGATGTCGCTCTGGTAACCCATCTGTGCGAACTGCTGGCGCAGATAATCCGCTGACAACATTTCGGCGGGCGTTCCCGTCATACGACCAGGAAAATAGGTCGCGATATGGCGGGCCTGGGTATTCGCGATATCACCGATGGGCGACGCAGCGCCCGGCACCGGAAAAGAAAAACATGCACCGAGCGTCAGTGAAATCAGAGAGCGGCGCAACGCGGAAAACATAACGTGTCCTTACACATACAAAAAAACGACGCACTAGTATGAAACTGTGACCCGGCTTACACAATTTCATTTGCACTTAAATCCCCGAAAAGCCTGACGTTAAGCACTTTTTGATATTTGCATTCCTGGCGGGTTATTCCTTTGAGGAACTAGTCATTCCATTTCGTAATTTCATTTGATCTAAGCCGCACCCTATAGTCCCTTTCTATACGCAAAGTACGTAAAGACAGGCTTAAGGAACGGTAATGGATCAAAAACGACTCACTCATTTGCGGCAACTGGAGGCGGAAAGCATCCATATCATCCGTGAAGTCGCCGCCGAATTTTCGAATCCGGTGATGCTCTATTCCATCGGCAAAGACTCCAGCGTCATGCTGCACCTGGCGCGTAAGGCGTTTTACCCGGGGACGCTGCCGTTCCCGCTGCTGCATGTTGATACCGGCTGGAAATTCCGCGAAATGTATGAGTTCCGTGACCGGACCGCCAAAGCGTACGGTTGTGAACTGCTGGTGCATAAAAACCCGGAAGGGGTGGCGATGGGGATTAACCCGTTTGTCCACGGCAGCGCCAAACACACCGATATCATGAAAACCGAAGGGCTGAAGCAGGCGCTGAACAAATACGGTTTTGACGCTGCGTTCGGCGGCGCGCGTCGCGACGAAGAGAAATCACGGGCGAAAGAGCGCATCTACTCTTTCCGCGACCGTTTCCACCGCTGGGACCCGAAAAACCAGCGCCCGGAGCTGTGGCACAACTACAACGGCCAGATCAACAAAGGCGAAAGCATCCGCGTGTTCCCGCTCTCCAACTGGACCGAGCTGGATATCTGGCAGTACATCTATCTGGAAAATATCGATATTGTTCCGCTGTATCTGGCGGCGGAGCGCCCGGTGCTGGAGCGTGACGGCATGCTGATGATGATCGACGACAACCGTATCGATCTGCAGCCGGGCGAGGTGATCAAAAAACGGATGGTACGTTTCCGTACACTTGGCTGCTGGCCGCTGACTGGCGCGGTGGAATCTGAGGCACAAACGCTGCCGGAGATCATCGAAGAGATGCTGGTTTCCACCACCAGTGAACGGCAGGGGCGCGTTATCGATCGCGATCAGGCAGGCTCGATGGAGCTGAAGAAACGTCAGGGTTATTTCTAAGGAGCCGCCATGAACACCACCATTGCACAACAAATTGCCGATGAAGGCGGCGTTGAAGCGTATCTGCACGCCCAGCAGCACAAAAGTCTGCTGCGTTTTCTGACCTGCGGCAGCGTCGATGACGGCAAAAGTACGCTGATTGGTCGCCTGCTGCACGATACCCGTCAGATTTATGAAGATCAGCTCTCTTCGCTGCACAATGACAGCAAACGTCACGGTACCCAGGGCGAGAAGCTGGATCTGGCGCTGCTGGTGGATGGCCTGCAGGCGGAACGCGAGCAGGGCATCACCATCGACGTGGCGTATCGCTATTTCTCAACCGAAAAGCGCAAATTTATCATCGCCGATACCCCTGGGCATGAACAGTACACCCGTAATATGGCGACCGGGGCATCTACCTGCGATCTGGCGATCCTGCTGATTGACGCGCGCAAAGGCGTGCTCGACCAGACCCGTCGCCACAGCTTTATTTCCACGTTGCTGGGGATTAAACACCTGGTAGTGGCGGTGAATAAAATGGATCTGGCGGATTTCAGCGAAGCGCGCTTCAACGACATCCGCGAAGAGTATCTGACGTTCGCCCAGCAACTGCCGGGAAACCTCGACATCCGCTTTGTACCACTGTCGGCGCTGGAGGGCGATAACGTCGCCAGCCAGAGTGAGAATATGCCGTGGTACAGCGGCCCGACGTTGCTGGAAGTGCTGGAAACGGTAGAGATCCTGCGTGCGGTGGAAAGCCAGCCGATGCGTTTCCCGGTGCAGTATGTGAACCGGCCAAATCTTGATTTTCGGGGTTATGCCGGGACGCTGGCATCCGGTACCGTCAGCGTCGGGCAGCGGGTCAAAGTCCTGCCGTCTGGCGTGGAATCGACGGTCGCGCGCATTGTTACCTTTGACGGCGACCTGCCACAGGCGCAGGCGGGCGAAGCCATTACCCTGGTGCTGAAAGATGAAATCGATATCAGCCGCGGTGACCTGCTGGTGGAGGCGAGCGCCTCGCTACCGGCTGTGCAGAGCGCCAGTGTGAATGTGGTATGGATGGCCGAACAGGCGCTGCAACCAGGCCAGAGTTATGACATCAAAATCGCCGGCAAGAAAACCCGTGCGCGCGTCGATTCGATTCGGTATCAGGTCGATATTAACAACCTGACTCACAGCGAGGTAGATTCGCTGCCGTTGAACGGTATCGGGCTGGTGGATCTGACCTTCGACGAGCCGCTGGTGCTCGACAAATATCAGAATAACCCGGTGACGGGCGGGCTGATTTTTATCGACAGACTGTCGAACGTCACCGTGGGGGCGGGGCTGGTCCACGAACCGCAGACTGAAGCCGCAGTGCAGACGTCTGAATTCAGTGCTTTTGAACTGGAGCTGAATGCGCTGGTGCGTAAACATTTCCCTCACTGGGGCGCGCGTGATTTGCTGGGAGGCCGGTAATGGCGCAGCATGACGAAAACGTCGTCTGGCACCCCCATCCGGTTACCCGGGAACAGCGCGAACAACGTCACGGTCACCGTGGCGTTGTACTGTGGTTTACCGGGCTTTCCGGCTCAGGAAAGTCCACTGTCGCCGGCGCGCTGGAAGAGGCGTTGCATGAGCTTGGCGTGAGCACTTACTTGCTGGATGGCGACAACGTGCGTCATGGGTTGTGTCGCGATTTAGGTTTCAGCGATGCCGATCGCAAAGAGAACATTCGTCGCGTCAGTGAAGTGGCGAAACTGATGGTCGATGCCGGGCTGGTGGTATTGACGGCGTTTATCTCTCCGCACCGTGCGGAGCGGCAAATGGCGCGTGAGTTGATCGGCGACGGGCGCTTTTATGAAGTCCATGTCGACACGCCACTGGCGATTTGCGAAGCCCGCGATCCTAAGGGACTGTATAAAAAGGCACGCGCCGGTGAACTGCGGAATTTCACCGGTATTGATTCAGCGTACGAATCTCCCGAAGCGCCTGAGATCCACCTTAAGGGCGAACAATTGGTAACAAATTTGGTTAACCAATTATTAGATCTCCTCAGGCGGGACGATATCATCAGATCCTAAGACAGCGCCGGATATGTTCATCTTCCGGCCGGTCAGGTAACAGGATTTGATATGCGCGATACCCAGAACATGAGCCTCACTTCCACCAAATCGCTTGCTGAAAGTGAGGAAACCACATGGACGCTGCCGGGCGCGGTGGTGGGTTTCATGGCATGGCTGCTGGCGTTGGGTATCCCGTTCCTGATCTACGGCAGTAATACGCTGTTTTTTCTGCTCTACACATGGCCCTTCTTTCTGGCGCTCATGCCTGTCGCCGTATTAATCGGTGTGGCGCTGCACTCACTGCTCGACAGCAAACTGCTCTATAGTCTTCCTGTTACCGTGCTCACGGTGATGGCGCTTTTCGGCCTGCTTTTCCTGTGGTTGATGGGGTGATCCGCGGCTCTGCGGCAACGAGGCGTACGTATTTGCGGGGAAAATGTGGTACATTTCCCGCGATGACGCGGCATCGTCCGCGCCGGGGTGGAGTACCCGGTCAAGATATGGGATGATGATGCCGTTTTTCAGGGGGCAGGATGGGTAAACTAACGCTGCTATTGCTGGCTTTGCTGGTCTGGCTACAATATTCGCTGTGGTTCGGCAAGAATGGTATTCATGACTACAGCCGGGTCAGCGAAGATGTCGCCGCACAGCAGGCGACGAACGCCAAACTCAAAGCGCGAAACGATCAGCTTTTCGCCGAAATTGACGATCTCAATGGCGGTCAGGAAGCGATCGAGGAACGCGCACGCAATGAACTTAGCATGACCCGCCCGGGCGAAACGTTCTATCGTCTGGTTCCGGATGCGTCAAAACGCAATCAGGCTTCAGGGCAGAATAATCGATAGACACTCCCAGGATTAAAACATGGCAGCAACTATTCCGGGCGTTTGCGCCGTGGTCCCGGCAGCCGGATTTGGCCGCCGCATGCAAACGGAATGCCCAAAACAATATCTCTCAATCGGTAACAAAACGATTCTCGAACACGCGGTGGACGCGCTGCTGGCAAATGCCCGCGTTCAGCGCGTGATCATCGCCGTCAGCGCAGGCGATGACCGTTTTCAGTCATTACCGCTGGCCTCGCATCCGCAGATTACCGTTGTCGAAGGCGGCGCCGAACGTGCCGATTCCGTCCTTGCCGGGCTGAACGCCGCCACAGGCGCCGAATGGGTGCTGGTACACGACGCTGCACGCCCTTGTCTGCATCAGGACGATCTCAAGCGTTTGCTGGCGCTCAGCGAAACCAGCCGCGTGGGCGGCATTCTGGCCGCGCCGGTACGCGACACCATGAAACGCGCCGAACCTGGTGCCACCGCCATTGCCCATACCGTCGACAGAAACGATCTCTGGCACGCGCTGACCCCGCAGTTTTTCCCCCGCGAATTATTAATTGATTGCCTGACCCGCGCACTCAACGATGGCGCGACCATCACGGATGAAGCGTCCGCACTGGAGTATTGCGGCTTCCATCCTGAGCTGGTGGCGGGTCGCGCTGATAATATTAAAGTCACGCGCCCGGAAGACCTGGCGCTGGCGGAATTTTACCTCACCCGATCTGACTATCAGGAGAAGGCGTAATGCGAATTGGACACGGTTTTGACGTGCATGCCTTTGGCGGCGAAGGCCCCATTATCATTGGCGGCGTACGTATCCCTTACGAAAAGGGGCTGTTGGCTCATTCTGATGGCGATGTCGCGCTGCATGCCCTGACCGATGCTCTGCTGGGCGCGGCGGCGCTGGGCGATATCGGCAAGCTTTTCCCGGATACCGATCCGGCCTTCAAAGGCGCTGACAGCCGCGCGTTGCTGCGCGAAGCCTGGCGTCGCATTCAGGCCAAAGGCTACACGCTCGGCAACGTCGACGTCACCATCATTGCGCAGGCGCCAAAAATGCTGCCGCACATTCCGCAAATGCGGGTGTTCATCGCCGAAGATCTCGGCTGCCATATGGATGACGTCAACGTGAAAGCAACCACCACAGAAAAACTGGGTTTCACCGGCCGTGGCGAAGGGATTGCCTGTGAAGCGGTGGCATTGCTGCACAAGGTCAACCCATGATTGCGTTTGACGACCTGACTTACCTGCACGGTCAACCGCAGGGGCAGGGCCTGCTGAAAGCCAGCCCGGAAGATTTTCTGGTGGTGGAAGATTTAGGGTTTGAGCCGGACGGCGAGGGTGAGCATATTCTCGTGCGGATCCTCAAAAACGGTTGTAACACCCGTTTTGTCGCCGATGCGCTGGCGAAATTCCTCAAGATACACGCTCGAGAAGTCAGCTTCGCCGGGCAAAAAGACAAACATGCGGTCACCGAGCAATGGCTCTGCGCCCGTGTGCCCGGCAAAGAGATGCCGGATCTCAGCAAATTCGCGCTGGAAGGCTGCCAGGTGCTGGAATATGCCCGTCATAAACGCAAGCTGCGACCGGGCGCGCTGAAAGGGAATTATTTCACGCTTATTCTGCGTGAAGTGTCGCACCGCGATGACGTGGACGCACGTCTGCAGGCCATCGCGGCGCGTGGCGTCCCGAACTATTTCGGCGCACAGCGCTTTGGTATCGGCGGTAGTAATCTGCACGGTGCGCTGCGCTGGGCGGAAAACGGCGGGCCGGTGCGCGATCGCAACAAACGCAGTTTTTGGCTCTCTGCGGCGCGGAGTGCCTTGTTTAATCAGATTGTCAGCGATAAATTAAAAAAAACAGACTTTAATCAAGTTGTTGACGGCGATGCGCTACAATTAGCGGGGCGTGGCAGCTGGTTTGTGGCGACGGAAGACGAGCGCGGCGAATTACAGACGCGCGTCGATAACCGGGAGCTGATGATCACCGCAGCATTGCCCGGCAGTGGCGACTGGGGAACCCAGCGTGCTGCGCTGGCCTTCGAAGAAAATACGCTGGCGCAGGAGACGCTGTTACAGTCGCTGCTGGTGCGGGAAAAGGTCGAGGCGGCGCGCCGTGCGGTGCTGCTTTATCCGCAACAGCTAAGCTGGAACTGGTGGGATGATGTGACCGTTGAGCTACGTTTCTGGCTACCTGCGGGCAGTTTTGCCACCAGCGTGGTAAGGGAACTGATCAAGACAACAGGTGATTATGCGAATATTGCTGAGTAACGATGACGGGATCCATGCCCCAGGCATTCAGACGCTGGCGAAAGCCCTGCGGGAATTTGCCGTGGTGCAGGTGGTCGCGCCTGATCGTAACCGCAGCGGAGCGTCAAATTCCCTGACGCTGGAATCCTCACTTCGTACGTTTACGTTTGAAAATGGCGACATCGCCGTGCAGATGGGTACGCCGACGGACTGCGTCTATCTTGGCGTCAATGCGCTGATGCGTCCGCAACCGGATGTCGTCGTGTCGGGCATCAACGCCGGGCCGAATCTCGGCGATGACGTCATCTATTCCGGCACTGTCGCGGCGGCAATGGAAGGGCGACATCTCGGTTATCCGGCGCTTGCAGTTTCGCTGGACGGCCATCAGCATTATGAAACCGCGGCGGCGGTGACTTGTTCGATTCTGCGTGCGCTGTCGCGCGAACCGTTGCGCACCGGGCGTATTCTCAATATCAATGTTCCCGACCTCCCGCTTGATCAAATCAAGGGGATCCGCGTGACGCGCTGCGGCAGTCGCCATCCGGCGGACAAAGTCATCCCGCAACAGGATCCGCGCGGAAACACGCTGTACTGGATTGGCCCGCCGGGTGAAAAATGCGACGCGGGGCCGGACACCGACTTTGCTGCGGTGGATGAAGGTTATGTGTCGGTCACGCCGCTGCATGTCGATTTAACCGCACATAGCGCGCATGACGTGGTATCCGGCTGGTTAGAACGCGTGGGAGTCGATGCGCAATGGTAAGCAAACGCGTACAAAGCCTTCTTGATCAACTACGTACTCAGGGTATTCATGATGAGCACGTACTTGAAGCGATAGCTCAGGTACCGCGTGAAAAATTCATTGATGAGGCGTTTGAACACAAAGCGTGGGAGAACGTCGCATTGCCAATAGGTCAAGGGCAAACCATTTCGCAGCCGTATATGGTTGCGCGAATGACGGAGCTTCTTGAACTCACTGAGGCGTCACGGGTGCTGGAGATCGGCACCGGATCCGGATATCAGACGGCAATTCTGGCACATTTAGTCCATCATGTTTGTTCGGTGGAACGTATAAAAGGTCTGCAATGGCAGGCGCGCCGTCGTCTCAAGCAACTGGATTTACACAATGTTTCTACCCGCCACGGCGATGGCTGGCAGGGATGGCAGGCGCGTGCGCCATTTGACGCCATCATTGTCACAGCCGCACCGCCGGAAATTCCGGCTGCGCTGATGTCGCAACTGGACGAAGGCGGCATTCTCGTTTTGCCTGTCGGCGACGAACACCAGTGGTTAAAACGGGTTCGTCGGCGGGGCAGCGAATTTATTATCGATACCGTGGAAGCCGTCCGCTTTGTGCCTTTGGTCAAAGGGGAACTGGCGTAATAACAGGAGTTTTCCTGGTTTATTCGGCGCGTGTTCGGGCGTAGGGTAGGCACATTTTCAGTGCCTGAGCCGGCGCGTTGCGCGGTAATGACATCACTGGCAGTTAACACATTCCTGGGGGATAAATGAGCGCGGGAAGCCCAAAATTTACCTTAAGCCGTATTGCGGCGCTATCGCTGGTCTCCGTCTGGCTTGCAGGTTGTACGAGTTCGAATAACGCACCAGCCCCAGTGAGCTCGGTGGGCGGAAATGCCGCTTCCGGCACCAATTCCGGCATGTTGATCACCCCACCGCCGAAGATGGGGAATTCGACGGCGCAACCGTCACAGCCGCAAATTCAGTCTGCACAGCCGATGCAGACGCAGCCTGTACAGACACAAACGATGTCGCAGCCGGTACAAACCAACGCGGAAGGTCATATCGTTTATAACCGTAAATACGGCGACATTCCTAAAGGCAGTTACTCGGGCGGCAGCACCTATACCGTGAAGCGCGGCGATACCCTGTTTTATATCGCCTGGATCACCGGCAACGATTTCCGCGATCTTGCACAACGTAACAACATTTCTGCACCTTACGGTTTGAATGTAGGCCAGACGTTACAGATCGGAAACGCAGCTGGACAGCCCATCACAGGTAACAATCCTGTTGCGCAAGCAAGCGTACAGGCCAGTAGCGGTTCGCAGGGCCTTACCTCAAAACCTGCACAAAATTCCGGCGCGGTGGTTGCTTCTAAACCAACAATTACGTATTCTGAGGATTCAGGTGAACAAAGTGCTAACAAAATGTTGCCCAACAATAAGCCTGCGACCCCGGTCACAGCGCCTGTTACGGCACCAGTTGCAAGCACAACCGAACCGACTGCAAGCAGTATGTCTACCAGTTCGCCGATTTCTTCATGGCGCTGGCCGACTGATGGCAACATTATCGAGAAATTCTCTGACAACGGGAATAAAGGTATCGATATCGCAGGCAGTAAGGGACAGGCTATCGCCGCGACCGCAGATGGGCGCGTCGTCTATGCCGGTAACGCACTGCGCGGTTACGGTAATCTTATTATCATCAAACATAACGATGATTACCTGAGCGCCTACGCCCATAACGACACTATGCTGGTCCGGGAACAACAAGAAGTTAAGGCGGGGCAGAAAATCGCTACCATGGGTAGCACCGGAACCAGTTCAACACGCTTGCATTTTGAAATTCGTTACAAGGGGAAATCCGTAAACCCGCTGCAGTATTTGCCGCAGCGATAATTCGACGGAATATGGCTTTACTTGCATGTTCCGTCAGGGGATCACGGGTAGGAGCCACCTTATGAGTCAGAATACGCTGAAAGTTCATGATTTAAATGAAGACGCGGAATTTGATGAGAACGGAATGGAGGTTTTCGACGAGAAAACCTTAAATGAAGAGGAACCCAGTGATAACGACCTGGCTGAGGAAGAGCTGTTATCGCAGGGTGCCACACAGCGTGTACTGGACGCGACTCAGCTTTACCTTGGGGAGATTGGATACTCTCCACTGTTAACAGCCGAAGAAGAAGTCTATTTTGCACGTCGTGCACTGCGTGGAGATGTTGCCTCCCGCCGTCGGATGATAGAAAGTAACCTGCGTCTGGTAGTGAAGATTGCCCGTCGTTACAGCAATCGTGGTCTGGCGCTGCTGGATCTGATTGAAGAGGGGAATCTGGGGCTGATTCGTGCCGTGGAGAAATTTGACCCGGAGCGCGGATTCCGCTTCTCAACCTACGCAACCTGGTGGATCCGCCAGACGATTGAACGGGCGATCATGAATCAAACCCGTACCATTCGTTTACCGATTCACATCGTTAAAGAGCTGAACGTTTATCTGCGTACCGCGCGTGAGTTGTCCCATAAGCTGGACCACGAGCCGAGTGCGGAAGAGATTGCCGAGCAGCTTGATAAACCGGTTGATGACGTCAGTCGTATGCTGCGTCTCAACGAGCGCATCACCTCGGTCGACACCCCGCTGGGTGGCGATTCCGAAAAAGCGCTGCTGGATATCCTGGCCGATGAAAAAGAGAACGGTCCGGAAGACACCACGCAGGACGATGACATGAAACAGAGCATCGTCAAATGGCTGTTCGAACTGAACGCCAAACAGCGTGAGGTACTGGCGCGTCGTTTCGGGCTGCTGGGGTATGAAGCCGCAACGCTTGAAGATGTGGGGCGTGAAATTGGTCTGACGCGTGAACGCGTTCGCCAGATTCAGGTAGAAGGTCTGCGTCGCCTGCGTGAAATCCTGCAAGGGCAAGGGCTGAACATCGAAGCGCTGTTCCGCGAATAAGCGAGCTTTCATCAAAAAAAGGCCAGTCATTGCGACTGGCCTTTTTCTTTTGCTGTAACGAGTGGGTTACAGCAGATTCTTCAGCCGGTAGATCCACTCCAGCGCCTGGCGTGGCGTCAGCGTATCAGGATCAAGATTTTCCAGCGCTTCAACCGCCGGTGATGTCTCTTCCGGTGCCGCAAGCAGCGACATCTGTGTTCCGTCAATCTGCGTGGCGGCGGCATTTGGCGTAATGCTTTCCAGCTCGCGCAGTTTCTGACGCGCGCGTTTGATGACCTCTTTCGGCACACCTGCCAGCGCGGCAACCGCCAGACCGTAACTTTTGCTGGCCGCACCGTCCTGCACGCTGTGCATGAAGGCAATGGTGTCGCCATGTTCCAGCGCGTCGAGATGGACGTTCGCCACGCCTTCCATTTTTTCCGGCAACTGCGTCAGTTCGAAATAGTGCGTCGCAAACAGCGTTAACGCCTTGATGCGACTTGCCAGATTTTCCGCGCAGGCCCAGGCCAGCGACAGGCCGTCATAGGTTGACGTACCGCGGCCGATTTCGTCCATCAGGACCAGACTGTACTCGGTGGCGTTGTGGAGGATATTGGCGGTTTCGGTCATCTCCACCATGAAGGTAGAACGCCCGCTGGCCAGATCGTCAGCCGCGCCGACACGGGTAAAAATGCGGTCAATGGGACCGATCTCCACTTTCTGCGCCGGAACGTAACTACCGATATACGCCAGCAGCGCAATGAGCGCGGTCTGACGCATATAGGTACTTTTACCGCCCATGTTCGGACCGGTGATGATAAGCATTCGGCGTTGCGGTGACAGGTTCAGCGGGTTGGCAATAAACGGTTCATTCAGTACCTGTTCCACTACCGGATGGCGACCTTCTTCGATGTGAATGCCGGGCTTGTCGCTGAACACCGGGCAACTGTAGTTGAGCGTATAAGCCCGCTCGGCCAGGTTGACCAGCACGTCCAGTTCAGCCAGCGCCGAGGCGCTCAACTGCAGCTCAGCGAGGTGCGGTAACAACAGGTCAAACAGTTCGTCATACAGTTGTTTTTCCAGCGCCAGCGCTTTGCCTTTCGAGGTGAGCACTTTGTCTTCGTACTCTTTCAGTTCAGGAATGATGTAGCGTTCGGCGTTTTTCAACGTCTGGCGGCGCACGTAGTGGATCGGTGCAAGGTGGCTTTGCCCGCGGCTTATCTGAATGTAATAACCGTGAACGGCGTTATAACCCACTTTCAGCGTGTCGAGACCCAGACGCTCGCGCTCGCGGATCTCCAGCCTGTCGAGATAATCCGTCGCGCCGTCTGCCAGTGCGCGCCATTCATCCAGTTCGGCGTTGTAACCGGGAGCGATCACGCCGCCATCACGCACCAGCACTGGCGGCGATTCAATCACTGCGCGTTCGAGCAGTTCGCGCAGCTCAGTAAACTCGCCCATTTGCTCGCGCAGGCGCTGCACCGGCGCGCTGTTGACCTCAGCCAGTTGCGCGCGCAATTCCGGCAACTGCTGGAAGGCATAGCGCATGCGGGCGAGATCGCGCGGACGGGCGGTGCGTAGCGCCAGACGCGCCAGAATACGTTCCAGATCGCCCACCTGGCGCAGTACCGGTTGCAACTCGCTGTAGCGATCCTGTAACGCGGCGATGGTTTGCTGACGCTCTTCCAGAACGCGGGTGTCGCGCACCGGCATATGCAGCCAGCGCTTGAGCATGCGGCTGCCCATCGGCGTCACGGTGCGATCCAGCACTGAAGCCAGCGTGTTTTCCGTACCACCCGCCAGATTCTGAGTGATTTCGAGGTTACGGCGAGTGGCCGCATCCATGATAATGCTGTCCTGCTGGCGTTCCATGGTGATGGAACGAATGTGTGGCAACGCGGTGCGCTGCGTGTCTTTCACATACTGCAGCAGACAACCGGCGGCGCACAGACCGCGCGGCGCGTTTTCAACACCAAAACCGACCAGGTCACGGGTGCCAAACTGCATGTTCAGTTGCTGGCGCGCGGTGTCGATTTCAAATTCCCACAGCGGACGACGGCGCAGGCCGCGGCGGCCTTCAATCAGCGCCATCTCGGCGAAATCTTCCGCGTACAGCAATTCTGCGGGATTAGTACGTTGCAGTTCGGCGGCCATGGTTTCGCGATCGGCGGGTTCGCTGAGACGAAACCGCCCGGAGCTGATGTCGAGCGTCGCGTAACCGTAGCCTTTGCTGTCCTGCCACAGCGCCGCCAGCAGGTTGTCCTGGCGTTCCTGCAACAGCGCTTCGTCGCTGATGGTGCCAGGCGTCACGATGCGGACGACTTTACGCTCGACCGGACCTTTGGTGGTCGCGGGATCGCCAATTTGTTCGCAAATTGCCACCGACTCGCCGAGGTTCACCAGTTTAGCCAGATAGTTTTCCACGGCATGGTGCGGAACGCCCGCCATCGGTATCGGCTCGCCTGCAGATGCGCCACGCTTCGTCAGCGAAATATCGAGTAACTGTGATGCGCGCTTCGCATCGTCATAAAACAACTCGTAAAAGTCGCCCATGCGGTAGAACAGCAGGATCTCGGGATGCTGAGCCTTGAGCTTCAGGTACTGCTGCATCATCGGGGTGTGAGCGTCGAAATTGTCGATAGTGGTCATGGAATCCGGATGTCCATTTTCATTGAAAATCAAAAAGATCTATTCAGTTCACCTACGCGTAATGACTGGTATTGTCGCATGAAAAAATGGTGGGGGGCATTAAAAAGTCTCCCCACATCAACTTTGATTAACGATTCTCTTTTTGCGACAGCGAGCGGATGACCAGCATGCCGGATTCCACGGCCACGCTGACCGACGTGCCGGTAGAAAACCCGGCAGCTTCCAGCCATTTGCCGCTCAGTACCAGGCTTGGGCTGCATGACAACCGGGTGGCGCGCCCGCTGTCGAGATCGATATGGCGTTTGCGGACGTAGCTGACGGTTAACTGGCGGAGGGGGTTCGCAACAGGGCTGGTGGGGGGGACGTTCATATTATGCATATTCTCTCCGGTTATTTTCAGAATTATTGCCGGGGCATCATATAACGTCGAACAAAATAAAGAATATTTCAGGAGAATAAATGCGAGGCGCTTTCCAGAATTTCACCCTCTTAAAAAAAGAAAAGAGGGTGAATCAGGAATTAAACATTTTCAGTAATACGTCGTGCGGTTTCATAATGGTCTTGCCAGTAGCTGTCAGACAGTTCTGACACCGTCACACCCTGGCTTTTTGACGCGTGGATAAATTTATCGTGACCGATGTATACGCCCACGTGGCGGTCTTCCGGCGAGGTTTTAAAAAATACCAGATCGCCCGGTTTCAGCTCGTGCTGCGTGATGCGGTAACCGCCTTTGATCTGCTCGCCGGTGGTGCGTGGCAGTTCCATCTGCAGCGAGCCGCGAAAAATTTTCTGCATCAGGGCGGAGCAATCAATTCCGCTGCGCGACTGACCGCCCCAGCGATATTGCGTCCCTTTCCATTTCGCATATTGGGACAGAATTTTGCTTTTAATATTTCCCTTCGGCGAAGGCAGTGTATACATCGATGGAGCGTATTCATCCATAGATGCTAATTCGGCTGGTAAATTAAAAGCGCAGGCATTACCTGCCAGCATGGATGTTGTAATAACAACCATTACAGGGATCAATTTTTTAAAATTCATAACAAACCGTCAATATATAAAAGAGAGAAAAGGGATTCCTTACGCGATATCTATCGGGTGCTGTCGGAAAGTAGGAGGATAATAATTTCTGGTTATTATTTGTTCAAGAAAAAGACAGTCCAGGTTTAGACTCTCAGAATCTTTCTCGACTGGTGCGCAAAAACGCAAAGGGGTATTATTGATGCAACTTATGTTTTGCAGAGGACACCACAGTGAGTGAACGTCTTGATCGTGAGAAGCTGACGATTCGCAGGATGATTGCGCTCTATGAACAGAAGTGTCCTGAGGCTTCTGCAGAGCCCGGGCATTATCTGGCACTGAACGCGTATGCGGATAAACGCCTTGATAAGTGCGTCTTTGGTGACGAAAAACCGGCCTGTAAGCAGTGCCCGGTGCATTGCTATCAACCGGCAAAACGGGAAGAGATGAAGCAGATTATGCGCTGGGCGGGGCCGCGCATGCTATGGCGCCATCCGATCCTGACCATTCGCCATCTGATTGACGATCGCCGCCCGGTGCCGGAACTACCTGAAAAATATCGTCCGAAAAAGTAATCCACGCGCCTACGCCAGCGCGTCTTTATCTATGCCAAGCCGTTTCATCCGTGAGAGCAGGGTGGTGCGTTTCAGCCCCAGCTTTTGCGCGGCGCCTCGTGGCCCGGCGACCACGCCGTTCGACGCTTTCAGCACCCGAACAATCAGCTGATATTCGTCTTCGCCATCCCGTGCCTGTTCCGTGGCGGTCAGCGGCATGTCCGGTATCTCTGTGGTCAGTTCCGGTAGTGACAGTTGCAGCACGTTGCCGTGCGTCAACAGCACAGCGCGCTCGACCACGTTCTCCAGCTCGCGCACATTTCCCGGCCACTCCATACGACTGAGCGCGCGCAGCGTTTCTGCCGGAATGCTGTCGATGTTGCGCCCCATGCGGCGGGAAATTTTAGTGGTGAAGGCTTTGACCAGCAAGGGAATATCTTCCGGACGCTCGCGCAATGGCGGCAGGTGGATCGGAAACACGTTCAGACGATAGTAAAGATCGCTGCGAAACTCCCGGTCGGTCACCATCTGCTTCAGGTTGCGGTTGGTGGCGGCAATCAGCCTGACGTCGGTCTGAATCAGCTTGTTGCTGCCGAGACGCTCAAACTCCTGTTCCTGCAATACCCGTAACAATTTTGGCTGCAACTCCAGCGGCATGTCGCCCACTTCATCCAGAAACAACGAGCTTTTATCCGCCAGTTCAAACCGCCCGATGCGTTGCGCGCTGGCGCCGGTAAAGGCACCGCGCTCATGGCCGAACAGATCGCTTTCCAGCAGCCCGGCAGGCATTGCGGCGCAGTTCATTTTCACCATCCGGCGGCTGTTGCGACTGCTGAGATTGTGGATAGCGCGGGCAATCAGCTCCTTGCCGGTGCCGGTTTCGCCGAGGATCAGCACGGTGCTGTCGCTTTGCGCCACCATTTCGACCTGCTTGAGCACGCTGTACATGGCGTCGCTGCGGCCGATGATCTCGCCGGATTCGCTTTCGACACTATTGAGCTGTTCCGTGAGCGCCAGGTTTTCATTTACCAGTCGCTCTTTCAGGCGATGAATTTCCTGATACGCAAGCGCGTTATCCACGGCGATGGAGATGCGTTCGGCAATCTGGCGCAGCAGCTTCAGGTTGGTGGTGGTAAATACTTTTTCATCACACTGCGCCAGCTTCAGCACGCCCAGCATGGTCTCGCCGGACATCAGCGGTAGCAGGCACAGCGTCTGGATTTTGTTATCCCAGATCTCAAACAGCATCCGCTCGTAGGGCGCAAACGGGTCGCGCTCGTGCAGGTTGAGCAGAAGCATCTCTTTGCTTTTAAATACTCGCTCTGTCAGCGTTCCCGCTTCGTCGGTTTCACTCTGGTTGTGGACAGGGTGATGGTCGTCGAGGTAATGGGTGGAGTAGATGTTGAGCTTGCCTTTGCGGTTGCTGCGCAGCACCACGCTGATGGCATCGATACGGAAATAGTGGTGGATCTCCTTCGCCACTTCGCTGACCAGTTCATCCATGTCGAGACGCGACAGCACGGCGTTGGTGATCGCCACCAGAATGCGGAAGTTATCGCGCTCATGGCACAGCATTTCGTAATCGACGTTGTTGGTGACCCGGCTCTGGATCTGCTCGGTGACGACAGCAACGAGCTGGGTAAACACATGCAGGCGCTGATACTCCTGCTCAGTCCACGGCCTGTCATCATTGCGAATAAATTCGCAGCCGCCAAAGATATGGCCTTCCGCTGCCAGCGGCAACAGGCAGTAACGGCCGAATGCCGGATAGAGCGGCTCTGCCGCCAGTTGGGGCCAGGCGTCGCGGAATTCCTGATAGTTGCAATGCAGCGCATCCGGTCGCGACAGCAGACGGCGCACTGGCCCGTGCGCCAGTACCGTTTCATCTTCGTAGGTGATGGGTTTTCCCGCGACCGGCGTGGCGTAGTAGCTGGCCCGGTGATTGCCAGGATGCCAGAGCACAATTGCCGCCCGATCCGCCAGCGCGGACTGCTTTACCAGCCGCAACAGCGCCTCGCTGAGCGCGGCAAGATCCGGCTGCTGTAGTAACGTGCGGGTGATATCGAACAGCCCCTGCTGCCCGAGATCCCCCATGGGGGTATATGACATTGCACTCATCCAAAAAATGACGCGGGAAACCGACGAATTTTATTGTGACTTAATGATTAATATCGGTTTTTTGAATAAAAGCATTAACAGATTCTGGGTAACGGCTCCGCATGCGGTAAATCCAGCGTACGCTTCACGCCGTACAGGCCCGTCAGGCGAACGCCGCGGCGTTCCACCACTTCACCAATCATAGCGGCATGCTGGCCGAGCGGGTGTGAACGTAGCTGTGCCAGCACGCTGTCGGCGGCATCACGGGCGACCGCGATCACCAGTTTGCCCTCGTTAGCGAAGTTGAGGGCTTCCAGACCGAGCAGTTCGCAGACGCCGCGCACCGCGGCATTGACCGGCAACTGCTGTTCGTTGAGTTCGATACCGCAGCCGCTGGCGGCGGCAAATTCATGCACCACCGCGTTCACGCCGCCACGGGTGGCATCACGCAGGGCTTTCACACCAGTAATGCCGCGCAGCGACTGGATCAGCGGCGTCAGTACCGCGCAGTCGCTTACCAGCTCGCCGTCAAGCCCCAGCTGTTCACGTAGGTTAAGGATGGTAGCGCCGTGATCGCCGAGCGTGCCGCTGACCAGCAACACGTCGCCAGGCGTTAGCGTCTGCGCGCCCCAGTGAATATCCGCCGGAATGGCGCCCAGCCCGGCAGTATTGATAAACAGCTTGTCCGCCGCGCCGCGCTGTACCACTTTGGTGTCGCCGGTGACGATGGCGATGTCCGCCGCTTTTGCTGTCTGCGCCATACTGTTAACCACCGCTTCCAGCGTCGCCATTTCCAGCCCTTCTTCGAGAATAAATCCGCAGGAGAGGAAACGGGGGATGGCGCCACTGACGGCGACGTCATTGGCGGTTCCGCAAACCGCCAGCTTGCCGATGTTGCCGCCAGGGAAAAACAGTGGATCGATAACATAGCTGTCGGTGGAAAACGCCAGCCGATCGCCCTGGGCGGTGAACTGCGCCAGATCAAGCCGCGCCTGATCTTCCTGCTCCGCCAGCCACGGATTATTAAACGCCTGCATAAACAGATCGTTGATTAACTGCTGCATCGCCTGGCCGCCGCTGCCGTGCGCTATCTGGACGCTTTTCATGCTTCACATTCCTGACTTCGATATTGATACCATGCGGCGCATGCGCCTTCGGAAGAGACCATCAGCGCGCCAAACGCACTCTGTGGGTTACAGGTATTGCCAAATAACGGGCACTGATGCGGTTTGCAACGGCCCGTCAGCACCTCGCCGCAGCGGGCGCGCGGATCGTCATACACTTTCTGCGGCGCTGGCCGGAAATACGCTTCGGCATCAAAACGCTGGTAGTCGTCGGTTAAGCGGACGCCGGAGTCGTTAATCAACCCCAGCCCGCGCCATTCGCTGTCGCCTCTGACGGTAAACACCTCGGCGATGGCGGCCTGCGCCAGCGGGTTGCCGCTGTCCGGCACCACGCGACGGTACTGGTTTTCCACCTCGCTTTTCGCGGCGATTTTCTGCTCGACCAGCATGCAGACGCCCTGCAGCAGATCCATCGGCTCAAACCCGGCGACCACTAATGGCCGGTGATACTGGCTGGCGATAAACCCGTAGGCGTCAGTGCCAATCACCATGCTGACATGCCCCGGCGCAAGGAACGCGTCGATGCCGTTATCCGGTTGCTCCAGCAAACTGCGCAGGGTCGGAATTAAAGTGATGTGCTGGCAGAAAAAGAAGAAGTTGTCGACATTCTGCTCGCGCGCCTGTTGCAGGGTAATGGCGGTGGTGGGCATGGTGGTTTCAAACCCGAGGCCGAAGAACACCACTTTGCGTTGCGGGTTTTGCTGCGCCAGTTTCAGCGCATCCATCGGCGAATAGACGATGCGAATATCCGCACCACGCGCTTTTGCCTGCATCAGCGAGCCGTTTTTGCCAGGTACGCGCATCGCGTCGCCAAAGGTGCAGAAAATCACTTCCGGGTGGCTGGCGATCTCGGTACAGGTATCAATGCGCCCCATCGGTAGCACGCACACCGGGCAGCCCGGGCCGTGGATGAATTCGATGTTTTCCGGCAACAACTGGTCGAGGCCAAATTTAAAGATGGCGTGCGTATGCCCGCCACACACTTCCATGATGCGCAGCGGTCGCGCGGCGGTGTAATCGAGAAGTCCGGCGCGCGCGCTGAGGTGAGCGATAAGTTTCATCACCTGTTCGGGCGCACGGTATTCATCCACAAAGCGCATTATCTCTCCTCACCGTACAGCAGGGCACCGACATCCGGCTCCACCTCGTACATGTTTTGCAGCGCCGCCAGCGTGTCGCGGGCTTCCGTTTCATTAATCACGCTCATGGCAAAACCGACATGCACCAGCACCCACTGACCGAGGCGCGACGCGCCGGTGTCATCAACGTGACCGACCAGAGTGAGATCGACATCGCGGCGAATGCCATTGACGTCCACTTTCGCCATGCTGCCGTCAATGGCGCAAATCTGACCGGGAATGCCTATGCACATCGCTGTGCCTCCAGCCAGTTTAGCCAGTGTTCCATGCCTTCGCCGCTGGTGGCGGAGATAAGGATGATTTCAATGTCCGGGTTCACTTCCCGCGCATACGCCATGCATTTTTCCACGTCGAAATTGAGGTACGGTAGTAAGTCGACTTTGTTGAGCAGCATCAGCGAGGCGGCAGCGAACATATGCGGATATTTCAGCGGCTTGTCTTCGCCTTCGGTGACCGACAGCACCGCCACTTTATGACGTTCGCCGAGATCAAACCCCGCCGGGCAGACGAGGTTGCCGACGTTTTCAATAAACAGAATGCCGCCATCGTCGAGCGGCAGACGCGGCGCGGCATCGGCAATCATCTGCGCATCCAGATGGCAGCCTTTACCGGTATTCACCTGAATGGCAGGCGTGCCGGTAGCGCGGATGCGCGCGGCATCGTTAACGGTTTGCTGATCGCCTTCAATGACCGCACAGGGCACACGGCCGTTCAGCCGTTGCAGGGTTTCGGTCAGCAGGGTGGTTTTACCGGAGCCGGGGCTGGAAACCAGATTCAGCACCAGTTGTTGATGCGCGGCAAAGCGCGCGCGGTTGCGGGCGGCGAGCTGGTTGTTTTTATCCAGCACGTCGATTTCCACTTCCAGCATCCGGCGCTGGCTCATGCCCGGCGCATGGGTGCCTGCTTCGCCATGACCGTAATGCAGGTCGCCGTGCTCAGATTGTGTGGGGGCGAAATCCTGCGTTTTGATCCCGGTGATGCTTAGCGCAGGGCGCGCAGCAGGGGCGAACGGGGCGCCACGAAACGCCGAATGAGGATTGTGTTCGTCACCTTCAATATAGAGGTTGCCTTCTCCGCAACCGCAAGTGGTACACATAGCTTACTCCTGATCAATTTCAATTCGCTGGATCTGCATCCCGTCATCCGCCACGATCTGCAGCGCGTCACTCTGACACTGCGGGCAGCGGCGAACATGTTGTGACAGCAGATGAACGTATTGCTGACAGCGTTCGCACCAGCACTCGGCCTGCTGCTCTTCAATATGCAGTTTACAGCCTTCCGCAAGCGTGCCGCGACATACCAGATCAAAACAGAAGCGAAGTGAGCTGCTTTCTACGCAAGAAAAAGCCCCAATTTTGAGCCAGACCCCGGTTACGCGTTTCGCGCCATTTGCCGCGGCCTGCTGTTCGACGATTTCTATCGCCCGCTGGCAAAGCGTAATTTCGTGCATAGTGCCTCCGTCTGCAATTTGTCGCAGAAATGCAAAATACAGACCAGCTTTTATCCCTTTGATTTTTGAAACGAATAGCACAAGCGACACGGTAAAAATGACACTTATGACGATCTGTCGCCACGAATGACGGTGGCCGGGGATCGGCTAAAAACGGCGATCGTCAGAAACGTCGTCACACTGTCGATGACAGGCCATACTGATGTCTTATTTTGTTTATCTTATTGATTTTAATATGAATGTTTAACTGGCATGAGATTTGCTAATCAAGCGAGATCATTTTCTTCAGCTTCAGAGGAATATACATGAACCGCTTTGTGATTGCGGATCCTCAGTGGTGCATCGGATGCAATACCTGCCTCGCAGCCTGCACTGATGTCCATAAAGCGCAGGGGTTACAGCAACACCCCAGGCTTGCGATGACGCGAACCGAAAGCAGCACTGCGCCTGTGCTCTGTCGTCATTGCGAGGACGCGCCCTGCAAACAGGTGTGTCCGGTGAACGCCATCGCCTTCGAGGACGGCGGCGTTCTGCTTAACGAAAGCCTGTGCATCGGTTGCAAGCTGTGCGGCCTGGTCTGCCCCTTTGGCGCGATTACGCCGGCAGGCAGTTCGCCGGTGGATGTGCCCGCGCAGTATGAACACGTCGTACCCGCCGGGCTGCTCGGTGATGTGCCGGCAAGCCCGGAGGGGATGAACCCTTTCCTGAGCTGGAACGCCGGTATCCGCACCGTCGCGGTGAAGTGCGACCTGTGCCACTTCCTGCCGGAAGGACCCGCCTGCATTCGCTCCTGCCCAACGCACGCACTGCATCTTATCGAACCTGAGTCGGTGAACGCGCAAATACAACAGCGCAGGGCGCTCACGGCGCTGTCGATGCCGGATGCGTTGCCGGGCATGGATTACCTCACAGGGGAGCAAAGCTGATGGATTCACTGCAATTACTAATGTGGTCTGTGGTGCTGTATGTCATCGGTGGGGTGATTTCGCTGCTGCTGCAGAATAACGAGCGGGGCGCTATCCGCGTCGCCGGGTTGTGCGCCATCGCCGGGGGTATCCTTGGGCTTTGCAGCGCGCTACCGGTGTTGCTCGGCGGAGAAGTGCTGACCTGGAGCGCCACGGGGCCGTTCTCGTTTGCCCCCTTTAGCGTGCGCATGGACAGCCTTGCGGCCTTTATGGTGACAGTGATTTCACTGCTGGTAACCCTCTGCGCGCTCTATTCACTCTCCTATATGGAGGAGTATCTGGGCAAAGGCGCGGCGTCGATGGGCTTCTTCATGAATCTGTTCATCGCCTCAATGGTTGGCCTGATGGTGATGGACAATGGCTTCTGGTTCATCATTCTGTTCGAAATGATGTCGCTGGCATCGTGGTTCCTGGTGATCGCCGACCAGAGCGAAGAGTCAATCAAAGCCGGTCTGCTCTACTTCTTCATCGCTCACGCCGGTTCAGTGCTCATTATGGTGGCCTTCTTCCTGATGTGGCGCGAAAGCGGCAGCCTCGAGTTTGAGTCGTTTCGTCACCTGAGCCTGACCCCGGTGATGGCTTCCGTGGTCTTTATTCTTGCCTTCCTCGGGTTCGGCGCCAAAGCCGGTATGCTGCCATTGCACAGCTGGCTGCCGAAGGCGCACCCGGCGGCACCTTCCCATGCTTCTGCATTAATGTCCGGGGTGATGGTGAAGGTGGGGATCTTCGGCATCATCAAAGTGGGTGTTGATTTGCTCGGCGCGAGCCAGAGCTGGTGGGGCATCCTGGTGCTGGCCTTTGGCGCGGTTTCCTCCGTGCTGGGCGTGCTGTACGCGCTTGCTGAGCACGATATCAAACGCCTGCTGGCGTGGCACACGGTCGAGAACATCGGCATCATCCTGATGGGCGTCGGGGTGGGGATGGTCGGCATTGCCAGCCATCATCCGCTGCTGGCGGTCATCGGTCTGCTCGGCGCGCTGTTCCACCTGCTGAACCATGCGCTATTCAAAGGGCTTTTGTTCCTTGGCGCCGGGGCGGTGATCTTCCGCGTTCACACCCGTGATATGGAAAAAATGGGCGGTCTGGCGAAGCTGATGCCGCTCACCGGCGCTGCTTTTCTCATTGGCTGTATGTCCATTTCTGCACTGCCGCCGCTGAACGGTTTCGTCAGCGAGTGGTTTACCTATCAGTCGCTTTTCACCATGAGTCACGACGGCGATTTCGCCATGCGTCTGGCGGGGCCGGTGGCGATCGTCATGCTGGCGATCACCGGCGCGCTGGCGGCGATGTGCTTCGTTAAGGTCTACGGCATCAGCTTCTGTGGCGGGGCGCGCAGTGAGCAGGCAGAGCATGCGCGCGAGGTGCCATGGCCGATGACGGCGGCAATGATCGTGATGGCGCTGCTGTGCGTTGCACTCGGTGTGGGCGCTTCCGTTGTCGCTCCGGTGCTGGCGCAGGTGGCGACCTCGCTGACGCACGGCGCCGATGTGACCGTAGCGAACAATATGCTGCTACAGCCGGGCGACAGTGCGCAGGCGATGCTCTCTCCGGCGGTCTCTTTCCTGCTGCTGATTGCGTTGCCAGTGCTACCGCTTGCGGTGTGGTGGGCGCTGCGCGGCGATCGCGGCGCATTTCGTCGTCGTGGGGAGCCGTGGGCTTGCGGTTATGCCTGGGAAGAGGCGATGTCGGCTTCCGCTGGCAGCTTTACCCAGCCACTGCGGGTGATGTTCGCACCGCTGTATCGCATGCGTAAGCAGCTTGATCCGTCGGCGGCGTTGAATCGCAGCCTGACGAAAGTCACCGAAGGGGCCGCGGCGGTCGAGCCGTTCTGGGACGACCGTATTATCTGGCCGCTGGTACGTCTGGTTCAGCGGATGGGGGCCGGCATCCAGCGGATGCAGAGCGGGGATTTCCGCCTCTACTGCCTGTATGTGGTGGTAGCGCTGGTCGTTCTGTTACTGGCTGTGGCCCTGTGAGGAGAATGAGATGTTAATCCAACAAACGCCAGAATGGGGAATGGGGCTGTTTGCGCTCTGTCAGGCGGCGGTACTGCTGGCGCTGACGCCGCTGATGACCGGTATTTCCCGCCAGATCCGCGCGCGGATGCAATCGCGCCGTGGCCCGGGCATTTTTCAGGACTATCGGGATCTCGGCAAGCTGATGAAGCGTCAGCCGGTAGGGCCGAAACAGTCCGGCGCCATGTTCCGCGTAATGCCATGGGTATTGCTCAGCAGCATGCTGCTGGTAGCGATGGCGCTGCCGGTCTTTACTCGCACGTCGCCGTTCGGCGGGGCGGGAGATCTGATCACTCTGCTGTATCTGTTCGCCCTGTTCCGTTTCTTCTTTTCGCTCTCGGGGCTCGACAGCAGCAGTACCTTCGCCGGGATTGGCGCCAGCCGTGAGCTGACTCTCGGCATTCTGGTTGAGCCGATTCTGATCCTCGGCCTGCTGGTGGTGGCGCTGATTGTTGGTTCCACCAACATTGGCACCATCAGTGCGGTGCTGTCAGCGGGCTGGTCCTCGCCGCTGGCTATCTTTATGGCTTTCCTGGCCTGCGGTTTCGCTGCGTTCATCGAGATGGGCAAAATCCCCTTTGACGTGGCGGAAGCGGAACAGGAACTGCAGGAAGGGCCGCTCACCGAATATTCCGGTGCCGACTTTGCGCTGGTGAAGTGGGGGATTGGCCTCAAGCAGGTAGTGGTCGCCGAGATGTTTCTCGCAGTGTTCATTCCGTTTGGCAAGGCGGCGAGTCTCACTGCATCGGCGCTGCTGCTGGCACTGGTGGTGATGATTATCAAGCTGGTGGTGGTCTTTGTGCTGGCCTCCATCGTTGAGAACTCGCTCGCACGCGGACGCTTCCTGCTGACCCATCGCGTGACCTGGCTGGGCTTTGGCATCGCGGTGCTGGCCTTCGTCTTTTACTTTACCGGTCTGTAAGGAGCGCCGCTAATGATGGAAAAAATAGCGCTGACGACCCTGCTGCTGCCGTTTATCGGCGCACTGCTGACGGCCTGCCTGCCGCAGCGCCGGGCGCGCATCGTCTGTACTTTGTTTGCGCTGCTGGCAACCCTTGGCACGGTGGCGCTTGGCTGGCAGTTTCTGGCAGGCGGAAAGGTGGCACAGACCTGGACGCTGGTGAGCTATCACGGTGTGGCGCTTTTTGGCTTCACTCTTGACCGGATAAGCACGCTGATTGTTTTCGCGGTGGTGTTCCTCGGCTTGCTGGTGAGCCTGTACTCTACCGGCTATCTGACGACCGGCAACCGTGAACACCCGCATGACGGCGGGAATCGTTACTACGCGTTTCTGCTTATCTTCATCGGCGCGATGGCGGGGCTGGTGCTCTCTTCAACGCTGCTCGGGCAACTGCTGTTCTTCGAAATTACCGGTGGCTGTTCCTGGGCGCTGATTGGCTACTACCAGACGCCAAAATCCCAGCGTTCGGCAATGAAAGCGCTGCTGATTACTCACGTTGCGTCGCTGGGGTTGTATCTGGCTGCCGCCACGCTGTTCCTCAACACCGGTACCTTTGAACTGAGCGCGCTGAGCCAGCTTTCAGGTAGCGCCAGTTATATCGTCTACGGCGGGATCCTGTTCGCTGCGTGGGGGAAATCGGCGCAACTGCCGTTGCAGGCCTGGCTGCCGGATGCGATGGAAGCCCCTACGCCAGTGAGTGCTTACCTGCATGCCGCGTCAATGGTGAAAGTCGGGGTGTATATTTTTGCCCGCGCCATTATCGACGGCGGTAACGTGCCGCACGTGATTGGCTGGGTCGGGATTGTGATGGCCACTATCACGCTGATCTACGGCTTCATGATGTACCTGCCGCAGAAAGACATGAAGCGCCTGCTGGCGTGGTCCACCATCACCCAACTCGCGTATATCTTCCTCGCATTGTCGTTGGCGGTGCTGGGCTCGAAAGAGGCGTTTGACGGTGGGATTGCCTACATCTTCAACCACGCGTTTGCCAAGAGCCTGTTCTTCCTGGTTGCCGGGGCATTCAGCTACAGCTGCGGCACGCGTTTGCTGCCGAAGTTGCGGGGTGTGATGAGCAAATCGCCGCTGCTCGGCATCGGTTTTTGCGTCGCCGCGCTGGCGATTGCCGGTGTGCCGCCGTTTAACGGTTTCTTCAGTAAATTCCCGATTTTTGCCGCTGGCTTTTCACTCTCCACCCACGACTGGGCGCTCATCCCGGTCATGGTGCTGGTGCTGATTGAGTCGGTGGCGAGCTTCGGCTGGCTGATTTACTGGTTTGGTCGCGTTGTGCCCGGGGAGCCGAGCCCGGAAGTGGCGCAGATGTCGCCGCTGCCGCTGGCAATGCGTGTGGTATTGGTCGTGCTGGTAGTGATGTCGCTGTGCTCAAGCGTGATTGCTGCCCTCTGGCTTAACTAAGGGAGTCGATGATGACCGGAACCTTAATTGTTAATAATCTCGCCGGGCTGATGATGGTGACATCGCTGCTGGTGATTGGTGCCAGGCATCCGCGTAGCTCCTGCTGGTTCTACGCCCTGCAATCGCTGGTGCTGGTGCTGATTTTCTTCACACTTTCCAGAACGCTGGATTCCGAACAACTGCTGATGTGGTCGTTCAGCGCCTTCCTCACCAAAGTGGTGCTGGTGCCGCTGATTATGGGCTATGCCCTGCGTAAGCTCGCCGATCCGGCAGCGGATGTGAGCCTGATAAGCCCGGCGATGTTAATGGTCGCGGCGGCAGTGATTGTGGTGCTGTGCTGGTTTGTGGTGCATCCGGTAGCGCTGCCGCTGTTGCACGAGCTGAAGCCTGCGCTGGCGGTGGCTCTGGGTCACTTCCTGCTGGGGCTGCTGTGTATCGTCACTCAACGCAACATCCTCAAACAGGTGTTTGGCTACTGCCTGATGGAAAACGGTTCGCATCTGGTTCTCGCCCTGCTGGCGTACAAAGCGCCGGAACTGGTAGAGATAGGGATTGCCACCGACGCTATCTTCGCGGTGATTGTCATGGTGCTGCTGGTGAGGAAAATCTGGCGCACGCTCGGCACGCTGGATGTCAACAAACTGACGGCGCTGAAGGGATAACACCATGAGTCATAATGCTATTTTCACTTTACTCATTGCCACGCCGCTGCTGTTTTCGCTGCTGGCATTTGTCTGCAGACCGCTTGGCGCGGCGGCCCGCACAGCGGTGACGCTGCTGCACGGCCTCGGCATTCTCGCGCTGCTGGGCGTCACGTTCTATGCCGTTCGCGCGGTCTGGCTGCAGGGGGAGATTTTCTCCGACAACCTGTGGCTGCACGTGGACAGCCTGAGCGCGCTGTTTCTCGCCATTCTCGGACTCATCGGTTTCCTGACCGGGCTGTATTCGATGGGGTATATGCGTCATGAGGTAGACGAAGGGGAAATTTCCGTCGCCACGCTGTGCAACTACTACGGTTTCTTCCATCTGTTCCTGTTCACCATGATGCTGGTGGTCACCAGTAATAACCTGATTGTGATGTGGGCGGCGATTGAAGCCACCACGCTCAGTTCGGCGTTTCTGGTGGGCATTTACGGTCAGCGCTCTTCGCTGGAAGCGGCGTGGAAGTACATCATCATCTGTACCGTCGGCGTGGCGTTTGGCCTGTTCGGTACTATCCTGGTGTACGCCAACGCGGCAAGCTTTATGCCGGATCCGGGCAATGCCATTTTCTGGACCGAAGTGCTGAAATATGCCGGGCAACTTGACCCCACGCTGATGCACCTGGCGTTTGTGTTCGTGCTGATTGGCTTTGGTACCAAAACCGGGCTGTTCCCGATGCATGCCTGGCTGCCGGACGCGCACAGTGAAGCGCCAAGCCCTACCAGTGCGTTGTTGTCGGCGGTGCTACTCAACTGCGCGCTGCTGGTGATCATTCGCTTCTACATCATCATTAGCCAGGCCATCGGCCCGCAGTTCCCCAGCACATTACTGCTGATCTTCGGCCTGCTGTCAGTGGCGGTGGCGGCGTTCTTCATTCTGGTACAGCACGACGTTAAACGCCTGCTGGCCTATTCCAGTGTGGAGAACATGGGGCTTATCGCCGTGGCGCTGGGGATTGGCGGCCCGCTGGGCGTGCTGGCGGCGCTGCTGCACACTCTCAACCACAGCCTCGCGAAAACACTGCTGTTCTGCGGTTCCGGTAACGTACTGCTCAAGTATGGCACGCGTGATCTGGGCGTGGTGCGCGGCATGCTCAAATTGATGCCATTCAGCGCGGTGCTGCTGGCAGGCGGTGCACTGGCCCTCGCCGGTATGCCGCCCTTCAACATTTTCCTCAGTGAATTTATGACCGTGACCGCAGGGCTCGCGGCCGGGCATCTGGGGCTGACCATCGTCCTGCTGTTGCTGTTAACGGTGGTGCTTGGTGGTCTGGTGCGGATGGTGGCCTGCCTGCTGTTTGGCGCGGCGCCTGAGGCCACCAGCCGCGGTGAGCTTGGTCTGCTGACCACGCTGCCGATGGCGATCCTGCTGGCGCTGATGCTGCTGATGGGCACGCATATTCCGCAGCCGGTCAGCCACATGCTGGAAAACGCGGCCTCGGTGGTGATGAAAGCCTCCCCGCAGCAGACGTTTCAGTGGCCCTGGGCGGCGAGTCGTGCCACATCCTCGAATCACAGTGATTGCACCCGCGAGTGTGCTGGAGAAATGAAGTGAGTTATCAACAATATATGAACGGTCTTGCACAGGGCGATCTCCGTGGTATGGGCTATGTGGCGGCGGTGCGGGAGAAATTCCCCGGCGCTATTCTTGAGGAAGAACGTCAGACTAACGACCAGCTCACCATCACCGTCAAAATGAACGTGATGCCGGAGATTGTCGAATTTCTCTACTATCAGTGCGGCGGCTGGCTGCCGGTGCTGTTCGGCAACGACGAGCGTACGCTCAATGGCCATTTCGCCGTTTACTATGCGCTGTCGATGGAAGAAGGGGAGAAGTGCTGGGTAGTGGTGAAGGCGCTGGTGGATCACTCTCTCGAGTTCCCGTCTGTCACGCCCCGCGTTCCGGCGGCGGTGTGGGGCGAGCGCGAAATTCGTGACATGTTCGGCCTGAAGCCAATTGGTCTGCCGGATGAGCGCCGACTGGTGCTGCCGGATGACTGGCCGGACGATATGCACCCGCTGCGTAAAGACACCATGGACTATCGCCAGCGCCCGGCGCCCACCACGGAGACCGAAACCTATCCGTTCATCAACGATGGCGACAAACGTTCGCGCGTCGTCCCCGTGGGCCCGATGCATATCACCTCTGATGAGCCAGGCCACTTCCGGTTGTTTGTCGATGGCGAGCAGATTGTTGATGCCGATTACCGTCTGTTCTACGTGCATCGCGGCATGGAAAAACTCGCCGAAACGCGAATGGGCTATAACGAAGTCACCTTCCTCTCTGACCGCGTGTGCGGTATCTGTGGCTTCGCTCACAGCGTGGCGTACGCCACATCGGTCGAAAATGCGTTAGGCATCGTGGTACCGCAGCGGGCACACACCATTCGCTCGGTGCTGCTGGAGGTCGAACGCCTGCACAGCCACCTGCTGAATATCGGGCTTTCCAGCCATTTCGTCGGCTTCGACACCGGTTTTATGCAGTTCTTCCGCGTGCGTGAGAAGTCGATGACCATGGCGGAGTTGCTCACCGGTTCGCGCAAAACCTATGGCCTCAACCTGATTGGCGGTATTCGCCGCGACATTCTGAAAGAGCAACGGATTAAAACCCTGCAACTGGTGCGCGAGATGCGGGCCGAGGTCAGCGATCTGGTTGAAATGCTGCTGGCGACGCCGAACATCGGACAGCGTACCCAGGGCGTCGGGATCCTCGACCGCAAAGTGGCGCGCGATTACAGTCCGGTTGGCCCGTTGATCCGCGGCAGTGGTTTCAAACGCGATATGCGCTTCGACCACCCGTATGCTGATTACGGCAACCTGCCGAAAACGCTGTTCTCTTTCGACGGCGGCGATGTGTTTTCCCGCGTCATGGTTCGCGTAAAAGAGACCTTCGATTCACTGGCGATGATCGAATACGCGCTGGAAACCATGGGGGAAGGGCCGTTGCTGACCGAGGGCTTTACCTATCAGCCGCACAAATTCGCACTGGGGTATGTCGAAGCGCCACGCGGCGAAGACGTCCACTGGAGCATGCTCGGCGATAACCAGAAGCTCTTTCGCTGGCGCTGCCGTGCGGCGACCTACGCCAACTGGCCGGTGCTGCGCTACATGCTGCGCGGCAACACGGTTTCCGATGCGCCGCTGATTATCGGGAGCCTCGATCCGTGCTACTCCTGTACCGATCGCGTGACCTTAGTGGATGTGCGTAAACGCAAGTCCACCACGGTGCCATACAAAGAGATTGAACGTTATGGCATTGAGCGTACACAGTCGCCGCTTAAGTAAGGATTGAACGATGCTGAAACTGTTTAAAACCATCCTGAAAGCGGGTGAACCGACGGTGAAATACCCGTTCAAACCGCTGGAGGTGTGTCCGGGCTTCCGTGGCAAACCGGAGCTGGATCCGCAGCAGTGCATCGCCTGTGCCGCCTGTACGATGGCGTGCCCGGCCAATGCGCTGACCATGGAAACCCATCCGGAAAGCAACGAGCGCATCTGGCAGTTGTTTATCGGCCGCTGTATTTTCTGCGGCCGTTGCGAAGAAGTGTGCCCGACGAGCGCCATTCGGCTGTCGGAGGATTTCGAGCTGGCGGTGACTAACAAAGCTGATCTGTACGTGAAAGCGGTGTTTCGTCTGGAACACTGTGTGGCGTGTCATCAGCCCTTTACGCCGGAAAAATCGGTGCAGTATGCCGTGGAGCTGCTGCGCCATTCCGGGGTCAGTGACGAGGCGCTGGCGGGCATGAGTACGCAATTCAGTACCTGTCCGGCGTGCAAACGCAAGCAGACTCTCGCCAGCCATGACCGGCAGCCCATCAGTTTTACCGTCGCGGAGGAGCGCCATGAGTGAATTTAATCATCACGTCAGCCAGCCGATTACGCTGACCGACGATGTCGCGCGGATGAAGCAAACGCTACTGAAAGATATTAAGCGTTCTGCTTATGTTTACCGAGTGGACTGCGGCGGCTGTAATGGCTGTGAGATCGAGATCTTTTCCGCCATCACCCCGGTCTTTGATGCCGAGCGCTTTGGTATCAAGGTCGTGGCCTCACCGCGCCATGCCGATATTCTGCTGTTTACCGGCGCCGTCACCCGCGCCATGCGCATGCCTGCGCTGCGGGCGTACGAGTCGGCACCGGACCCGAAAATCTGTATCTCTTACGGGGCCTGCGGCGTTGGCGGCGGGATTTTTCATGATCTCTACTGCGTCTGGGGCGGCAGCGACACCATTGTACCGGTGGATGTGTGGATCCCCGGCTGTCCGCCAACGCCCGCAGCCACTATCCACGGCTTTGCTGTGGCGCTGGGGCTGCTGGAGCAAAAACTCAAAGGGGTTGAGCACGTTCAGGGCGAAGACGAAAAACCGGCGCTGATCCTGCCTGAGATTCCGTTGAGCCTGCGCGTCTCGGTTGAACGCGAAGCGCGGCGGATGGCGGGTTACCGACAGGGGAAAATGATCAGCCACCGCTTCCTCGAACTCCTGCAACACCAGGAGACCGCGGGCGTGGAAGCCTGGCTTAAGCAGGAGAATGATCCCCGGCTGGCGGAAATTGTGCAGCGGCTGACGGGCATTGTTGCCGGGCAGGTGGTGGCATGAGCGAATCAGGAAAAGTCACCTTCTGGTCGCTGCGGCAGAAGTTTGTCGACAGTGACGATGATGTTCCCGCTGAGAGCCAGCAGGTGATGTACTACTCGCTGGCGATTGGTCACCACGTCGGCATGATTGACTGCCTGAAAACGGAGCTGCAGTGTCCGCTGGAAGGGTACAACGACTGGCTGACGCTGCTACCGGAAGGGGAAGGACGGCGCAAGCTGAGCGGATTGCTGAAGTTCGGCGAAATCACCATCGACGCGACGCACACCTCGCTGCTGGCTTATACCGTTGATGCGCTGAGCAAAACCGGCGCCGAGCCTTTCAAAAGCTGGAGCCTGCGTCTGATTGAACTGCTGGCAGAGATTGAGCGCGAGCCGGCTATCTACCTCATTGCGAAGCGTCACTGACGCGCATCTGATGCGGGAGCGGTTACAGCTCCCGCGTATTAATTCCCAGCCGCTGCATTCTCGACAATAACGTGGTGCGTTTCAGCCCAAGCTTGTTGGCTGCTCCTCTCGGTCCGGCGACAATACCGTTGGTTTCACGCAGCGCCTGCAGAATACGCGCCCGCTCGTCGTCGTCGTTTTCCGGCGTTTGCGGGTCGAACATAGCGGGCAGTTTGCGCGTGGTGATGTGAACAGGGGCGACCGGAGCCGTTGCCGGGGGGATTTTCAGCTCGTTGAGTTGCAGGTTCAGCGTGCTGCCTTCGGTGAGGATCACCGCGCGTTCAATCACGTTCTGCAGTTCCCGCGCGTTACCTGGCCACGGGTAGCGACACAACGCCTGGATCCCGGCGGCAGGCACGGTATCGATGGTTTTATTCATGCGCGCCGCCAGCTTGCGGGTAAAGCTGGTCACCAGCGGCGGAATATCCTCCGGGCGATCGCGTAGCGGCGGCACTTCCACCGGGAAGACGTTCAGGCGGTAAAAGAGATCGCTGCGGAAGGTTTTCTCGTCGACCATCTGCTTCAGATTGCGGTTGGTGGCCGCTACCACGCGCACGTCCACCGGGATCACCTGGTGACCGCCCACGCGTTCAATTTCACGCTCCTGGAGAACCCGCAGCAGTTTGGGCTGAAGCTCAAGCGGCATATCGCCAATCTCGTCGAGAAACAGCGTCCCGCCTTTCGCCATTTCAAAACGTCCGATATGGGTGCTGGTGGCGCCGGTGAATGCCCCTTTCTCATGACCGAACAGATCGCTTTCCAGCAGACTTGCCGGAATAGCCGCACAGTTTATTTTCACCAGCGGCCCGGCAGAACGTGGGCTGAGCTTATGGATTGCGCGGGCGATAAGCTCCTTGCCGGTACCCGTTTCTCCCAGTAGTAAAACCGTGCTGTCGCTGGTGGCGACGATTTCCACCTGGCGGAGTAAATTTTTCATCGCCGTGCTTTGAAAAATAATGTCGTTCAGGCTTTCGGCATTCTGGATTTGTTCGTTAAGCCAGGTATTTTCCTGTTTTAACGTATCCTTAAGTCGGGTTATTTCATCCCAGGCGTTGGAATTATCCACGCCAATGCTGATCCGCGAGGCAATTTGCCCTAACAGGGAACAGACGGCGGGGGTAAATGCGCTGATATCGGTATGGGCAAGGATCAGGATCCCCGGCGAGTGGGAATTAAAGGTCAGCGGTAATAACAGCGCGACCTGCATGCCAGCACAATAAAGATCGTGCAACAGCGGTTCAGTGGTTTCTGCGCTCAGGGCAACCGCCTGCGGATGCTGGAGCCGGTTTTGAATATCGCTCTCTGCCAGCGAATAGTTTTTCTGCTCGCAATAATAGCCCTGGTTTTCATTCCACAGGCAGTGGGTAACCGGGAAATGGCCCGTATTACCGCCATCAAGAAAAGCGATGGCAACTGAAGGAATGGCGAAGTAGCGGTGAATATCTTCCGAGATGGCGCCGACCATTCCGTCCCGGTCGAGGTGCGCGAGCACCGAGTTAGTGATATCCACCAGAATACGATATTCGTCTCGTTCGTCTTTTAACTGATGAAAGAATTCCAGCAGTTCCGGTTCGACGCCGGAATTAATCATTGCTATCAGATGGTTATTCCACTCTTCATTCGAGATGGGAATGGTTCTTATTTTCTTGCCTGACAGCTTCTTTACATCATTCATCTGTTCAGCCTGTTCGGGAGATATCGTCTGATAGTAGCAATGATTCAGCAATACTATTTAAGATCATTATTCATGTGCAGCGTGCAATATAAGATATCCGGCGCTGAGATTTCGTTGATATCAGTAGGTGTTTCTTCAATTAAGACAGATACAGGTGGGAGATGAAGGTGACCAGCGTATTACTGTGTGTCGGCAATAGCATGATGGGTGACGACGGTGCCGGTCCGTTGCTGGCGGAAATGTGTGCCGCTGCGCCACAAGGTGAATGGATTGTTTTCGACGGGGGAAGCGCGCCAGAACGAGAAGTGGCGGCGATTCGCGAACTCCAGCCACAGCGCCTGATGATTGTCGATGCCACCGACATGGGGCTCGATCCTGGCGAAATTCGCATCGTTGACCCGGACGATATCGCGGAAATGTTCCTGATGACCACGCACAACATGCCGTTGAACTACCTGGTGGATCAACTGAAAGAAGACGTTGGAGAGGTGATTTTTGTCGGCATTCAGCCGGATATTGTCGGGTTTTATTATCCGATGACACCGAACATCAAGGCGGCGGTGGAAACTGTTTATTCGCGTCTGGCAGGGTGGGAAGGGAACGGCGGATTTCTTCCGCTCTGAGCTGTGCCGGGCGGCGCTTCGCTTGCACCGGCCTACGGTTTTGTAGGCCTGGTAAGCGAAGCGCCACCGGGCAAAACAAACTACGCTAAATCTGCCCCGTTACTGGCAATCACTTTCTTATACCACCAGAACGATTTCTTGCGCGTACGCGCCAGCGTGCCGTTGCCTTCGTCATCGCGATCAACATAGACAAAACCGTAACGCTTGCTCATTTCTCCGGTCGAGGCGGCCACCAGATCAATGCAGCCCCAGGTGGTGTAACCTATCAGCGGGATCCCGTCGTCAATGGCGTCGCGCATCGCTTTGATGTGCTCGCGCAGGTAATCGATGCGGTAGTCGTCGTTGATCTCGCCACTAGCATCCGGTTCATCGCGCGCGCCAAGCCCGTTCTCCACCAGAAACAGCGGCTTCTGGTAGCGGTCGTACATCATGTTCATGGTGATACGCAGCCCCAGCGGATCAATACCCCAGCCCCAGTCGCTGGCCTCGAGATAAGGGTTTTTCAGCGACTTAACAACGTTCGCCGCGCTGGTGTTGTTGGTGTTCATCTCCGCCGACGCGCAGCGTGAGGCGTAATAGCTGAAGGAGACGAAATCGACGGTGTTTTTCAGTACCTCGTCGTCGCCCGGATCTTTAACAATCACTACCCCTTTTTCACGAAACACCCGCGCGGAATAGGCTGGATAAGCGCCGCGCGCCTGCACATCAATAAAGAACAGGTTTTCGCGATCCTTCTCCAGCGCTGTCCAGACATCTTCCGGTTTGCAGGAGTAAGGGTAAAAATTGCCGCCTGCCAGCATGCAGCCGACCTGGTTGTCCGGGTTGATCTCGTGGGCGATTTTCGTCGCCAGCGCGCTCGCCACCAGCTCATGATGCGCCGCCTGATACTTCACCTGATCCTGATTTTCACCTGCTTCAAACACCAGTCCGGCACCGGAGAAGGGGCTGTGCAGCATGATGTTGATCTCGTTGAAGGTCAGCCAGTATTTCACCAGACCGTCAAAGGCTTCAAAACAGGTGCGCGCATAGCGGGTAAAGAAGTCGATCATCTTGCGGTTGCGCCAGGAGCCATATTCCGTCACCAGATGCATCGGCACGTCAAAATGGCACAGCGTCACCAGTGGTTCGATGTTGTACTTTTTGCACTCTTCAAACACCGAACGGTAAAAGGCGATCCCCGCTTCGCAGGGAAACGGCTCGTCACCGTTCGGGTACAGGCGGCTCCAGGCGATGGAGGTGCGAAATACGCTGAACCCCATCTCCGCCATCAGCGCGATATCCTCTTTGTAGCGATGATAAAAATCGATCGCCACGTGGCTTGGGTAAAATTCGTCGTCACGCAACTGAAAACGCTTTTCCAGACCCAGCTTGACCGGCATTCTGCCTGCGCCGTGTGGGATCATATCGACGGTGGTTAATCCCTTGCCGCCTTCCTGATACGCGCCTTCAGACTGGTTGGCGGCCAGTGCGCCGCCCCATAAAAACCCTTGCGGAAAACTCGACATCCGTTACCTCTTTACTGTGTTAATTCAGGCTTTTGCCGCGTTGGTATCGGCGGCATGCAGCGCCCGGGCTTTCGCTGCGTCCTCTTCAACCGGGATATCCTCAAAGCCAAGCAGCAGCGTCAGGACAAAGGACAGTACGACCGCCAGCGCCATCACGCCAAACACCCAGACGATGGAAACCGGGTTGGCCGGGTCAAAGAACTGGACACTGGTGAACAGGCCCGGTGCTGCCATCGAATGGCTGGCAAGCCCGGCGACACCGGCGACCGCGCCGCAGACAAAACCGCTGATCAGGCTGGCGATAAGTGGGCGTTTCAGGCGAACCGCCACCCCGTACAGCGCCGGTTCAGAAATCCCCGCCAGAATGGCGGACGCCGCAGCGGCCAGCGCCGTCTGGCGCAGTTCCGGGTTTTTGGTTTTCCATGCCACCGCCAGTGAAGAGCCGCCGAGCGACAGGTTCGCGCCGATTTCCGACGGCATAACCATGCCCTCTTTGCCGGTTTCGGCGATGGTCTGAATAATGGTCGGAGTAAACACGCGGTGCATCCCGGTCATCACCAGCAGCGGCCACAGAGCGCCCATAATGGCGACCGACAGCCAGCCGAGGTAGCCGTGAATGGTGTACACCAGTGCAGAAATCGCGCTACCGATCCAGATGCCAATCGGCCCAATTAACAGGATAGCCAGCGGCGCCGCGATCAGCACAATCAGCATCGGCTTGAGGAAGTTTTTGGTCACTGCCGGGGTGATTTTGTCGACCCAGCGTTCGATGTACGACAGGCACCAGGTCATCACCAGTGCCGGGATAACCGTATAGGTGTATTTCACCGCGGTGACCGGAATCAACGCGAACTGCACCTGCTCGCCCTGGGCGGCTTTCGCCATCAGGTCGATAAACGCCGGATGCACCAGCACACCAGCAATGGCAATCGCCAGCGACATGTTGGTTTTGAATTTTAGTGCGGCTGAAGCCGCCACCATCAGCGGCAGGAAGAAGAACGCGCCATCGCCGATGACCGTCAGAATGGTCAGCGTGGGCGACGCTTTTGGCAGCGCGCCGGACATTTCCAGCACCATCGCCAGCAGTTTGATCATAGAGCCGCCGATAATGGCCGGGATCAGCGGCGACATGGTGCCGATCAGCGCGTCGAGGATCCCGGCGCCGATGCGGCGGAGCGTCAGCTTCGGTTTTTCCGTCGGCTCTGCGGGTTTGAGATCTCCCGGCAACAGGGCGACCACTTCCTGATAAGCCTGGGAGACGGTGTTGCCGATAATCACCTGGCATTGATTGTCGCTGCGCACCACACCCAGCACGCCATTGAGGCTTTTCAGCGTTGCACTGTCGACGCGGTCGTTATCTTTCACCACGAAGCGCAGCCGGGTCATGCAGTGGGTGACTGCGGTAATATTATCGACGCCACCGAGAGCATCGATGACGGCGCGGGCCAGAGCCGGATAATTTTTGGACATCGGATTGTCATCCTGTTTTAGGGGTACGAATATCACGTAGGAAACCGGTTCCACAAAATCATGATGAGTTTCATAATGTGAAGCAAGATATCATCCAAATCATTTTTTCGTTTTGTGATTCAGATCGTCAATTGCAGCGGGGTGCTGAAAAAGCACAACGGCTGAAGTACACTGCGAAGATTAATTTCAAATGGATACGCAACATGGCAACGATGCTGGAAGTGGCAAAGCGTGCCGGGGTCTCGAAGGCCACGGTTTCCCGGGTGCTATCGGGGAATGGCTATGTCAGCCAGGAGACCAAAGATCGCGTTTTTCACGCCATCGAAGAGAGCGGTTATCGGCCGAATCTGCTGGCGCGCAATCTGGCGACGCAAAAAACCCAGACGCTGGGTCTGGTGGTCACCAACACGCTTTATCACGGCGTTTATTTCAGTGAGCTGCTGTTTCATGCCGCGCGGATGACAGAAGATCAGGGGCGTCAGCTGATTCTGGCGGACGGTAAGCACAGCGCCGAAGAAGAGCGCGAGGCGATCCAGTATCTGCTTGATATGCGCTGCGACGCGATCGTGATTTACCCCCGTTTTCTCAGCGTCGAAGAGATGGATGAGATCGTCGAGAGTCACTCGCGGCCGATTGTGGTGCTGAATCGCCGCCTGCGGCATAACAGCAGCCACAGCGTGTTCTGCGATCACAAAGCCACCAGCCAGGCGGCGGTCGAACAGCTGATTGCGCTGGGCCACCGCGACATTGCCTTCGTGACGGGTTCGCTCGATTCGCCGACCGGTGTGGAACGTCTTTCGGGTTACAAAGAGGCGCTGTCCCGGCACAACATCCCGCTGCGCGAGTCGTTGATCGTGTCGGGTAAATGGACGCCCGCCAGCGGTACGGAAGCGGTAGATACACTGCTGGCGCGGCAGGAAACGTTCAGCGCGATTGTCGCCAGCAACGATGACATGGCGGTCGGCGTCCTCAAGCAGTTGCATCATCACGGCGTGCAGATACCGCAGCAGGTGTCGGTGATCGGGTTCGATGACATCGCGTTAGCGCCGTATATGATCCCGTCGCTGGCGAGCGTCAGAATTCCTGTCACGGAGATGATCAAAGAGACAATTGACCGGGTGATTTTTATGCTCAACGGCGGTGAGTTTAAATTACAACAACGCTTTACCGGCGAGCTGATTTCGCGCGATTCTGTCACACACGGGCCGCACGCCTGATGTCGTCAGCTGTCATCGTCACAAGTGTCGATGACAGCGTTCCTGTATTGTAATTTCTCAATAAATCAATCAATTAAAAGATGGCGTGATTTATGCATTCTTCCGACGTTAACTGTTAATGCTGGAGAACTGGATGAACCGTTTCATCATCGCTGATGCGAGCAGATGTATTGGCTGCCGCACCTGTGAAGTGGCCTGCGTGGTTTCCCATCAGGAAAATCAGGACTGCGCGGCGCTGACGCCACAAACCTTCCTGCCACGTATTCATGTGATTAAAGGCGTGAACGTCTCCACGGCTACCGCCTGTCGCCAGTGCGAAGACGCGCCCTGCGCCAACGTCTGCCCGAACGGCGCCATCAGCCGCGATCAGGGCTTTGTGCATGTGATGCAGGAACGTTGCATCGGTTGCAAAACCTGCGTGGTGGCCTGCCCGTATGGCGCGATGGAAGTGGTGGTGCGCCCGGTGATCCGCAACAGCGGCGCGGGGCTGAAAGTGCGGGCGGAAAAAGCCGAAGCTAACAAGTGCGATCTCTGCTTTCATCGCGTCGACGGCCCTGCCTGCATGGCGGCGTGTCCGACCCACGCGCTGGTGTGCGTCGACCGCAATAAACTCGAGCAGCTCAGCGCAGAAAAACGCCGCCGTGCGGCGCTCGACACCCACGTGTCGCTCCCCTTTTAAAATCTCGTCAACCGCGCTAATGTCGGCGTGAAAGGGCAGGTAGCGACGACATAAGCGAGGCACATGAACAGTAACGGCGTACAGCTGCGCATTCGCGGCAAAGTGCAGGGAGTCGGTTTTCGACCTTTTGTCTGGCAACTGGCCTGCCAGTCTCAGCGCGTGGGCGATGTCTGTAACGATGGCGCGGGCGTGCTGATCCGTCTGCTGGGCGAGGAAGGAGATTTCATCACTCAGTTGCAGGCGCACTGCCCACCACTGGCGAAAATCGACAGCGTGGAACGTTCGCCGTTTGACTGGTCGCCGATCCCCACTGACTTTACGATCCGCGAAAGCGGTGCGGGCAGTATGGCGACGCAGATCGTCCCCGATGCGGCCACCTGTGCGGAATGCGTCGCCGAAATGAATGATCCGCGCGATCGCCGTTACCGTTACCCCTTTATCAACTGTACCCACTGCGGTCCGCGCTTTACCATCATCAACGCCATGCCTTATGACCGTCCTTTTACGGTGATGGCGGCGTTCCCGTTGTGCGCCGACTGCGACGCCGAATATCGCAATCCGGCGGATCGTCGTTTCCACGCCCAGCCAGTGGCATGCCCCGTCTGCGGGCCACAACTACAGTGGCAACAGGGAACGCAAACGCAACATAAAGAAGCGGCATTGCAGGCGGCGATTGATCTGCTGCGTACTGGCGGCATTGTCGCCATCAAAGGTATCGGCGGTTTTCATCTCGCCTGCGATGCCCGTAACGACGCGGCTGTCGCGCTGCTGCGTGCGCGCAAACATCGCCCGGCGAAACCGCTGGCGGTGATGATCCCGGATGTCAGCATTGTTCCGCCCGCGGCACGTCAGTTGTTAATGACGCCGGCCGCGCCCATCGTGCTGGTGGCGAAATCCTGCATGCCCGATCTGAGCGACGCCATTGCGCCGGGGCTGGATGAAGTGGGCGTGATGCTGGCGGCGAATCCGTTGCAGCATCTCCTGATACAGGCGCTTCAGTGCCCGCTGGTAATGACCTCCGGCAACCTGAGCGGCAAACCGCCCGCCATTACCAATGCGCAGGCGCTGGCCGATTTACAGGGGATCGCCGACGGATTTTTATTGCATAACCGCGATATCGTACAGCGTATGGACGACTCGGTGGTTCGCGCCAGTGGCGAAATGCTGCGCCGTTCGCGGGGTTACGTGCCGGATGCACTACCATTGCCGCCGGGGTTTGCCGATGTTCCGCCCATACTGTGTCTGGGCGCCGATCTGAAAAATACCTTTTGCCTGGTGCGCGGTGATCAGGCGGTACTGAGTCAGCATCTTGGCGATTTGAGTGATGAGGGCGTTGAAAAGCAGTGGCGCGATGCGCTGACGCTGATGCAGGACATCTACGATTTCACGCCGCAGCGGGTGGTGGCGGACGCGCACCCGGGTTACTGCTCATCGCAATGGGCGGCATCAATGGCGCTGCCGGTACAGACGGTTCTGCATCATCATGCTCATGCTGCCGCCTGTCTTGCCGAACACGGCTGGCCACTCGCGGGTGGCGATGTGATCGCCCTGACGCTCGACGGCACCGGGATGGGCGAACACGACACGCTGTGGGGCGGGGAGTGCCTGCGCGTTAATTATCGCGAATGTGAGCATCTTGGCGGCCTCCCGGCAGTGGCGCTACCGGGAGGCGATCTGGCGGCGCGTCAGCCGTGGCGAAACCTGCTGGCGCAGAGTCTGGCGTTCATCCCGGACTGGCAGCAGGAACCGCAGTTGCAGAAGTTGCAGGGGTATAACTGGCCGGTGGTGGCGCGGGCGATTGACAAAGGCATTAACGCGCCGAAGGCGTCCTCCTGTGGGCGTCTGTTTGATGCGGTGGCCTGCGCGCTGGATTGCGCGCCAGAAACATTGAGTTACGAAGGCGAGGCTGCCTGTCTGCTGGAAGCGCTCGCCGCAACCTGTGAGGATCGCAATCATCCGGTGACGCTACCCTGCCGGGAAGGCGAGCTTGATCTCGCTACGTTCTGGCAGCAGTGGCTGCACTGGCAGGCGACGCCCGCACAAAAAGCCTGGGCATTCCATGATGCGCTGGCGCAAGGGTTCGCCGCGCTGATGCGCTACCATGCGTTGTCCCGTGGCATTCAGACGCTGGTGTTCAGCGGCGGCGTAATGCACAACCGCCTGTTGTGCGCACAGTTGTCGTTGTACCTGAGCGATTTCACGCTGCTTTTCCCGTCGCGTTTACCGGCAGGTGATGGCGCAATTGCCTTCGGTCAGGCGGTAATTGCCGCTGCGAGCAGAGAAACCCCCGGCAGGCGAACTGTCCGGGGATGAAGCCTTAGAGAATACCGGCCTGATAGAAGTTTTGCAGGTTGATGGCGCCGCACAGCCGACCCTGTTCATCAACCACCGGCGCGGCGCTGATTTTGTGGCGCATCAGGATCTCTTTGGCGTCGATGGCGCGCTCCTGCGCCTGTAGCGTCACGCCGCCGCGGGTCATCGCTGTGTCCACCGCATCGTTGAGCGAGCCGCCTTTGACCAGCCAGCGACGCAGATCGCCGTCGGTGAAAACGCCTTCCACGCCGCCGTTTTCATTGCAGACCGCCACCAGACCCAGCCCGGTACGGCTCAGCTCCAGCATCGCGTCCATCACGCTGGCGCTGTTGCTGACCTGCGGTACTGCGTCATCCTTGCGCATCAGATGATGCACATGATTCAGCAGGCGTGCGCCCAGCGCCCCTGCCGGGTGCGAACGGGCAAAATCCTCTTCACTGAAACCGCGCGCCTGCATGACTGCCATCGCCAGCGCATCGCCCAGCATCAGGGTATTGACCGTACTGGAGGTGGGTGCGAGGTGCATCGGGCAGGCTTCCCGCTCGACGGAAATATCCAGCACCGCAGCGGCGGCCAGCGCCAGCGGCGACTGCGATTTGCCGGTCATCGCCAGCAGCGCGACGTTGCGCTCTTCAAGGCGGGGAATAATCAGTTCCAGCTCTTTTGCACTGCCGGAGTAGGAGATAAACAGCATGACGTCGCGGCTGTCGATCATCCCCAGATCGCCGTGCAGCGCTTCCGCCGGGTGAACAAAAAACGCAGGGGTACCGGTGCTGGCGAAAGTGGCAGCGAGTTTTTTGCCGATATGCCCGGATTTCCCGATGCCGGAGACGATCAGCTTGCCTTTGCAGTTGATGATGGTTTCCGCCGCGCGGACGAAGCTTTCGTCGAGGCGATCCGGGAGTCGGCTGGCTTCCTGCAGTTCCAGTAACAGCGTCTGACGCCCGGTGTTCAGCAGAACATTACTCATGAGGTTCTCCGGTAATAATGACATCAATGCCCTTCGCTTCGAGGGCCTCGCGGAACGCCGGGTCGATACCGGCGTCGGTAATAATTTTGTCGACTGTCTCCAGACCGCAGACAATGTTCGGGCTCTTGCGGCCAAACTTCGAGGAATCCGCCATCAGGATCACCTCGCGGGCTGCGTTGCACATCGCTTTGCTGACCGTATACACCTCGTTAAACGTGGTGACGCCGGCGATCAAATCAAGGCCATCGGTGCCCATAAACAGCTTGTCGAAGCTGAACTGCTCGAAGGCGTTTTCCGCCAGCTGGCCGTGGAACGAGGCTGATTTTTTGCGAAAGGTGCCGCCCGGCATCAGGATCGTCTGCTCGTTATCAAACTCCGCGAGCGCGTTGACAATATGCAGGCTGTTAGTCATCACGGTGATATTACTGAAGCGGTTGAGGAGCGGAACCATTTGCAGCACAGTGCTGCCCGCGTCGAGGATAATCGAATCGCCATCATGAATGAAACGTACCGCCGCGTCGGCGATTAGCGCTTTTTTATGGGTGTTGATCAGCGTTTTATGATCGATGGGCGGATCCGCTTCATCTTTATTCAGCACGACACCGCCGTAGGTGCGAATGACCGTGCCTGCATGTTCGAGAGCCACCAGATCCTTTCGAATGGTTGTGCCGGTCGTGTCAAAGTGCTGCGCCAGCTCTTCAACCGAACCTTTTCCCTGCGCCTGCAGGTATTCAATAATCGCTGCCTGGCGCTGACGTGGTTTCATAAGCGTTAGTATCCTGCGTTCAGATTTCACAATGATAATTTCGCAAGATATAAACGTTCGAAACGAAATTATCCATGTTTCAATTTAAGCGCTAATGATAGTGCATTCTGACAGAGCGGATCATGGGGAAAGATCACATCAGGCTGTAATTCCTTGAGCGGTTTTCCTTCCAGTCCGGTGATTTTTTTCGGCCTGGCAAAGACGGTTAAGCCTCTCATTATTAACGTATCGACGACGTTATCGTTATTATCCAGCGCGATCGCCACAACAACGCGGGGTTTGAAGCGCCCCCCTGAACGACCCACGCCTACGCGGCCCTGCTGGCAGAGCTTGTCAAATGCGCGATTAAACAGGTGGATCTGCCAGCCGCCAAACGCCATCTGTAACAGCCAGGCGATAACGGCCACCGCGATTAATGCAGAAACCATGCTTCCCTCCTTGTAATATCGGCCCCAGAGCGGGGCCGATTTTATCAGAACATCACCTGTCCGCCGGTGATATTGATCGACTGTCCGGTGCAATACGCGGCACCCGGGCTTGCGTAGAACAGCAACACGTTCAGTACATCCTGATAGTCGCAGCCGCGCTTGAGCGGGACTTTGTCGATGTAATACTGCTCGACTTCATCGGCAGCGATGCCCAGTTTCTCTGCATATTGCGGCAGCAGCGACTGGAACATCGGCGATTTCAGCAGGTTACCCAGCATCAGTGAATGCACGGTAATGCCGTATTCCGCCAAATCGAGCGCCAGCGACTGTGTCAGCCCGACGCCGCCAAACTTCGCGGCGCTGTACCCGGAGTTGTGTTTACTGCCCACTTTGCCGGATTTCGAGTTGATCTGAATGATCCTGCCAGCGATGCCGTCGCGGATCATCAGGCGGGAAAACTCGCGGGCGCAGAGGAAATAGCCCACCAGATTGACCTGCAACGACCGATCAAAATCACCTAACGTAAAATCACTGATAAACGCGGCTTTCGCGATCCCTGCGCTATAGATAAGTAAATCAACGCGACCGAAAACATCATCTACTCCCCGGGAGAGCGCCTGAACGCTGGCTTCGCTGGTGGCATCCGAGCCAAAACCATACGCCATTCCCTCACCATATTGAGCGTTAATTTCCTGTGCGACGTGGTTGGCTTTTTCACTCTGAATATCCACCACCGCCACACGATACCCTTCAGCAGCAAGCCCGTGGCACAAAAATGCGCCTAACGTTTGTCCTCCACCGATGACAACGGCAACCTGACTCATCTCTTTCTCCTTACAACTTAAGCTAAAAATTTCAGAACGCAGCCCGGTGCGATAGCGACCGGAACCGGACCGGCAACGTGGACGGTGCCCGGGAATTCCGCTGTGGTTTGCCCGTCAAAGCGCAGCGTGATGTGGCCCAGCTCGCGCAGGTTTTGTTCCGCGACGTCACCTACCGCGGTTACCGGATAGCGATGCTCACCCAGTTCCAATGCCGCCCCGGCATGCAGCGAGCCGGAAAGCTCGCCATGACAGTGAATAAAGCAGTACTCCTCGATATCGGCAGGCGCTCCCTCGCGAAAGGTGATTAACATGCTGTCTTCCAGTGCCAGACAGGCGCTGGCACCAATTTGGGTAATCGTGGTCTGGTAAATGACCGTCATTTTCGGAACCTCTTATTGATAAATAAATCCGGAAACAAACCAGGCAATCAGTACCGTTGGCGCACCGGTCAGGAAGCGGCTGACCAGCACGGAGGGCACGCCCACGCGCACGGTCTCCTGGCGCGCTTCCGCCAGCGACAGTCCAACAGGAATAAAGTCACACGCCGCCTGGGCGTTAATGGCAAACAGAGCGGGCAGCGCCAGATGCGGCGGAATGTTGCCCTGACCAATCTGCACACCAATCAGTACACCGATAACCTGCGCAATGACCGCGCCTGGCCCAAGGAAGGGCGACAGCAGCGGGAACGAACAGATCAGCGCCAGCGTCACCAGACCCAGCGGATGGCTGGCAAGCGGTGCGAGTCCGTGCGCAATCCAGTCGCCAAGCCCTGACGCCATGATGATCCCGATAAGCGCCGACACGAAGGCCATAAAAGGAAGAATGGTTTTCAGCACCGTGTCGATGGTGTCGCGTCCGGCCTGGAACAGCACGGCAACGGCAGAACCCATTCCCATCCCGACTTTGGCCAGCAGACCGTCGCTCTGTTCGGTGATTTTTTTGCTGGTGTCGTATTCACGCGGCGCGGCTTTAGCGGCGGGCTGCGTAGCCTGCTGCGGCGCGTCGCCAGCGAGACGAATGTTCTCTTCTTTCACCCCGGAGACATAAATATCTTCGGTGATGTACTGCGCCAGCGGGCCGGATTTCCCTGTGGCGTGGATATTGACGGTAGGAATACGTCGTTTCGGATAGAGCCCGCAACGCAGCGTGCCGCCGCAGTCGATGATTGCCACACCAATTTCATTTTCCGGCGGCTCGCCTTCTTTAAAACCGTCCACCGCCTGCCAGCCTGTCAGCTCAGCCAGCCGGTCAACAATGGCCGGACGCGTTCCTGCCGTGATGTAGACAATCTTTTTCCCGTCCGTCACGTCCAGTTCCAGCGGGCCGCCCCAGCCGCTGGCGCCTTTCTCTATACGAATACGCGTCATGATGTTGCCCCTGTTAAATGCACTTTCTGCTCAAGCTCAATGGCCATCTTTTTCTCAAAAATCGAGGTGGTCAGGTCGGTGACCCAGCCGCGGAAGAAGTTCGTCACCAGACCGACCAGCAGATAGCTGACGGCCAGCGGGCCGAGCGGTAAACCGAGCGTGGTCAGGCCGCTGGCGATGCCGAGATAAACAAACAGTTCGCCGGGGTTGATGTGCGGGAATAAACCGTTCATGGAGTGGCAGCTGTAGGAAGCTGCGGCGTAGTAGCTGGGCTTGTATTTTTCCGGCATAAAGCGGCCGAGGCTCAGCGTCATTGGGTTACAGAACACAAAGGTGCCGATGCAAGGCAGCAACAGATAGCGGCTAACTGGATTTCCCGCACACTTTTGCGCCAGCTTTTCGATTCGGTGTTGACCGATAAAGTTGATCAATGCGTTCATGATCACCAGCAGACTGATCAGCAGCGGCAGGATCCCGGTCACCATCCCGGTGAAGACCTCCCCGCCTTTCTGAAACAGCCCGATGAACCATTCGGCACCATGGGTAATGGTTTCTATCATTATTATCTCCTTCAGAGGTTTTATTTTTCATCTCGTGAGCCATTTTAATCACTTTGAAAGATTTAAAAGTGTTATTGCGATCTCAAAATGAAAGATAAATCTTTTAATTTGAAAGATTGTTGGGAAAGGAGAAAAAATGACGTGCCGGGGAGAGTACTGCTTCCTTGTCGGCGGTGGGATGCTTTACCATACTCATTTCTTGCCGAAATTTGTTGAATGGATATCCCATGTTGAAGCGTCGTTTCCTGGCTTTGCTCCCCCTCGCTGTTCTGATCGCTGCCTGCAGCAGCTCACCGAAAACCACCGCCCCGCAAACGGCAAATTCCCCCGGGTCTTCTGGCAGATTTTTGCTGGAGCCGCAGCACAATGTGATGGTGATGAGCGGCGACTTCGCTAATAACCCGGCAGCGGAGCAGTTCATCGATAAGATGGTGAGTAAGCACGGTTTCAACCGGGAACAGTTGCACGACATTTTGTCGCAGGCCAAACGGCTTGATTACGTGTTGCGCCTGATGGACCGACAGGCACCAACGGCGCAGGTGCCGACCGGACCTAACGGCGCGTGGCTGCGCTACCGCAAGCAGTTCATCACGCCGGATAACGTGCAAAACGGCGTGGCGTTCTGGAATCAGTATCAGGACGCGCTGAACCGCGCCTGGCAGGTCTATGGCGTGCCGCCGGAAATCATCGTCGGTATTATCGGCGTTGAAACCCGCTGGGGGCGCATCATGGGCAAAACCCGTATTCTCGACGCGCTGGCGACGCTCTCCTTTAACTACCCACGCCGCGCGGAATACTTCTCCGGCGAGCTGGAAACGTTCCTGCTGATGGCGCGTGACGAACAGGACGATCCGCTCGATCTGAAAGGGTCGTTTGCCGGGGCGATGGGCTACGGCCAGTTCATGCCGTCTTCCTATAAACAGTACGCGGTGGATTTCAACGGCGACGGTCACATCAACCTGTGGGATCCGGAAGACGCTATCGGCAGCGTGGCAAACTACTTCAAACAACACGGCTGGGTGGCAGGTGACTCCGTGGCGGTACTGGCGACAGGCCAGGCGCCAGGGCTGGAAAACGGCTTTAAAACCAACTATAACGTCGCGCAGCTGACTGCCGTGGGTTTGTCGCCCACACAATCGCTGGGGAACCATCAGCGGGCGAGCCTGCTGCGTCTGGATGTCGGCACTGGCTATGAGTACTGGTACGGCCTGCCGAACTTCTACACCATCACCCGTTATAACCACAGCACCCACTATGCGATGGCCGTCTGGCAACTGGGGCAAGCCGTGGCGCTGGCGCGCGTACAGTAATCATCATGCGCCCTTTCTGCCCGGCGGAAAGGGCGTGCCGGACGATTTTTCTGAAGCCTCCTCGTAAAATCTTCACGTCATCCCCATCTTCGTGTGGAAAGTGGTATCGTGAGGCTCCTCATTTTTGGCTATTCGGGGTGATGTATGACCGATCAAGAATTGATGCAACTGAGCGAGCAGATTGGACAGGCGCTGAAGGCGCAGGGGGCAACGGTCACCACGGCGGAATCCTGCACTGGCGGCTGGATTGCGAAAGTGATCACCGATATCGCGGGAAGCTCCGCCTGGTTTGAGCGCAGCTTTGTCACCTACAGTAATGAAGCCAAAGAGCAGATGATTGGTGTACGCGGTGTAACGCTGGAGACGCACGGCGCCGTCAGCGAACCGGTGGTGGTTGAAATGGCCATCGGCGCATTGCGGGCAGCAAGAGCCACCTACGCGCTGTCAGTGAGTGGCATTGCCGGGCCGGATGGCGGCAGCGAGGCAAAACCGGTGGGTACCGTCTGGTTTGGTTTCGCCTGCGCCAATGGGCAGGGAATTACGCGCTGCGAACAGTTTACTGGCGACCGCGATGCGGTGCGCCGTCAGGCCACTGCCTACGCGCTAAATACCCTCTGGCAACAATTTCTACAAAATACTTGATACTGTATGATTGTACAGTATAATTGCTTCAACAAAACAGAGTTTACCCGGTAACACCCGGCATGAAAGCATGACAGGAGTAATAATGGCTATCGACGAAAACAAACAGAAAGCGTTGGCGGCAGCACTGGGCCAGATCGAAAAACAATTCGGTAAAGGCTCCATCATGCGCCTGGGTGAAGACCGCTCTATGGATGTAGAAACCATCCCGACCGGCTCGCTTTCACTGGATATCGCACTGGGCGCAGGCGGTCTGCCAATGGGCCGTATCGTCGAAATCTACGGGCCGGAATCTTCCGGTAAAACCACGCTGACGCTGCAGGTGATTGCCGCCGCACAGCGTGAAGGTAAAACCTGTGCCTTTATCGATGCGGAACACGCGCTGGACCCAATCTACGCTCGCAAGCTGGGTGTTGATATCGACAACCTGCTGTGTTCCCAGCCGGATACCGGCGAACAGGCGCTGGAAATCTGTGACGCGCTGGCGCGCTCCGGTGCGGTCGACGTTATCGTTGTTGACTCCGTCGCGGCGCTGACGCCGAAAGCGGAAATCGAAGGCGAAATCGGCGACTCTCACATGGGCCTCGCGGCACGTATGATGAGCCAGGCGATGCGTAAGCTGGCCGGTAACCTGAAACAGTCCAACACGCTGCTGATTTTCATCAACCAGATCCGTATGAAAATTGGTGTGATGTTCGGTAACCCGGAAACCACCACCGGGGGTAACGCGCTGAAATTCTACGCTTCCGTACGTCTGGATATCCGCCGTATCGGTGCGGTGAAAGAGGGCGACAACGTCATTGGTAGCGAAACCCGCGTGAAAGTGGTGAAAAACAAAATTGCGGCACCGTTCAAACAGGCTGAATTCCAGATCCTCTACGGCGAGGGTATTAACTTCTTCGGCGAGCTGGTTGATCTCGGCGTGAAAGAGAAGCTCATCGAGAAAGCCGGTGCATGGTACAGCTACAACGGCGACAAAATCGGTCAGGGTAAGGCTAACGCAATTAGCTGGCTGAAAGAGAACCCGGCTGCGGCGAAAGAGATCGAGAAGAAAGTGCGTGAGCTGCTGCTCGGCAACCAGACCTCCACACCGGACTTCGCTGTTGATAGCAGCGGTGAAGGCGTAGAAGAAACCAACGAAGATTTCTGATGACGTTATAAACAAGAAAAAGGGCTGCTGATGCGGCCCTTTTGTTTTTTCTCACTGATGGGGTTTATCATGTCTGAATCTACGGGACGCCGCTCCGCTTATGCCCGTCTGCTGGACAGAGCCGTGCGAATTCTGGCGATGCGCGATCACGGCGAACAGGAACTTCGCCGCAAACTTGCCGCACCAGTAATGACAAAAAATGGCCCCGAAGAGACGGACGCCACAGCGGATGACATCGAAAATGTCATCAACTGGTGCAAAGAGAGCCATTATCTGGATGATGCGCGCTTTGCCCGCCAGTTCATCAACAGCCGCAGTCGCAAAGGTTACGGGCCGTCACGCATCCGTCAGGAGCTGAATCAAAAAGGCATTTCACGTGAAATCAGCGAATTAGCCCTGTATGAGTGCGACGTGGACTGGGCAGAGAAGGCACGCGATCAGGCAGTGCGAAAATATGGCGAACCACTGCCGACAGAATTTGCGATAAAAGCAAAAGTGCAGCGATTTTTGCTTTATAGGGGGTATCTGATGGAAGATATCCAGGAAATATGGCGAAATTTTGCAGATTGACCCCATCGGGGATTTTACTTCCCTTTAAAGAAAACTTATCTTATTCCCACTTTTTTCCGTCAGGACGCTGACCCGCTCAAAAAGTGGTCAACCGGCACCTGCGCAATTCGTTAGCTTGATTTCAGGATAATTATGAGCAAGAGCACCGCTGAGATCCGTCAGGCGTTTCTCGATTTTTTCCATAGCAAGGGACACCAGGTTGTTGCCAGCAGCTCCCTGGTGCCGAACAACGATCCGACCCTGCTGTTTACCAACGCCGGGATGAACCAGTTCAAGGATGTGTTCCTTGGTCTCGACAAACGTAATTATTCCCGCGCGACCACCGCGCAGCGTTGCGTGCGTGCGGGCGGTAAACACAACGACCTGGAAAACGTCGGCTACACTGCACGTCACCACACTTTCTTCGAAATGCTGGGTAACTTCAGCTTCGGCGACTATTTCAAACACGACGCCATCAATTACGCATGGGAGCTGTTAACCGGTGAAAACTGGTTCAACCTGCCAAAAGATCGCCTGTGGGTGACCGTCTACGAAACCGACGATGAAGCCTTTGACATCTGGGCAAACGAAGTCGGCGTTCCGCGTGAGCGCATCATTCGTATCGGCGACAACAAAGGCGCGCCGTTTGCCTCAGACAATTTCTGGCAGATGGGCGATACCGGCCCGTGCGGTCCGTGCACCGAAATCTTCTTCGATCACGGCGACCATATCTGGGGTGGACCTCCGGGTAGCCCGGAAGAAGACGGCGATCGCTACATTGAAATCTGGAACATCGTCTTCATGCAGTTCAACCGTCAGGCCGACGGCACCATGGAACCGCTGCCGAAACCGTCCGTTGATACCGGGATGGGGCTGGAGCGTATTGCGGCTGTGCTGCAGCATGTGAACTCAAACTATGAAATCGATCTGTTCAGCAAGCTGATCCAGTCCGTGGCTCGCGTAACGGGTGCGACCGATCTCAACAATAAATCGCTGCGGGTTATCGCTGACCATATTCGTTCCTGTGCGTTTCTGATTGCCGATGGTGTCATTCCGTCGAATGAAAACCGTGGCTACGTGCTACGCCGTATCATTCGTCGCGCCATTCGTCACGGTAATATGCTGGGCGCGAAAGACACCTTCTTCTACAAACTGGTTGCGCCACTGATTGAGGTCATGGGCTCAGCCGGTGAAGACCTGAAACGCCAGCAGGCACAGGTTGAGCAGGTGCTGAAAACCGAAGAAGAGCAGTTTGCCCGCACGCTGGAACGCGGACTGGCGCTGCTCGACGAAGAGTTGGCAAAACTGAAGAGCGACACGCTGGACGGCGAAACCGCTTTCCGCCTGTACGACACTTACGGTTTCCCGGTAGATCTAACCGCCGATGTGTGCCGCGAGCGCAATATCAAAGTTGACGAAGCAGGCTTTGAAGCCGCGATGGAAGCGCAGCGCCGCCGTGCCCGCGAATCCAGCGGTTTCGGCGCTGACTACAACGCAATGATCCGCGTTGACGGAGCATCAGAATTCAAAGGTTATGATCATCTGGAACTGAACGGCAACGTGACGGCGCTGTTTATCGACGGCAAAGCCGTGGATAGCGTCAGTGCGGGTCAGAACGCGGTTGTCGTGCTGGATCAAACCCCGTTCTATGCAGAATCTGGCGGCCAGGTGGGTGATAAAGGCGTGTTGAAAGGCGCGGGCTTTACCTTCACCGTCAGCGATACGCAGAAGTATGGCCAGGCAATCGGTCATCTTGGTACGCTGGAAACCGGTTCGCTGAAAGTGGGTGATGCGGTACAGGCCGATGTCGATGAAGCGCGTCGCGCACGGATCCGCCTGAATCACTCCGCAACCCACCTGATGCACGCCGCACTGCGCGAAGTGCTGGGTACGCATGTTGCGCAGAAAGGCTCGCTGGTCAACGACAAAGCGCTGCGCTTTGACTTCTCCCATTTCGAAGCCATGAAGCCGGAAGAGATCCGCCGCGTGGAAGATCTGGTCAACGCCCAGATCCGTCGCAACCTGCCGATCGAAACCAATATCATGGATCTTGATGCGGCGAAAGCAAAAGGGGCGATGGCGCTGTTTGGCGAGAAATATGACGAACGTGTGCGCGTTCTGAGCATGGGCGATTTCTCTACAGAATTGTGCGGCGGGACTCATGCCAGCCGTACCGGTGATATCGGTCTTTTCCGTATCACTTCCGAATCGGGTACTGCCGCAGGCGTTCGACGCATTGAGGCTGTTACCGGTGAGGGTGCCATGGCTAACCTGCATGCAGAAAGCGATCTTCTGAATGAAGTGGCACAACTGCTGAAGGGCGACAGCCATAATCTGACTGATAAAGTACGAACTGTCATGGAACGCACCCGTCAGCTGGAAAAAGAGCTGCAGCAGATGAAGGATCAGGCTGCGGCGCAGGAGAGTGCAAATCTCTCCAGCAAAGCCATCGATATCAACGGTGTGAAGCTGCTGGTTAGCGAGCTGTCCGACGTTGAACCTAAGATGCTGCGCACGATGGTCGACGACCTGAAAAATCAGTTGGGTTCCACGATTATCGTTCTGGCGACAGTGGCTGAGGGTAAGGTTTCTCTGATTGCGGGCGTGTCGAAAGATGTTACCGACCGTGTCAAAGCAGGCGAACTGATTGGTATGGTTGCTCAGCAGGTAGGCGGGAAGGGGGGCGGACGTCCGGATATGGCTCAGGCCGGTGGTACCGACGCGGCTGCACTCCCGGCAGCTCTGGCCAGTGTTAAAGACTGGGTGAGCACAAAACTGCAATAACTATAAACGCTTGCAGGCGCCAAAACTCAGGGGTTACGGCGCCTTGCTATGCGGTATCGATAACGATAAAGTCAGGTTGAAATTGTGTATATCGGCTAAACTTACGTTTAACAGAATGTGATGCCATGACTGCTTACGCGCTTGCGCGTTTGTCATCGCTTACTTTTTGGCGTTATATGATGGATAATGCCGGGATACAGAGAGACCCGACTCTTTTAATCTTTCAAGGAGCAAAGAATGCTGATTCTGACTCGTCGAGTTGGTGAGACCCTCATGATTGGAGATGAGGTCACTGTGACAGTTTTAGGGGTTAAGGGTAACCAGGTACGTATCGGCGTAAACGCCCCTAAAGAAGTCTCTGTTCATCGTGAAGAAATCTACCAGCGTATCCAGGCTGAAAAATCCCAGCAGTCCAGTTACTAAGGTTCTTGCGTCTCACTGTGTGGTGAGACGCAACCCACGATTTACCTCCTTTTTCATCGTATTTAACTCCACTTCCGCCGCGCCGACATTGCTGTGCTGACGCTGGTTGGCTGTTGATAAAACACCCTTTTTGCCGTTTTTGCAGGCTAATTGCGCGTGAAGTGTGCAAACGATGAAAGGTTCGGAAAAATTGTTTGACTTATAAGTCTCAGAAAGTAATATGTGCGCCACGCAGCGACGATGAGCTTAAATAAGTTCTTCGAAGCACTCGTAAGAGGCGTGTGGTGAGGTGGCCGAGAGGCTGAAGGCGCTCCCCTGCTAAGGGAGTATGCGGTCAAAAGCTGCATCCGGGGTTCGAATCCCCGCCTCACCGCCATTTTGCATCCGTAGCTCAGCTGGATAGAGTACTCGGCTACGAACCGAGCGGTCGGAGGTTCGAATCCTCCCGGATGCACCATCTTACTCAGTGTTGCAACGTAGTGTGATACTGAATCAGCGTATTAAAATCAGTTTCCTGATGCATCCGTAGCTCAGCTGGATAGAGTACTCGGCTACGAACCGAGCGGTCAGAGGTTCGAATCCTCTCGGATGCACCATCTTCTCCAGGATAACAGCGATACTGTTGTTTCATGGTCTGCGGAATACCCGCAAGCACCAGAGAGGATAACGTTGCGTAAGCAACGGCCCGCAGGGCGAGGCGCAGCCGAGTCATCCTCTCGGATGCACCATCTTCGCTGAATTTTAAAGTATGTTTTCCGATGCATCCGTAGCTCAGCTGGATAGAGTACTCGGCTACGAACCGAGCGGTCAGAGGTTCGAATCCTCTCGGATGCACCATCTTCTCCAGGATAACAGCGATACTGTTGTTTCATGGTCTGCGGAATACCCGCAAGCACCAGAGAGGATAACGTTGCGTAAGCAACGGCCCGCAGGGCGAGGCGCAGCCGAGTGCATCCTCTCGGATGCACCATCTTCTCTGAATTTTAAAGTATGTTTTCCGATGCATCCGTAGCTCAGCTGGATAGAGTACTCGGCTACGAACCGAGCGGTCGGAGGTTCGAATCCTCCCGGATGCACCATCTTCTCCAGGATAACAGCGATATCGTTGTTGCATGGTCTGCGAAATACCCGGATGCACCATCTTTCTCTTCGCTACTTCCTTCTTTCCCGACTGTGCTGTTTCATATTGGCAACTTTCTCCGTTCCGGCTAATTTATACATGTTATCAATGTGTTTAGATTGCAAGGAGAGTATTCCATGAAAGGTTTCAAAGCACTGGCTGCATTTGGCGTTGCGGCACTGGTTGCACTATCCCTGTCCGGCTGCGCAGGCTCTTCTACAAAGGAAAGCACCGGCGGCTACATTGACGATACCGTCGTGACCACTAAAGTGAAATCCGCGCTATTCGGCGACAAAGCGATAAAATCCAGCCAAATCAGCGTTGAGACATTCAAAGGGCGTGTACAACTGAGCGGCTTTGTGAATTCTGAAGCTGATGCGAAACGGGCGGTGGATGTGGCGCGTAAAGTGCCTGGCGTACGCGTTGTTGAAAATGACCTGCGGATCCGTTAAATCAGGCATAACTTCCCTAAAGGCACCGTAAGGTGCCTTTATCGTATCGCTATCCGGTGGCGACAAAAAACGCCTTTTGCGATAAAGTAACGTTTTGATATTCGGTTTGTGAGGGCGCAATGTACGAACGTTATGCAGGGCTGATTTTCGACATGGACGGCACGATCCTGGACACTGAACCCACCCATCGGAAAGCGTGGCATGAGGTGCTGGGCCGTTACGGAATTCGCTTTGACGAACAGTCCATCATTGCGCTGAACGGTTCGCCGACCTGGCGTATCGCAGAGGCCATTATCGCTCTGAATCAGGCTGATCTCGATCCTCACGCGCTGGCCCGCGAGAAAACAGACGCGGTTAAAATCATGCTGCTGGATTCGGTACAACCCTTACCGCTGATTGACGTTGTTAAAGCGTGGCATGGCCGTCGCCCGATGTCGGTCGGCACCGGCAGCGAAAGCGCGGTAGCCGAGGCGTTGCTGGCGCATCTGGGATTACGCCACTATTTTTCTGCCGTCGTTGCCGCCGATCACGTCCGGCATCACAAACCTGCCCCTGATACTTTCCTGCTTTGCGCTGAGCGTATGGGCGTCGAACCTGCAAAATGCATCGTGTTTGAAGATGCGGATTTCGGCTTACAGGCCGCAGCAAGCGCAGGCATGGACGTTGTGGATGTCCGGCTATTGTGAGTGATGGCCTGTCGCTCCTTTCACTGTTTGCCAGCAGTTTTCTCAGTGCAACCTTGCTGCCCGGCAACTCTGAAGCGGTGCTGGTCGCACTGTTGCTTGCCGGTGCCAGTAAACCCTGGCTTCTTGTGTTAATAGCAACAATAGGTAATAGCGCAGGAGGGGCAACTAACGTTATTCTTGGTCGCCTGTTTCCGTTGCGTAAGTCGTCGCGGTGGCAGGAAAAAGCAATGGGATGGTTAAAGCGCTACGGCGCGGTCGCGTTGCTGTTGAGCTGGATGCCCGTTATGGGCGATTTACTGTGCCTGCTGGCGGGATGGATGCGCATTCCCTGGGGGCCGGTACTCTTTTTTTTATGCCTTGGAAAAGCGTTGCGCTATGTCGTCGTTGCAGCGGCGACACTCCAGGGGATGATGTGGTGGCACTAATTGCTTTTTTGGTGACCTTTAATCGTCCACCATTACAATTATGCTTAATAAAACGATTTTGACAGGCGGGAGGTCAATTTGATCCCGGACGTATCACAGGCGCTGGCCTGGCTGGAAAAGCATCCTCAGGCGTTAAAAGGGATCCAGCGTGGTCTTGAGCGCGAAACGCTGCGTGTGAATGCAGACGGCACGCTGGCGACTACCGGACACCCGGAAGCGTTAGGCTCGGCGTTAACGCATAAATGGATTACCACCGATTTCGCCGAAGCTCTGCTGGAGTTTATTACCCCAGTGGATGGCGACATCGACCATATGCTGACCTTTATGCGTGACGTGCATCGTTACACTGCGCGTCATCTGGGTGAAGAGCGGATGTGGCCGCTGAGTATGCCCTGTTACATCGCACCCGGTCAGGATATCGAACTGGCGCAGTACGGCACCTCGAATATGGGGCGGCTGAAAACGCTCTATCGTGAAGGACTGAAAAACCGTTATGGCGCGCTGATGCAAACCATTTCCGGCGTCCATTACAATTTCTCGTTGCCGATGGCCTTCTGGAAAGCGAAGTGTGGTGTTGATGATATCGACAGCGGCAAAGAGGCGATTTCGGCAGGCTATTTCCGCCTGATCCGCAACTATTACCGTTTTGGCTGGGTGATCCCTTACCTGTTTGGCGCGTCACCAGCGATCTGCGCCTCGTTCCTGCAGGGTAAGCCAACAACGCTGCCGTTTGAGAAAACTGACTGCGGCATGTATTACCTGCCTTATGCGACTTCGTTGCGCCTGAGCGATCTCGGCTATACCAATAAATCGCAAAGCAATCTCGGAATTACGTTTAACGATCTCCACGACTATGTGGCAGGATTGAAGCGCGCGATCAAAACCCCGTCGGAAGAGTACGCGAAAATTGGCCTGCAGAAAGACGGTAAGTATCTGCAAATCAACAGCAATATCCTGCAGATTGAAAACGAGCTGTATGCGCCAATCCGCCCGAAACGCGTGACCCGCAGCGGTGAAACGCCGTCAGATGCGTTGCTGCGCGGTGGTATCGAATATATCGAAGTGCGTTCGTTAGACATCAACCCGTTCTCGCCAATTGGCGTTGATGAGCAGCAGGTGCGTTTCCTCGACCTGTTCATGGTCTGGTGCGTGCTGGCGGATGCGCCAGAAATGAGCAGCGACGAGCTGCTGTGCACCCGCACTAACTGGAACCGGGTGATCCTCGAAGGCCGCAAACCGGGGCTGACGTTAGGTATTGGCTGCGAAACCGCACAATTCCCGCTGCCGAAGGTGGGTAAAGATCTGTTCCGTGATCTCAAGCGCGTGGCGCAGACGCTGGACGGTATCGACGGCGGAAATGCCTACCAGAACGTGTGCGATGAACTGGTTGCCAGCTTTGATAATCCGGAATTAACTTTCTCAGCACGCATTCTGCGTTCTATGATTGATGAAGGCATTGGTGGAACGGGAAGGGCACTGGGAGATGCGTATCGCAATCTGTTGCGTGAAGAGCCGCTGGAAATCCTGACGGAAGCCGATTTTGACGCGGAGCGCAGTGCATCACTGCAGCGCCAGCGTGAGGCGGAAGCGGCGGACAGCGAGCCATTCTCAGCACTGGTTGCGCGACACGCGTGACAGAAAAGAAAAAGGCCACATCACTGTGGCCAAACTTTCATCTCTGAATACAGGGATGATGATAACAAATGCGCGTCTTTCATATACTCAGACTAGCTCCACCAGAAAGAGTTCATTTTATTTTAAAAAAAATCACTGTCGGAGGTGACGAATGCCATTACTAGATAGTTTCACTGTCGACCATACCCGAATGGAAGCACCTGCAGTCCGCGTCGCAAAGAATATGCACACCCCACATGGCGATGACATCACCGTCTTCGACCTGCGCTTTTGCATCCCGAACAAAGAAGTGATGCCGGAAAAAGGGATCCACACCCTGGAGCACCTGTTCGCCGGTTTCATGCGTGATCATCTCAACGGTAACGGCGTTGAAATCATTGATATCTCCCCGATGGGCTGCCGCACCGGTTTTTACATGAGTCTGATTGGCACGCCGGATGAGCAGCGCGTTGCCGATGCCTGGAAAGCGGCGATGGCCGATGTGCTGAAAGTCAAAGATCAGAACCAGATCCCGGAACTGAACGTGTATCAGTGCGGCAGCTACACCATGCACTCGCTGGATGAAGCGCAGGACATCGCCCGTCACATCATCGAGCGCGGCGTTCGCGTTAACAGCAACGCAGAGCTGGCGCTGCCGAAAGAGAAACTGCAGGAACTGCACATCTAGTCTCGTTTCCCGCAGCAAAAAAAAGCCAGTTCAATATGAACTGGCTTTTTTGTTAGTGCGCACCACCTCCGCCACCACCTGCACCAAACGGCGGTCGGGCAAACCATACCAGACCCAGCAGCACGAGGAAGATCCCGGCGGAGATCCAGAAAATCTCGTTAGCCGAGATGATCAGACCCTGATCGGTTATCTGCTGCGCTATCCAGCCGGAAGCCTGTTGTTGCGTCATCCCCATTCCCTGTAGCTGATCATACGTCTGCTGCGCGTTCGGGTTGAACGGGGTCACTGACTCCGTCAGTTGTGCGTGATGCATCGCTTCACGGTTCGTCCACATAGTGGTAGTGATCGACGTGCCGATCGAGCCCGCCAGCGTACGGGTAAAGTTCGACAGACTCGACGCCGCCGCCAGACGTTCCGGCGGCAGACCCGACAACGTGATGGTGGTCAGCGGCATAAAGAAGCAGGCCACGGCGAAGCCCTGAATAAACTGCGGCCACGCGGAGGCGCCAAAATCCATGCCCGGTTCAAAAGTGTATGCGCGCCAGTAGAAGCACACGGCATACATAATGAAGCTGAAGGTCACCAGCCGTCGCATGTCGAGTTTATGGGCGAAACGCCCGATAATCGGCGACAGCAGTACCGGGATCACCCCGACCGGCGCGGACGCCAGCCCTGCCCAGGTGGCGGTATAGCCATACACCTCCTGCAACAGCTGCGGCAGCAGAACGATAGCGCCAAAGTAGAGCATATAGGCGAGGCTGATACACAGGCAGCCGATAGTAAAGTTTCGCGACTTAAACAGCGACAAATCAACGATCGGGTTGTCGTCTGTCAGTTCCCAGACCACCAGGAAGCTTATCGCCACGACCGCCACAATGGTCAGCGTCACCACTTCAGTGGAGTTAAACCAGTCCAGCTCTTTACCACGGTCGAGCATGATTTGCAGGCTGCCGATACCCACCACCAGCAGCGCCAGACCAATCCCGTCAATCCGCCGCTGTTCTGTGCGGGTTTCGCGACCGCGCAGGGTTTGCAGGGTCATCAGCACCACGACCAGACCAATTGGCACGTTGATGAAGAAGATCCAGCCCCAGTGATAGTTGTCGCTGATGTAACCGCCGAGGATCGGGCCGCAGATAGGCGCCACGATAACAGTCATTGACCACAACGCCAGCGCGATGGAACGTTTGGCGGGCGGATAGTTACTTAACAGCAAACTCTGCGACAGCGGGATCAATGGCCCGGCGACAACACCCTGAATGACGCGGAAGAAAATCAGCATCGTCAGGCTGTTTGACATGCCACAGGCCCAGGAGGCGATGACGAAGGCGACAGTGGACCACAAAAACAGTTTCACTTCGCCGACGCGCTTCGCCAGCCAGCCGGTAATCGGAATGGAGATCGCGTTCGCCACCCCGAAAGAGGTGATAACCCAGGTCCCCTGGCTCAGCGACGAGCCAAGGTTACCGGCGATGGTAGGGATCGCCACGTTAGCAATGGTGGAGTCCAGCACCTGCATGAAAGTCGCAAGAGACAACGCAATGGTCATAATGACCAGCTGCGCCCCCTCCAGCGGTTTTTGCTGTTGCATTACACTCACCCCGGATTAGTTAGCGTTCGCCTGGACGATGTCGTTGATCTCTTTATTCACCGGATCGAGGCTGATTTCACGGGCATCACTTTCATAGGCCGGGTCGGTACGCACCTGGCTTGCCAGCATCTGGCCGTCGCGGTTGGAGGTATCCACTTCCACCAGCGTTGACAGACCAATACGCAGCGGGTGATCGGCGAGCTGCTTCGCATCCAGCTCAACACGCACCGGCAGACGCTGAACCACTTTGATCCAGTTACCGGTGGCGTTTTGCGCCGGGAGCAGGGAGAACGCGCTGCCGGTACCCATGTCCAGACCCACCACTTTACCGGTGTATTTCACGTCATCGCCGTAAATATCACTGATAACCGTGACAGGCTGACCAATGCGCATATGCGCCAGCTGCGTCTCTTTAAAGTTGGCATCGACCCACAGGTTGTTCGCCGGAACCACCGCCATCAGCGGCGTGGTCGGGCTAATCTGCGCGCCAGGCTGCACCGAGCGACGGGAGACGTAACCGGTCATCGGGCTGACAATCTTCGTACGCTGCAGGGCCAGCCATGCGTTACGCACGTCGGTTGCAGCTTGCTGAACAGCAGGCTGTTCTTCCAGTCTGGTGGCCAGCACCATCGCCTGATTGGCATTGTACTGTTGGATTGCCACGTCCAGTTCAGCCTGCGCACTGGCGACGGCATCACGGGCGTGTTGCAGCTCTTCACGACCAATCAGATTAGCGCTGCCGAGCGGAATACGACGGTTAAGGTCGGTCTGCGCCTGAGACAGTGCGGTTTTTTTGACGTCGATGTTCGCCTGCAACTGCTTGCTGTTGATCATCAACTGGCGGGTCTGGCGAACGCTGGAAGCCAGCTGCGTTTTGGCTTTTTCATAAGCCTGCTGCGCGTCGGTGGGATCCAGGCTGACCAGCACGTCGCCTTTCTGTACAAAATCGGTGTTGTCAGCCCAGACTTTCGTCACGCTGCCAGACACCTGCGCCATAATCTGAACCTGATTTCCCGCCACGTAGGCATCGTCAGTTTCTTCATAGTGGCGAAGGACCAGGAACCAATAAATGCCATAGGCCACGGCAATAATAATAAAGAGCAAAGTCAGCAGCAGAAGGGCACGTTTACGTTTACCTTTCTTACTGGCAGGTTGCTGCGGGGTTTGCATCTCCGCATTCGCGCTCATTGTGTATCTCCACGATCTTCTTATTTCACATCGGCTGGGCCGACCTGTTTATCAGAAAGGCCAGCAGTTGAGACCTGCTGGCCTGACGGTTTCTTTTTTTGAATCAGGATAGGTGAGCGATCCCTGGCTTAACGAAGGGCCTCTAAAACGGCGCCATCTTCATCCATTTGGTCAAGACGAGTCAGTAACTTACGGGTGATGTGCTCAAGCTGGTCTTTCTCTGCAGTTGTCAGAGAGGACCAGAGTTGATGCAGGCAGTGGTGTTGCGGAGGCAGAACCTCGCGCAGGAACTGGTGACCTTTTTCGGTCAGCTGCAGGTGCAGGCAGCGGCGATCATTGTCACTTTCGCGACGCTCGATCCAGCCACGTTTTTCCAGTTCATCAGCGATACGGGTAGCGTTGGTACGTGAAGAGCCCAGCGCACAGCTCAGCTCAGACGGCTGAATACTGTGGTTTTCCTGAGACTCAAGCGTAATCAGCGCCATAAACAACGTCTCGTTAATCCCCTGAGCTTTCAGCATTTTATTACGGTTTTCCAGCAGTTTTCCCTGCATATGCATGCTTAAACGGGTAAGGAGGATCTCCTGATAGGGAAAATCTTCATGACGGCTGGCGCGGAATTTTAGCATTTGTTCAATGGGCGTGAACGAACTATCCATTTGGGTATAACCTCATTAATTGCAGCCGATATAGTAACGATAGTGACAAATAAAGTAAATGAATTATTTGTGCGAAATTGATTATTCAAGTCTATAAAAGGAATAAATATTTCCATGCCAGCCCATAGGCCAGTGCGCTCAGCAGCACAGGGAAAATAATGCTGCGCGTTTTCCAGAAACTGACGCCCAGCACAGCAAAACCAAGCAGGGTCGGTAACAGGCGGCGGGCATCCGCCATCACTTCCGGCGCAGTAGACACCACCAGCAACGCGCAAATCGAGGCGATGCCGATAGTGTCGAGCAATACGCCAACCGCTCCCCGGCGTGACGGACGATGGTGCCCGGCCCGCAGGCGTAACGGCAGATAACGGAAGAGATAGTTAGCGCACCCCACCAGCAGGCCAAGGAACAGGACCTCAGTGCTCATTGAGTTCTCCCCGCAGGATGGACTGCGTCAGCGCGGTCAGACAGCCGCAGACGATACCGGCGAGGATCGCGGCGGGAATCGAAAACAGCGTTACGCCAGCCAGCGCGCCGACGAGCGATGCGGTGACGCACAGCGACTGCTTACGCTGGAATGACGCCAACAAAAAACTCAGGAACAGCGCAGGCAGCATAAAACCGAGCGCCGCTTCCACTGCCGGGAACCCCTCCAGCAGGCCGCTGCCGGAATATGCGCCCATTACCGTGCCGAGTACCCAGGACGCCCAGGAGCAAAAGGCGATGCCGATCATCCAGTTTTCGCTCCAGCCGCGGTTGTCGCGTACCAGTTTGGCAGTGGCGGCGGCAAACACTTCATCTGTCAGCCCGAAAGCCCACAGCGCGGTTTTGGGTTTTCGCATCTGCGCTGTGATGCGACTGCGCAACGAGGGGCCATACAGCACATGGCGCACATCCATCGCCATCACGGTCAGCGCCGCCACCCACAATGAACTGCCGGCAGCCAGCATCGCGGTGATCACGAACTGGCTGGCGCCCGCGTAAATAATGCAGGAGAAGAAGACGCTTTCGAGCGGCGTAAATCCGAGTTTCGTGGCATTCAGTCCAAAGGCAAACGCGACGGGAATGTAGCTAATGACAATCGGTAAACTGTCTTTCACGCCTTCGAACAGCGTTGACGGACCTGGCGACGGTACACCCGTCACTTCAGCAGGGGTTTCCATATTGCTTTTAATTGAATGACGAATAAATAACGGGAGAAAAAATCACCCGGGTTAATAAGTCGTTACACCTTAACAGACTGAAGGGCGGCTTAACACCCCGCAGTCTGGTATAGGTATGAGATGGGTGAATTTTACTTAGGATTCGGCAGCCATACGGTGAAAGCCGCGCCACCAGACCAGCAAATTCAGCGCGGCGACGACAGCGCCAGCGAGGCACACCCCGGTCCATCCCGCATGTTGCCAGGCCGATGCGGAAATCAGCGACCCCGCCGCACCGCCAATAAAGTAGCTGGTCATGTAACCCGCGGTCAGACGGTTGCGCGCCTCGGGTTTAATGCGGTAAATCACCGTCTGGTTAGTGATATGCACTCCCTGAACGGTGAGGTCGAGGATCAGGATCCCGATAATCAGCGCCAGCACGGAAACATGACCAAACCAGATGGCGATCCACGACAACAACAGCAGTATCAGGCCGATGGTGGTAGTGAGGTGAGACTTGCCTTTGTCCGCCAGCCCGCCAGCCGGACGTGCGCCCAGCGCGCCCGCTGCGCCAGCGAGACCAAACAGACCGATCACGCCTTCGGAAAAATGAAACGGCGCCCCCGCCAGCAGGAAGGCCATCGAGGTCCACAGGATGCTGAAATTGGCGAAGGTCAGACAGCCGAGCAGGGCGCGAGTGCGTAGCAATTTTTCCCCGGCAAACAGGTGGAAAATCGACCCCAGCAACTGCGGGTAGTTGAGGTGATTTTCCTGCTTAATTTTCGGCAATCCGCGCCACAGCGCCAGCGCCATCAGTACCATCAATGCGCTCGCGACCCAATAGACGGTGCGCCAGCCGCCGAGACTGGCGAGCAGACCCGCGACGGTGCGCGCCAGCAGGATCCCAAGCAGCAGGCCGCTCATGATCGTACCTACGACTTTGCCGCGTTTATCCGGCGTGGCGAGTGTGGCCGCCAGCGGCACCAGAATCTGTGCTACCACGGAAAACAGCCCGGTCAGCGCCGTGCCGATAATCATCAGCGTCAGCGACTGGCTGCTGGCGGTGATCAGCATCCCGCCCGCCGCCAGCAGCGTCATAGTGACGATAAGCCCGCGGCGCTCGAACATGTCTCCCAGCGGCACCAGAAACAGCAGTCCGGCGGCGTAACCGAGTTGTGCGGCAGTGACGATAAAACCCGCCTGACCGGCGGAAAGCGAAAAGGCGCGAGCGATGGTGTCGAGTAAAGGTTGTGCGTAATAGTTGCTGGCGACGGCCAGCCCGGTCGCCACTGACATCAGGGCGATCAGCGCCGGGCTAAGTCCGGAAGGATGTTTAGTCATCAATATTCATCAGGTAAGGAATTAAGCGATAGCATCATGATAACCAAAGAGAGAAAAATGAGGAGCGCATCAGGTGTCGGAAAGTGCCATTTGCCTTTATTTTGCCTGGCTCTGTTTTTTTAAGGCGCAATCCTGGTATTGCTGAAATGCCACACTCCCGTCTCATCTCACCAGACTGGAGTAACTTTTATGACATTACAACTGACCGGGAATGACCTTCATGGCAGTCCCTTTATGTCCGTCGCCAACGGCAGCCATTCGACCTTCGGCTGGTCGCCGTTTGGCGCGACTGCGCAACGCAACGGGTTGTCGGCCTCTCTGCCGGGCTTTAACGGCGAACGCGCCGATCCTCTCTCTGGCGTCACCCACCTCGGCAATGGCTATCGTGCCTACAGTCCGGTATTGCGCCGCTTCACCTGCGCGGATAATGCCAGCCCGTTTGGTGAGGGTGGCATCAATCCTTATGCCTACTGTGAGGGTGATCCGATTAACCATACCGACCCCAGCGGCCACGGGATTATTACCCTGATTATTCGTGCGATTGCTTTTGGTATCCGCGTGGGCCTGAAGGTGGCGATGTCAGAGGGAACAGCAGCAACAGTGGCGACGGCAGGGACGGTCGAAACCGGCGTGACAACGGCGGCAAGTGTGGCGACCGGGGTATCTGCCAGAGTGGTGAAAAGTAAAAACCCTGAAGCGTCGCGCAAACTGAAATGGGCTGCGATAGGTATGGGTGTTGCTGCTACTGCGGGCATCGCGGAATCCATCGGTACGAAAATTATGAGTTGCAGGAGAAGTGTTTCACAGGCCGCACAGCGGGTTCAGGGAGTTTCATTTAACGCAAGTGGTTCTATAGCGGAAATTTTCAATGAAACAGCAGAAATCACCGGGGAAACGATTGAAGCGACTAATGAAGCGCTTACCTCTGTCGCCGGACCTTCTCGTGCTGTTCAGTCCACCTTTATTGGCTTTCATGGCACGAACATTGAAGGGGCTGCCGGGCTAATGAGTGAAGGACCGAAGGGATTCTGCTTCTTTGTCACCAATACCTGGGAAAATGCGAACCACTATGCGCTAGCGGCAGCGGCGGGACGTGGTGGACAGCGAAGAATTATGCGTGTAGTGACCAGCGATCTCGAATTGGTAAGAGCGAATGCGGCTTTCAGGCCGTCAAACGCCGCGAATATCGCGGAAACCAGAATTGGACCTGCGGCCTATAAGTCGCTCAGTTTTGAATTCGTGAATACCCCGACGGATGCGACAGTTGCTTTTGAGGATATGTTCCACACCCAAACGGATATCATGCAAGCGGCCCAGAGAGAGTTCCTGGCACAACGTGGTTTGCAGGCTGTCAGCAGGAGTTCGTCGAGTGTTTCTTCATCGTCTGTAGGTAGTGCTATCAGTGAATCTGAAGCTGCCAATAACATGATGCAAGCACGGTTGGCGGGACGCCGTTAAAGGTTAAAAAAGCCCCGGGCTTCACTTCAGCGCCCGGGGCTTTTTATGTTATTTCTGCGCAGCCAGCGCTTCTTTCACCCAGCCGTCAAATTGCTGCTGGTGGGCTTTGATCCAGCCATCAACATGACCCTGAATGTCTGCTTCGGAGGCTTTGCCCTGATGCATCATGGCGTTCTGGGCGTTGATATCCGCAATCGGCAGTTTCATCACCGCGAACAGCTTCGCCGCCGCCGGGTTTTTCTCTGCCCAGGCTTTGTTAGCGACAATATGCATGGTATTCACCGGGAAGCCGTAGTTCGCGCCGTTCGGCAGTTTGGTATCGATGTCTTTCTGCTCGCCAGGCATCGAAGAGAACGGGACCTGCAGCCAGACCACATCTTTACCCGGTTTCAGCACATCACTCACCCAGTACGGCGTCCAGGTGTAATACAGCACCGGTTTGCCTTCTTTAAAGCGGGTGATGGTATCGGCCATCATCGCCGCGTAGTTCCCCTGATTATGCTCGACGGTTTTGCTCAGGTCGTACGCGCCAATCTGATGGTTAATCACCGCTTCGCAACCCCAGCCCGGCGTACAACCGGTCAGATCCGCTTTGCCATCGCCATTGGTATCAAACAGTCTGGCGATCTTCGGATCTTTCAGTTGATCGATGCTTTTGATGTGGTACTGCTCGGCGGTTTTTTTGTCGATCAGGTAACCCTGCGCTGCGCCAGTCACAAACACACCTTCACGATAGAACTTCTTGTCACCGCCTGCGGCGGCGTACATGTCATCATGCAGCGGCTGCCAGTTGACGGCGGTAAAAGTAGCATCGCCGGAAGCGATGGAGGTATAGCCGACGTTGTAATCCACTTCGCTCGGTTTGCTGACGGTATACCCCAGTTTTTCCAGTGCGCGGCTGACCAGCAGCGTCTGGAAGGTTTCTTCCGTGATGGTGCTTTGTACCGGTAAAACGGTAATGCCTTTGCCAGGCAGATCGGCAGCAAATGTGCTGGTGGATACAAGGGTGGCAAACGCTGTGGCAAAAAGTACGCGATGTCGCATCGTTGTTCCTTATTCGTTATTTAGTGAAAGGGCGTGTAATCAACCCAATGGGGCCGGTAGAGTACCAGCGACGATTGCCGCGACTGCGGGCGTCGCGACCCATTGCCTGGGTCAGGCGGTCGAGAATAATGGCGAGAATGACAATCCCCACGCCACCGACAGTCGCCAGACCCATGTCGAGACGGCCAATGCCGCGCAGAACCATCTGGCCGAGACCGCCAACGGCGATCATCGAGGCGATCACCACCATCGACAGCGCCAGCATCAGCGTCTGGTTCACCCCGGCCATGATGGTCGGCATCGCCAGTGGCAACTGCACTTTGAACAGCATCTGACGTGGGCTTGCGCCAAACGAGCGCGACGCTTCAATCAGATCCGCAGGCACCTGGTTAATCCCCAGAATGGTCAGACGGACAATCGGCGGCAGGGCGAAGATAATCGTCACCACGACGCCCGGCACGTTGCCGATACCGAATAACATTACGATCGGTACCAGGTAGACGAACGCCGGTGTGGTTTGCATGGCATCCAGCAACGGACGAATGACTTTTGATGCGCGTGGGCTGCGCGCCAGCCAGATCCCGAGCGGCAGGCCAATGATCATGCAGAAAAACAGCGCGGTGAGCACCAGTGCCAGCGTTACCATCGCCTGCGACCAGGCACCAATGGCGCCGATGGCAATCAGCGATACCAGCGTCGCGATCCCCATACCGAAGCTTGAGATCTGCCAGGCAATCAGTGCGAAAAGAATGATGGCGACCGGGGCAGGCATTCCCATCAGCAGTTGCTGGAAGGTGCTCAGAATGTAATCCACCGGCACGCGAATGCCCTGGAACACCGGACGGAAATGCATCACCACCCAGTCAATGCCGTGCGTCACCCAGTTGTCGAGCGGGATCAGCGTTTTATGGAAAGGATCCATAAAAGTAAAATGCTCCGGTTGCGGTGCAGGCGCGCTGTTCAGCCAGTCGGCGCCACCGCCGTCAGTCGGTGCTGGTGTTGAAGCGCCGCTCCCCCAGGCATCTGCCGATGCGGTCGCATTGTCCGTTGCCGGTGCGGCATCCCATGGATTATTTTGATCAGCCATTGTTTGCCCCCTCGCGATCTAAAGCCTGTAGCAGCATGCGTTTTGAAATGATGCCAACGTACTGTTGTTCTTCGTCCACCACCGGCACTGCGCAGGGCGCCTGACCGACGTGGGAGAGCAACTCGCTGAGCGGTGTCTGGGCATCGACGGCTAACGGTGCGTCAATCAATGCGGCGTCAATGTTCTGACCTGCGGTCAGCGCGGCTTTCAGGGAATCAATAGAGACAACGCCGAGAAATTTATTGCCACGTTCGATGACATAGCCGAATTCACGGTCTTCATCCTGTAGCAATTTCAGCGCTGAGCGCGGGCCGAAACCAGGTGTACGACGAAGCAATCCGTTCGGCGACCGGCGGGCAATATCTTTGGCGCTGAATACATGGCTAATATCCACACCGCGGAAGAAGGTGCGGACATAATCGTTAGCCGGGTTATTCAGAATTTCATCCGGCGTACCGACCTGAACCACTTCGCCATTTTGCATAATGGCAATACGGTCACCAATTCTCATCGCTTCATCGAGGTCGTGCGATATAAAGACAACGGTACGCTGGTGTTTGGCCTGCAATTTCACCAGCTCATCCTGCATTTCAGTTCGAATTAAGGGATCGAGCGCCGAGAAAGCTTCATCCATTAATAAGATATCAGGATTGATGGCTAATGCGCGGGCCAGCCCAACACGCTGCCGCATCCCGCCGGATAATTCGTCCGGATAAGCATGGGCATAATTCTCCAGCCCAACCTGGCGCAATGCATCAAGGGCTTTTTCCTGACGCTCCTGTGGCGATATTCCGGCAAGCTCCATACCGAACGCAGTATTATCTACTACGGTCATATGCGGCATTAGGGCGAATGACTGGAATACCATCGCAATTTTCTTTCTGCGAACCTCACGGAGTTCGGCGTCTGATATTTTTGCAATATCCACGCCGTCAATCAGCACCTGTCCGCGGGTGGGTTCAATCAGGCGATTGAGAAGGCGTACCATGGTCGATTTACCGGAGCCGGATAATCCCATGATGACAAATATCTCGCCTTCTTCAATGGCCAGACTGGCGTCTTTAACGCCAAGCGATAGTCCCGTTTTTTCCAGAATTTGTTCTTTCGAAAGTCCTTTTTCGATATATTTGAAAGCCCGCTGCGGATGCTCGCCAAATATTTTATAGAGATTTTTGATTTCTAATTTAATTGCCATGCAATAAGAGATTTCCTGTTATTTATTTGCGCTATAAATTACCCGATTAAAAATAATTGTCTGGCAATACCCTAACATACTCAGAATCTGAGACAACCCTTGATGGGAGAATGGCATGGCATTGAATGGGCGAGATTTGCCGGAGTTTCCCATGAGATAAGGGCTGAGCGGGAATTGAATTTTTGTCAAAAATTTGATGTCACCCAGCACAATTTCGGCTGGATCGTGATGATTCAGTCGAATATGAAGGTCCGATGACAGTGTAGTCGGTGGTAAATATTTGTGTGGAAAAAAAGGCTGGAAAGGGGAAATATTTCGGTAAAGTACCGTAAATAGTTTCCCCGAATATTATTATCAGAAATCCCAGTCTTCGTCTTCGGTGTCGACGGCTTTACCCATTACATACGATGATCCTGAGCCGGAAAAGAAGTCATGGTTTTCGTCCGCATTCGGTGACAGCGCGGCGAGGATCGCCGGATTCACCGCCGCCATTTCTGGCGGGAAAAGCGCCTCGTAACCAAGATTCATCAGCGCTTTATTGGCGTTGTAGCAAAGGAACGCTTTAACGTCTTCTTCCCAGCCACTGCCGGCGTACAGTTCTTCGGTGTAGGCAATCTCGTTGTCATACAGATCCATCAGCAGTTCCAGCGCAAAATGCTTAAGTGCTTCGCGTTTTCCGGCGCTCACTTTCTCCAGCCCTTTCTGATACTTATAACCGATGTAGTAACCGTGAACGGCTTCATCGCGGATGATCAGCCGGATAAGATCCGCGGTGTTGGTCAGCTTGCCACGGCTGGAGAAATACATCGGTAGCCAGAAACCGGAATAGAAGAGGAACGATTCGAGAAACACGCTGGCGATTTTCTTTTTCAGCGGTTCATCGGCGGCATAATAGTTGAGGATTAACTGCGCCTTACGTTGCAGCGGCGCGTTGTCTTCACTCCAGGCATAAGCGGCGTCGACGTCCCGGGTCTGGCACAACGTCGAGAAAATCGAACTGTAAGAACGGGCGTGCACCGCCTCCATAAAGCTGATGTTCGACAGCACCGCCTCTTCGTGTGGCGTCAGCGAATCGGGCATCAGCGACGGCGCGCCCACCATATTCTGAATGGTATCGAGCAGCGTCAGGCCGGTAAACACGCGGATAGTCAGTTGCTGCTCCGCGGGGGTGAGTGTCTGCCAGGCCGGGATATCGTTCGACAGCGGTACTTTTTCCGGCAGCCAGAAGTTGCTGGTCAGGCGGCTCCAGACCTCAAGATCCTTATCATCCTGGATTTTGTTCCAGTTGATGGCGCTGACGCGTGATAAACGGTTCATCCTTCTCTCCTTACAGCGCGCAGGACACGCAGCCTTCAATTTCAGTGCCTTCCAGCGCCAGCTGGCGCAGGCGAATGTAATACAGCGTCTTGATCCCTTTCTTCCACGCGTAGATCTGCGCTTTGTTGATATCACGCGTTGTGGCGGTATCGGGGAAGAACAGCGTCAGCGACAGCCCCTGATCGACATGGCGCGTCGCTTCGGCATAGGTATCGATGATTTTCTCCGGTCCGATTTCATACGCATCCTGATACAGCGCCAGGTTGTCGTTGGTCATAAACGGCGCCGGATAATACACGCGCCCGGTTTTGCCTTCCTTGCGAATTTCCACCTTCGAGACAATCGGATGAATGCTGGAAGTGGCGTGGTTGATGTACGAGATAGACCCGGTCGGCGGTACCGCCTGCAGATTCTGGTTATAAATGCCATAGCGCATCACGTCATCACGCAACTGCCGCCACATTGCGCGGTCGGGCAGGGTGATGCCAGCGCGGGCAAAAAGCGCACGGACTTTCCCGGTTTTTGGCTGCCAGTCGCCTTCCAGGTACTGGTCGAAAAACTCACCGCTGGCGTAGCGTGACTGCTCAAACCCGGCAAAGCGCTGACCGCGTTCGCGCGCCAGCATCATCGAGGTATGCAGCGCATGCCAGGTGATGGTGTAAAAATAGAAATTGGTGAAATCCAGCCCCTCTTCGCTGCCATAGGCGATCCCCTCGCGGGCCAAATAACCGTGCAGATTCATCTGCCCGAGGCCAATGGCGTGAGAGGCGGCGTTGCCCGCTTCGATTGATGGCACAGAACGGATGTGGCTCATGTCGGAGACTGCCGTCAGGCCGCGTACTGCCGTTTCAACGGTGCGACCAAAGTCGGGTGAATCCATGGTGTGGGCAATATTCAGCGACCCCAGATTGCAGGAGATATCGCGCCCGGTGTCGGCATAATCAAGATTCTCATCGTAAGTGGACGCGCTGTTGACCTGCAAAATCTCAGAACACAGGTTGCTCATGTTGATACGCCCGGCGATGGGGTTGGCACGGTTGACCGTGTCTTCATACATGATGTACGGATAGCCGGATTCGAACTGAATTTCGGCAAGCGTCTGGAAGAAGTCACGGGCCGAAATCCAGCTTTTGCGTACCCGTGCGTCGGCGACCAGCGTGTCATACATCTCGCTGACGGCGATATCGCCAAACGCTTTCCCGTACAGGCGCTCTACGTCGTACGGTGAGAACAGCGCCATTTGCGCGTTTTCTTTCGCCAGCCGGAAGGTGATGTCCGGGATAACCACGCCCAGCGACAGCGTTTTGATGCGGGTTTTTTCATCGGCGTTTTCGCGTTTGGTGTCGAGGAAACGCAGAATGTCCGGGTGATGCGCATGCAGATAAACCGCGCCTGCACCCTGACGCGCGCCGAGCTGATTAGCGTAAGAGAAGGCATCTTCCAGCATCTTCATCACCGGAATGACCCCGGAGGACTGGTTTTCAATCCGCTTGATTGGCGCACCGGCTTCACGCAGGTTGGAGAGCAGAAACGCCACGCCGCCGCCGCGTTTTGACAACTGTAGCGCTGAATTCACTGCACGACCAATCGACTCCATATTGTCTTCAATGCGCAGCAGGAAACAGGAGACCAGTTCGCCGCGCTGCTGTTTGCCGCCGTTGAGGAACGTCGGTGTGGCAGGCTGAAAGCGCCCGGAGAGTATTTCATCGGTCAACTGGTGGGCGAGAGTTTCATCACCCTGCGCCAGCGTGAGCGCCACCATCACCACCCGATCCGGGAAATGTTCCAGGTAGCGTTTGCCGTCGAAGGTTTTCAGCGTATAGCTGGTGTAATACTTCCACGCGCCAAGGAACGTCTGAAACTGAAAACCGCTGGCGTGCGCGTGGGCAAACAGTTCGACCACAAAAGTGCGCGAGTAGCGCGCCAGCACGTTGGCGTCGTAATACCCTTGTGCCACCAGCCAGTCAAGACGGGCATCCTGCGAGTCAAACACAACGCTGTTTGGCTGCACGTGGCTGGCCATAAACACCGCCACAGCGTCCCGGTCTTTGTCGAACTGAATGCGGCCCTCTGCATCATACAGATTCAGCATGGCGTTCAGGGCATGGTAGTCCGGCGTGCTCTGCATCACGCGCTCTGTGGTTGTCGTTGCCAAAATTCGTTCACTCCTTTTCGAACGCTGTCGATATCGTATTGGGTGCCCATCAACTCAAAGCGCCACAGGTACGGGACGCCGCATTTTTGCGCGATGACGTCACCGGCACGCGCGAACGCCTCGCCGAAGTTGCGGTTGCCCGAAGCAATCACCCCACGGATCAATGCGCGGTTATGGGGATCGTTTAAAAAACGGATCACCTGCCGGGGCACGGCGCCAGCGGTTCCGCCGCCGCCGTAACTGGGAACCACCAGAATGTATGGCTCGTCCACCTGGAGGCGTTCGCGCTCATTGAGCGGGATCCGCACCGCAGGCAACCCCAGCCGCTCAATAAAGCGGAGCGTGTTTTCGGAGCTGCTGGAGAAGAAAACGAGGTTGCTCATGCGCTGGCCGCAATGGCATCCGGACGCAGACGGTTAATCATATCCGGGCGAAAACCGGACCAGCTCGTCTCACCCGCCACCACAACCGGCAACTGGCGGAAACCCTGCGAGCGCAGCGAATCCACAGCCTCGGGGTGCTGGTCGACGTTAACCATCTCAAATTCAAATCCACGGCTTTCCATCGCCCGTTTCGTGGCGTGGCACTGAACACAATCATTTCGAGTGTAAATAGTAATGCGCATGATTCGTATTTCCGTTTAAAATGACAATGCGGCGCAAAAGCTGAGCGTCGGTTCTTGTGTGGTAATCACAGATGAAATACTAGATGTAGTTGAATTAAACTTCAACCATACAATATATAGTATTTTTAGGTTGATACGCCCTTGTTGATGAACGTGACGGGGAAGGGGGTTTTATCCCGATATTACAGGGTGATACCGCATTGAGAGCCTAAAAATAAAAACCCCTGTGGGCCGAAGCCAACAGGGGTAGACGCGTATTTATTCTCATCACTGACAGTATGATTATCGGCGTAAACTCAATAATGCGCCAATAAAAATTCCGACAGCGGCAGCCGCGCCAACACTCTGCCAGGGACGATCGCGTACGAAGGTACAAGCACAACTGACGGCATCGCGGGCTGTCTGTTGTACCACGGTCCGGCCATGCATTCTGGCGCGGGTTTCACGCAATAGCGACTGCGCCTTGCGACGCGCGGCATCGGCTTCGTCTTTGGCATCGCTGCCCCAGGATTTCAGCACGGCCTCCAGCGAGTCGGCCAGTTGGCTGACATCATTCTGAATATCCTGCACACCGTCATTCACGTCGTTTCTGTTTGGTCGGTTAAACATGTGACCCTCCTTCGTTTTCGCGGTGAAGTAAAGTGTAGAACAGAATTTTTATCCTCTGAGATAAATCACGCCTTATTCCTCCCTTTGTGGAATTTTCTGAAAGCGATGCTATTGCTGAATACGATAAGGTAGCGATGCAGTAAAAGATAACGAGGAATTCTTATGTATTTACGACCCGATGAGGTGGCGCGCGTTCTTGAAAAAGCGGGATTTACGATGGATAGCGTAACCCAAAAAACGTACGGATATCGCCGTGGTGAGAATTATGTATACGTCAATCGTGAAGCCCGCATGGGGCGTACGGCATTAATCATCCACCCGGCGCTGAAAGAGCGCAGTAACATGCTGGCGGAACCTGCGTCGGAAATTAAAACCTGCGATCATTACCAGCAATTCCCCCTCTATCTGGCGGGTGATGCGCGAGAGCATTATGGTATCCCTCATGGTTTCAGTTCGCGTATTGCGCTGGAGCGTTTTTTAAACGGATTATTTGGTGATTCCGTCAATTAGAAAAACGACTGGCGTTATGCCAGTCGCTAAATATCAGGCTTTGGCCTGATGATAATTGCCCACACGGAACAAGCGGCGGCAATAATCGAGGAAGTAACCGTAAGCGGCGCCCATCAACATCGAAATAACGATATTCGAACTCACCGCCGCGACAATCTGATGCCAGTCAGCACCTACTGTCAGCAGGATTGCGACATACACTGGCGACTGAAACGTCACATACGCCAGCACATCCGCCAGATTTTTCATCCAGCCCGCCGGACTAAGGCGTTTTGCCTGACGCATAATCACATCGCGATACATACCGTACGGCCATGCAATAAGAATATTGACCGGAATCGCCACCAGACGCGATGAAAGCGACTGCTCGAAGGTCATACCGGAGAGAAAAACTTCAATCAGCATGTTCACGACGGAACAGTAGACCACCATAGCGAAGGTATCTGCTGCTGCATGACGCAGGCGGGACTGCGCAGAGAACATCGATTTGCTCCTCAAAAGTAAGTCGTAAACACCAGGGAATGCCCTGTTTAGTAGCTTGATTTGTTGGGTGATTCGGTTGTTTATAGAATATACAACTGGATAAAAAGTAACAACTAGTGTTAAATTTTTATTTACGGACGTTTTGTCAATAAAATGCTCTACGATCGGCGATTTTTTACGCTTTTTGCTATTTTAATTGCTGACTATTGATAATTTTATTTTATTTCAATGAGTTAAGTTTATCACTTGTGAGTGATATGTCGTCTCAAGAAACAGACGTGCCGACGGTCATTCACTGCCTCATTATTAACGTCAGACGATAATGCCTGAGCAATATTTAATAATTAAGCAACTAATGTGAGTGCTAATAATTAAATCCGGCCCACACAAATATGAGTTTCAAAACGTTGGTGATTATATTAAACTACCCGTGTAGTGTATTATGTCATGTTTTAAATAAAGGTCTGGAATATATATGTCTTTAATTTTGCAAAAACTTAATAATATTCGTAGCTTGCGTGCGATGGCGCGGGAATTCTCCATTGACGTTCTTGAAGATATGCTGGAAAAACTCAGGATCGTGACTGAAGAAAAGCGTGCGGATGAGCAGGAGATGCGTCAGGAACGTGTGCAGCAGCAGGAAAAAATCAATGCCTGGCTTGAACTTATCAAAGCCGATGGCCTCTCGCCGGAAGAATTACTGAAGGGCAACAGCACGCTTTCACAAGGTCCGGCGAAACGCAAAGCGCGTCCGGCAAAATATCGCTTTACCGACACTAACGGTGAAGAAAAAACCTGGACCGGTCAGGGAAGAACACCGAAACCGATTGCCCACGCGCTGGCAAACGGTAAATCACTGGACGATTTCCTGATTTAATCTCAGGCGGTGAGGGTGACTTCACCGCCTTATTTTTGGCATTGTTTAATGTAAGCGTTAATAAATTCTGATTACGACGCCTGGCGATTCCACGGCATTACCGCCAGCAGTCGCGCCATTCCGCAAAATCCGCTCATGCCCGCCAGCAATAATCCGGCGCCGACAAACCCGCTTAACAGGAAAAAGCCTTCCGCAACGGTGTAGCCGAGGATCACACCGCAGAGGATTAACACCCCTGCCGCAATCTGTACCTGACGCATTAACGGCAGCGGCTGCGATTTATCTTCTTCTGTCGGCAGTCCGGCCTGTTTCCAGGCGTCAATCCCGCCCTCCATCAGCCAGACTTTGCCGGGCGCGGCGGCAGCAACGAGCTTCGCGGCATTATCCGACGACCGTTTTCCCGCCTGGCAATGAAAAATTACCTCATCGGCGGCCTGCAACGGCAGGCGTTCGCCTTTCTCTATGGCGCTGAGGGGAAACAGCCGCGCCTGCGCAATATGCTCGCGGGCATATTCATCGGCTTCGCGAATATCAATCAATTGAGCGCCCTGGCGGATGCGGGTTTCTGCATCGCGCGGGCTCAGGGTAGTACAGGTCATATCGTCTCCTTACGGGCACCAGATGGTTTTCAGTGTGCTGATGATTTGATTCACCGCCGGATGCCTGATGAAGTAATGCTGGCGCTGTGCGTTACGTTCGCAGTCAATCAGCCCTTCGTCACGCATTCTGGCGAGATGCTGGGAGGTCGCCGAGGGGCTAAGCCCGGTGATTTGCGCCAGCTCACCCGCAGTGGTACCGGGCGAACCGCTCAGCATGCACAGAATGAGAAGGCGACTGGGATGGCTCATCGCTTTCAGCATGGCAGCAGCCTGATCGGCGCTTTGTTGAAGTTGTTCGAGTTCGGTCATTTCTTTGTTTAGCATTTTCTAAATTTAGTAAATACTAAAATAAAAAAGAGCAAATGACCAGCGGAAACTAGAACGCATGACGCCCTCTCCGCTCGGAGAGGGCTGGAGGGAGGGATCAGAACGTTTCCCAGTTGCTGTCGCCGCCGGTTGGTGCCGAGGCCACCGGGCGCAGCAGTGCAGGTGTTTTCACACTGGCTGTCGGTTTCGCACTGAGCGTTGGCGAGCTGTTCAGGCGAAACGCGGCCACCGCCTGGCGCAACTGTTCGGCCTGATCTTCCAGCGCCGCCGCCGCCGCTGCGGATTCCTGTACCAGCGCGGCGTTCTGCTGCGTCACGCTGTCCATCTGCGACACGGCCAGGCTCACCTGTTCAATGCCGCGGCTCTGCTCATCGGACGCCGAGGCAATTTCACTCATGATATCCGTCACGCGGGTTACCGCTTCCACCAGTTCTTTCATAGTGTTACCGGCGTCGGTCACCTGACTGGAACCGGTATTCACGCGGCTGACAGAGTTGTCGATAAGCCCTTTGATTTCCTTCGCCGCCTGCGCGCTGCGGCTGGCAAGCGTGCGCACCTCACCGGCCACCACGGCGAAACCACGTCCCTGTTCTCCGGCGCGCGCCGCTTCCACTGCCGCGTTCAGCGCCAGAATATTGGTCTGGAAGGCAATGCTGTCGATGACGCTGGTAATGTGGGCGATTTGCTGTGAACTGTCGGCAATTTCGCTCATCGTGTGGACTACGGTATCCACGACACGCCCCCCGCGTGCGGCGGTTTCCGAGGCGGTTTTCGCCAGTTGTGTCGCCTGACGGGCGTTGTCGGTATTCTGTTTCACCGTCGCGGTCAGCTGTTCCATGCTGGCGGCGGTCTCTTCCAGCGATGACGCCTGTTGTTCGGTGCGGGAAGAGAGATCATTACTGCCTGCGGCAATTTCCCCCGCGCCGGTGTAGATGGAGTCCGTGCTGCCGCGTACGGCGCTGACGGTGGTCACCAGCGACAGCTGCATCTCATTAAGGCTCGCCGCCAGTTGCCCCATTTCGTTGCGGCTGTCGATGGCAATGGTCTGCGTCAGATCGCCACGGGCGATAGTACGAATGTGGTTCATAATGCTGCGAAGTGGTTTCAGCAGCAGATGCTGCAGGCCGAGCCAGATCACAATCAGCACGGCAATGACGGAGAGCAGGATCACCCCCAGCGTCCAGTGCATGTTAATGAAGCTGCGCTGGTTATCATCGGCGGCGCCCTTCAACAAGGTGTTGTTTTCCGCCCGCCAGCGATTGTAGCTGGCTTCCATGTCGTCCTGCGCCTGTTGGGCGTCGAGGTCGCCATAGGCCTGATAGTTGTCGGCGCGCAGATAGTCTATCGACTGGCGCAGCACGTCATGCATCTGACGGAAGGTTTTATCCATCTCCGCCGTCAGCGTCGCGCTCTGCCCGGCTACGGGCGGCAATCCTTGCCAGGATTTATAATAATTTTCGGCCTTGTTAAGGGAGTCGCCTGCGGTGTTGAGCAGTTTATTGATCGCCTCCAGAGAGGCCGGATCGCGCTGATTTTTTAGAAAACGGATCGCCACACGGGTGACGGTGACGCGGGTTTTGATCAGGGTGTTAACGCTGTCGCTTAGATTTTCCTGTTGAGCATTGAGGATCCCGGAGCGCTGGAAATTGTGCCGGTCATTACTGACCGCAGAATAAAACAGGCCCCCTGTTGCCGCCTGGAGTAAGCAAAATACCCCCAACGCGATAATAATTCCGGTTTTAACGCGAGTATTTTTCAGCATAGCGATCGTCCATCATTTAGGCAGGGTTGCCTAAGTAATATCGGCGCGAAACTATCAAACTTAAATTTAACAATCGCGCAATAAACGACCCTTTTGCAGATGTTATTTCCGCATCACGCCTTCCCAGATTAGCCTGATGGCAAACAGGCCGATCACCGCGCCAATCACCCGGCTGGCGATGCGCTGCATGCTGGCGTATGACCGCCGGACGGCGGGCAGAGAAAAGGCCTGGCTTAAGAACAGCCGCCAGGTGATGGAGCTGAGCACAATCCCCAGCCATGCCAGCAGTTTGGCCCAGCCAGGCGTCGTGGCGCTGAGGGTGACGGAAAAGATACTGATAAAAAACAGGACCGTCTGCGGGTTGGAGAGACAAGTGATCATCCCGGTACGGAAAAAGATATACCACGGTGCGACGATGGGGCGGGTCAGCGCGGGTGTCATCGGCGATGGCTGTCGGCGCATGCTTTTAAACGCGAACCACAGCAGATAGAGGCCGCCGCCAATTTTGATCGCCGAAAAGAGTCCCTCGCACTGAGTGATGAGCGTCGCCATGCCGAACAGGCCGAGGCCGGAATAGAGCGCATCGCCCAGCGCCACGCCAAGCCCGGTCAGCACACCTGCGCGCCGCCCGGAGGCGAGGCTGGTCTGCACCACCACGAACAGGTTGGCGCCGGGGTTGAAGAAGGTCAGCACAAACAGACCGACGGTAAGCAGAATGGCGTGCAAAGGATCCATGGCGAATTCACCTGCGTTGCATAGTCAGAGAAATCATAGCGGTATGATAAACCCTGTGCTGCGAAGAGGGTCACGGGTTAGCGTGAAGTTGAAAAAAGGGTTAACAGAAAACCGGTGCGTAAGGAAATAAAACAGGCGCTTCTGGCTGGACTATTCAGAACAGCCAGAAGTTTGTTCCACTGATATGTATTTAATAACGATATTCACACATTCAGTGTGTTATTTTCTGATGATACTCCATAGCACATTGATTATTCTTTGTCAGTATGACGAATAAGCTGAACCAGGCCTGGAAGCTCGTGTTCAATTTCATCCCATCGCAGCACGGCGACGGCCATATTACCCTTGTCAACGACGCGGATCAGCCCCGCTTCACGCAGCACTTTGAAGTGATGTGAGCGAGTAGCGCGCGTGACGGTGAGCCCAAAAGTGGAACAGTGACGCTCCGCTCCCGGACTGTCAGCCAGCAAACCCCGCACAATGGTCAAACGGACAGGATCGGCGAGAGCTTTAAATACTTTAACCATATCAAAGGGTAACGCTTCTTCACTTACCTTTTCTTCCATTCTTTCTCCTGATTTACAGATTTCTCTTAACAGATTCTTGACAAATTTCCAGGAATCCTGAATTTTATATATGTTCGATGAGTATCGAACGTACGCGTGGGGTGATACGTACGATGTGTGGCGAACGATTAATGGTTATCTTACTACGACTCAGTGAGATAACCCTAATCCTGAGATTAATGATTGATTTAATGGGGTTAACATGTCTTTCATCGAAGATGTTGAATCAGAATTCATAATCAGGACCGGTTCATATAATTATCAGAACACCATACCGAAATCATGTGTGCATCGTGCGGCGGTGGGCGAAGTCTTTTTAACAGACATCAGAAAGATCCACGATAATAAATACATAACCGCCGGGTATTTACCCAAATCACATATTTACTTTAACGATCTCCCTTTCCGAAAATCGAGTGAACGGGTGTATGACGCGATCCTGTTACTGGAAATTTGCCGTCAGACCTCGATTTACGTTACGCATAACTTTTTCGCCGTTCCCTACAGCGCCAAATTTGTCTTTGATGACGCCGATTTCACCCTTTTTGAAAGTGAAATTCCTTACAAAACGGAGTGCTCAAACGTCATTGTCGAAGTCGATATTATTGAGCGCAAATTCAGAAAGTCAGAGCTGACCGGCCTTATTTTCCGCATGGATATTTATGTCGATGGGCTGTGCTGTGCGCAGAAAATCATGAATATCTCGTGGATGGATGACAAAAAATGGCATCGTCTGCGCAGCCAGCGTCCGCTGGAAAATCACGATTATTCTGCCGTTGTGCCAGCGGAAATGCTGGAAGTCGGACGCCAGCTACCGCTGAATGTGGTCGTCGGCAACGCCGACATCAGCGAGCCCGGCATCACCACGACGGTGATTGTTGACCAGTCGCACCCGTCCATTTTTGACCATCCGCTCGACCATGTGCCGGGCATGCTGTTGATGGAAGCCTACCGTCAGACCGCGCTGCTGGCGATGCGCAGTCGGCTGGGAACCCGCTGTTATGATCTGGTCATTAGCCGTTACAATGTCAATTTTACCCGCTTCTGCGAATTTAATTCGCCAGCGTATTGCCATGCGTTGCTGGGTGAAATTTATCTGACAGAAGATAAAAAAAGCACCGTCATTCCGATGACGATTTCTCAGGATGAGAAAACAGTCTCTACGGCTGAACTCACTATTACCTTTAAGTAAAACAGTATGAAAATTATTTGGTTTGATTTTGGGGGCGTGCTGTCGCCATCGATTCCGGATCTCTTTACCTCGTATTACCTGAAAACCGGTATTCCGCCAGCCATATTGCAGCGGGGGATGAAAGAGGTCGCTGACGATATGAATATGGGTGTGCTGACTCCCATTGAAAAGGCGTTGATTACCGAAGCTGAGTGGGGTGCGCGTATTCGTCAAAAGATTGCGCTGTCGTCACCGGAAATCGATCTCTCGCGGGCGCAACTGGAAATGTTCGGCGCGCAGTGGTTCGACGGGATCTTACCGAACCAACTAATGATTGACCTGTTTCACAAGGTGAAAGCTGCCGGGTTAATGGCCGGGATCCTCACCAACAACGTGGTGGAGTGGGAGGATCACTGGAAACGGGTGATCGGTATCAGCGACCACGCGGATGCGATCGTCGATTCCTGCAAGGTGGGTTACCGCAAGCCCGAAGCGGAAATCTTCGACATCGCCGCAAAACAGGCGGGTGTCCGCCCGGACGAGTGCCTGCTCATCGACGACATGCTGGAAAACTGCATGGCCGCCGAACGCAGCGGCTGGCGAAGCGTGCATTTTAAAGAGAGTTCAAGCGTGGTGGCGGAGATCGCCCAACTGCTGCAGAAACAGGAGATCGTCCTATGAGCGTGATGCCTGAAGTCTTTCCGTCCGTTGCCGACATTCCGCATTATGACTGCACACCCGGTTATCAAACGCTGCAGCCCGCCACTTATCAGCAGGCAGGCAAAATCAAACTGCTGAGCGGGCATGAAGCCTGGCACGTGATTAACTATCACGACGTCAAAAAAGTCCTCACCAGTAACAGCTGCCTGCGCGGCCCGTCCAATCTTCCCGATGCCCCCAGTATTCTTCCGACGCTGACGCCGAAAGATCTGCTGCTGAACCTGGATTTTCCGCATCACGCCCGCATGAAGCGTTTTGTGGCGAAAGATTACAGCGCCAGCGGCCTGGCATGGCTTGCGCCGCATATTGTCGATGCCATCGAAAATCTGATGCAGCGCCCGCTTGCCACCGCACGCTTTGACCTCTATCAGGACGTGCTCGACCCGCTGGCGGTGCAGATCAACTGTCTGCTGCTCGGCATTCCGCTGGAAGAGAAAGACTATTTCCGCGTGCTGAGTGTGACGGTGCAAAAAGCCAATCCGCAGCAGGTGGATGATCTCATCGAGAAATTTACCGCGCTCTATACCTATGTGCGCGAGCATGTCACGGGTGAACGCCAGCATGATGACGAGGGGCTGATCGCCCGTTTTGTGGCAATGCGCGACAGCGCCACGCCGCCGCTCAATGACGATGAAATCACCGCGATCCTGCTCGGTTCGCTGCTGGGCGGCGATCAGAACACCCTTACGGTGATGACCAAAATTTTCTACGCCCTGTTGTGCACTGGCACGCTGTGGCAGCAGGTTGTCGCGGAGCCAGAGACCATCCCACAGGTGGTGGATGAGCTGATTCGCCTCACTAACCTCGGCACCGCGTCAGCGTTTCCGCGTATCTGCAGTGAGGACATTGAGTTATCTACTGCGCGCATCCCGGCGGGCGCCACCATTTTCCCGGACGTGTTTCTCGCCAACCGCGACCCGGAAGTCTATCCGCAACCGCTGACCATTAACCCGTTCCGCAACGGACCGCGCCATCTGCAGTTTGGCTATGGCATGCACCATTGCATGGGGCAGGAACTGGCGAAACTGGAAATCTGCACGGCAATAAAAACAGTAAGCCGCCTTGCGCCTGATTTGCAGTTAGCCCACGACGTATTACCGGAAAACTTTATCTGGAATGAAGGAATTATTCTCAGGAGACCTGCACAGCTCCCGGTTTGTATTACCCGTAAACAAGGCTAAATAAAATAATGGAAACACAAGTTGTCGAAGCAAAATCATCGCATAGCATGATCTTACTCTGCATTCTTATTGCAGTGTTCGTTGTGCCAACCTCGATTTCCGGGACGGCCATTGCGCTGCCGGCGATCAGTGCGGATCTCCATTCGCAAACGGCGTCGCTGCAGTGGGTGGTGAATGCGTTTAACTTAACGTTTGCCAGTTTCACGCTGGCGTGGGGCGGGCTGGCCGATGTGTTCGGCAGCAAGCGCTCGTTTATCGCCGGGGCGAGTCTCTATTTCCTCGCCTCGCTGCTCTCCTGGCATGCCGATAACATCTATGTGCTGGATGCTGCGCGTGCGCTGGCCGGGATTGGCGGTGCGGCGATTTTCTCCTGCGGTAGCGCCATTCTGATCCAGACCTTCAGCGGCGCGCAACGTACCCGCGCTTTTGCGCTGTTCGGCACCACAGCCGGGTTAGGCATCACCTTCGGGCCGACCATTTCCGGCTGGCTGCTGAGCGTCGCCGGGTGGCGTGACATTTTCATCGTCCATGCGATTGCGCTGTTTGTGGTATTGCTGCTGACCAGCGCCGTACCGGCGGCGGCGAAGCGGGCGGAAAAACCGTCGCTTGATGCCGCGGGCATTGTGCTGTTTATCGTGGCGTTATTCCTGCTGATGACCGGCATCACCCAGGGCGCAGAGCGCGGCTGGACCGATAACGTGACTCTTAGTCTGTTTGCCGCTGGCGTGGTGATTCTGGCGCTGTTTGTGCTGGTGGAGAAAAAAGCGGCGCACCCGATGGTGAATTTCGCTCTGCTGGGCAACCACTATTTTCTGTCGATGATCATGATCCCAGTGGTGGCGAGCTTCTGCTTCGTTACTCTACTGACCTGGTTCCCGACCTGGCTTATCGCCGTGAAAAGCCTGTCGCCGCTCGATTCCGGGCTGGTCATGCTGGCGCTCACCCTACCGGTGCTGGTGCTGCCACTGGTGGCCGGGAAACTGGTTACGCGTGGCGTTTCTGCCGACGTGCTGTTAATCGCCAGCCTGGTGTTGTTCATTGTCGGCCTGCTGTTGCTGTGGGCATTTAACGCGGGCGATATCTCGCTCGGTGAAATCATCCTCTGCCTGTTGCTGGTCGGTTCAGGAATGGGCCTTTCTGCCGGGCTGGTGGACGGCATCGCGTTGAGCGTTGTTGATCACCACGAAGTGGGCCGCGCGGCGGGTATTCTGAATACGTTTCGCCTGGGCAGCGAAGCGATTGCCGTAGCGATTTACGGCTCGCTGATGGCGACCGGCATTTTCAACGCGCTGGGGTCGCAGCCGACGCCCGCAGGGGAGACGAGCAAACAGTTTATTGCTGACGTGGTGTCGGGTAACGCTTTCGCCCGCGTCTCCGGTCAGGAATCCTCGATTCTGGAAAACATCTATACCCAGGCTTTCAGCCACACGCTGTTAGTGCTGCTGGCAATCTCTTTAGTGGCCTCGCTGTTTATCGTGCTGATGATGCGCAATAAGGCGGCGAAGGCATAACGTTTTGCTGTTGTGGGGACGGTAGAGGAAGCGTCATTTCAGGGAAGAGTTGCGCACCGGTGTGAGAACCGGTGCGTTTTTTTATGCGCGGATATCGTCGTATTCGCGGGTTGTATCAAATTCATGCTTTGCGAACGGGCAAAGCGGAATGATTTTACGATGTTCCTGACGCATTTTTTCGACCACGCGGGCGACCAGTTGTTTGCCCACGCCTTGCCCTTTCAGGCTCGGATCGACGTCAGTATGTTCAATGATACTCAGGTTCTCGCCCGTCGGGACGAAGACAATCTCCGCCACCTGCTGGCCCTGTGCGTCGTTGACGTAGAATTTGTTGTGGCCTTCCAGTATTTCCATCATTTTCTCGCTTATTTGTGATGCTCTATTATTTATTGCAACAATAAGCATAGTCTTTTTGTTGCCAGAGCAGTGCGCTGGAATCATGCCGGAGTATGAGTTTTTTCGTCATGATCCGTCGCTATAGTCATGATAGTGCTCACGACGCCATGGGGGAGTTATGAAACTGATTTTCCTGGTTCTGTCATTATTTGCCGGAGCTGCGCAGGCGGAGTCGTCCTGTTCCGCCTCAAGCAGCAACAGCGATCAAACATGCAGTATTACCTGTCCGTCAGGTCAGGCCGCCGTCTGCCAGAACTCTACCGGCAGCTCGGCGCCGACGTGCGAGTGTAAGGGAAGGTGCGAATAAGCAGGTCATTTCTTCCCAAGCTGACTCGCTGATTAAAATTTCGCGGATCTGGGCCGATTTTTTTCCCGCAAACACATCGAATCAGCCTATTTAGGCTATTTTTTCCACCATTTCTGGCGTTATTTCCGGTTTTTACTGAGATCTCTCCCACTGACGTATCATTTGGTCCACCCGAAACAGGTTGGCCAGGGTGAATAACATCGCCAGTTGGTTATCGTTTTTCAGCAGCCCTTTGTATCTGGCTTTCACGAAGCCGAACTGCCGCTTGATGATGCGAAACGGGTGCTCCACCCTGGCACGGATGCTGGCTTTCATGTATTCGATGTTGATGGCCGTTTTGTTCTTGCGCGGATGCTGCTTCAAGGTTTTTACCTTGCCGGGACGCTCGGCGATCAGCCAGTCCACATCCACCTCGGCCAGCTCCTCGCGCTGTGGCGCTCCTTGGTAGCCGGCATCGGCTGAGACAAATTGCTCCTCTCCATGAAGCAGATTACCCAGCTGATTGAGGTCATGCTCGTTGGCCGCGGTGGTGACTAGGCTGTGGGTCAGGCCACTCTTGGCATCGACACCAATGTGGGCCTTCATGCCAAAGTGCCACTGATTGCCTTTCTTGGTCTGATGCATCTCCGGATCGCGTTGCTGCTCTTTGTTCTTGGTAGAGCTGGGTGCCTCAATGATGGTGGCATCCACCAAAGTGCCTTGGGTCATCATGACGCCTGCTTCGGCCAGCCAGCGATTGATGGTCTTGAACAATTGACGGGCCAGTTGATGCTGCTCGAGCAGGTGGCGGAAATTCATGATGGTGGTGCGATCCGGCAGGGCGCTATCCAGGGATAATCGGGCAAACAGGCGCATGGAGGCGATTTCGTACAGGGCATCTTCCATGGCACCGTCGCTCAGGTTGTACCAATGCTGCATGCAGTGAATACGCAGCATGGTCTCCAGCGGATAGGGCCGTCGGCCATTGCCCGCCTTGGGATAAAACGGCTCGATGACTTCCACCATGTTTTGCCATGGCAGAATCTGCTCCATGCGGGAGAGGAAAATCTCTTTTCGGGTCTGACGGCGCTTAGTGCTGAATTCACTATCGGCGAAGGTGAGTTGATGGCTCATGATGTCCCTCTGGGATGCGCTCCGGATGAATATGATGATCTCATATCAGGAACTTGTTCGCACCTTCCCTAGACACTTCCGGGCCGTTGATAATATTGATTTTCATATTCCGTCGGTGGCATCTGATCGCTTGAACCATGCCGACGCTTACCGTTATAAAACATTTCAATGTAATCAAAAATATCGCTGCGTGTTTCTTCCCGTGTTCCGTAGATCTTTTTCTTTATCCCGGCACGCTTCATTAGTCGCCAGACACGGTTAATCCCGCATTGTTGCCCGCTATCTCGCAGGTCGAGATGGATCTTGCGATAGCCATAAACACAACCGGATTCCAGCCAGAACTGTTTGATTTGTCCTGTCAGCCTGAGCATCTGACTGATCTTTGTTGGTGGAAGAATCCGGCCCGTACTTCTTTATTCAGGCATAAAGACTGTGGGTGGTGATATCGAGACGTGTTGCAACACTGGAAACAGAATGGCCACGTAAGCCATTTTAAATGGCTCTGAGGTGTCTGTTAAACCTGTGGCGATTCAGTTACCCCAGGGAATTGAGAGTAAAAGCCCAGAAATATCCGGCATGAAAAAATGCTGATCACCTTAAGTGACCAGCATTAGGGAAATTCCCGGCTTTCTTAGCATCAGAATGCGACTTTGACGCCCAGCATCGCGGAGGTATCGCTGTAACCCTTATCCCCCATCTGTTGCGCCACGTTGCCCCACAGGGTGACATTCTTATTCAACTGACCTTCAACACCTGCTTTTACTTCGCCGATATTCTTCGTGCCAGCGTAGTCCACGCTTTCGCCATTCAGCGTTGCGCCAAAGTCCTTGCTGTTACGGATCCAGTTCACTTCCACAAACGGCTGGAAGTTACGGCCGGTGTTGTCATCGAGCGAGTTATGACCTTTGCCGAACAGACGGATGCCGAGGCGGGTCTGCAGGTTGCCATCCCCTTTGCCTTCGACACGCGTGCCGTTGGTTTCTTTATGGGAATCGGCTTTGACGCCCATCCAGGTTGCCTGGGCCTTCGGCTGGATATACACCGCCGACCGCTCGCTCAGATCGCTCAGTTTCCAGGTATAGCCCGCTTCTACAGAACCGGTAAAACCTTTGGATTTGTATTTCTCCGCGGCAACGTCTTCACCTGAGACGGTGTTGTCAAACCAGTTGTACAGCGCCCACGTATCCACATACGCGCCTTCCTGAGTTTCGTTGTTTTGCAGCCAGGTGCCATACATCCCGACGCTGTAACCGTCGATGGATGAATCCGCGCGATAACCCGTTTTGTTGCTGTTGCTGCGGCTCTTCTGGTTGGCATAACCCGCCATCACGCCGACATGGTAGCGATCCTGATTGTCGGTGCTCCACTGGGCAATGTCGCCGCCCAGTTGCATGACATAGCGATTGCTCTGAATGCCGAGCTGGCCGCTGTTGTCATGAGCGCGCGTGTGACCGCCGCTGTTACGCAGCCACAGGCTGGTGACAGACTCTTCGCCCGTGATGGCGTCGGTGTAATGCGTTTCGCCCAGACGGTCCTGCAGACGATGGTTAAATATCGTATTCGCGGCGTACAGGTTAGCGCCGTACAGGCCCGCTTCCGGGCGGACCAGCGCTTCCGGTTTTGTCGCCGGGACTTCTGGTGAGGCTGGCGCAGGCGTCGGCGTCGGTTGCGTTGGTTCGACGGGGTCAACCGGTTCCGGCGACAGGGCGCTGGTCAGATACCAGTTGTTGGCATTCTGCCCGTTGCCACGCAGCAGGTTATAGTCATACGCACCGGCAACGATACGACCGGACTGCTTAAATTCACCGTCAGAGGCACCCGCCACGCTAATCAACTCGATACCGTTGGTGGTCAGCGCGCCGTTACCGCCCGCGTTTTTCACCTGGACGGTCGTCGAACCGCTGGTGTTGCCGTTGATGGTCAGATGGTCCGTTTCCGAAGCGTCATCACCCAGCGCGGTGTTCATCACGATATGACCGTTTTCACCGTGGTAGTCGCCATTCAGCGTTAGCGTCTTAAAGCCAGGTGTGGCGCGGGTGGATCGGCTTGCGGCGCCGTCTTCATGCAGGAAGTTCAGCGTCGCGTCTTTCAGCGTCAGGTTGGTGACTTTTGAATTTCCGGTGATATCCCAGCGCGTGTTGCCACCGTTCAGCGTCATGTTGATGACGCCGATGTTCGAATTCGATACCGTTCGCCAGATTTCAGAATCCCCATAAAGATACGAATTATTCGCCGTGGCGATATCAATGACGGAATGCGGATCGGCAGAGATTTTGCCCCACGCGACCAGTTTGACGCCATCGATCGTCGCGGAGTTATAAATCGAATACAGGGTGCCGGCGGTCGTATCGTATGCCTTCTGGCTACCCAGCGTGACGTCGCCGAGGAAATGTGTTTTTTTGCCGACGCGGTCGAGCAAATAGACGTTTTCGCCGCCTTCTGTATCGACGGTTAATTTGCCGATGATGCTGTTATTTGCTGAATTAGTGACCCCTGAAATGCGGGATTTTTCTCCCCCTTTCAGGTAGATGTTCGCTTCATGGATCGTGGTGATCGATTTATCGTCGCTGGTATTTGTACCAAAATGAAGGCCGTAAAGGTCATTGTTGCTAGTCGCATTAATATTCAGCTTATTAACTTCCGTTTCGGCGTTCGCATAAATCGTGAAAAAGCCGGAAACTGCATTATGCACCGCCGGGTTATAGGCGATGTTGCTCTGCATTTTGATGTTAACTTCATTCATGAAAACATGCTTGCGGGCGCCATTTGCGTCGTTTGTATCCGCAAGGTTTACCCCATAGAGCGCACCCTGGGTTGAGGTTTCAAGGTCAACATTTGTTGTCCCGGTAATATTAACCGAGGCTTCATTATTCCATAGCCAAAGGCCGGATGCTTCATTAATACCAATAGTGTCCGGGCCATTAGAACGGTAGGTTACATTGATATTTTCGGCGTCCATTGACACATGGCTCTGAAGATAGATCCCTTCGGCGCGGGCCATAGGAAACAGCATGTTTTCTTTGGTCGTATTAAGATTAATATTCGTGGTGCCTTTCAGCACCAGATGGTTCGAGCCATGTGCGCCGATCCCGTTGAAGGCCGCGCCTGTGCTGTTGACCGTCAGGTTCTTCGCCGTAAATCGACCGTCGCCATACAGCTCAATCACATCGTCATTACCAATTGCGTGGATCTGATCAGAGGTAAAGTTCACGACGGAGCCATCGCCTAAATCCAGCTTTCCACCGTTCTGGCTGATTGCCACATCCGGTGAAATTCCGGCCTGGCCATTAACGGTTGTTTTGCCATTTACGATTACGTCAGCATTTGGAGAATAAACGCTAATGCGTGACCAGACCGAATCATTATTAATGGTGACCGTTTGTTCAGGGGATGCGGGAGTTATATAAAGCGAGTCATCCGCCGCACAGGCGGATCCGGAGGCCAGTATTGTACTCATAATAAGTGCAATTTTTCTCGGTTTGAACTTCCGGTGATAATAGAAAGACAGCATAAATGTACCTTTTAAATCCATATATTAGCGAGTGGTTTGTAATAAAGTTTAATAAGTGTGTTTCTATCGCAGTTTTTTATTTCCAATAATGAAATGAAAAAATAGTGAAATCTTTTCTGGGAATATAATTAACACGCTAAGGTTGTATTTTATTATTTGGTTTCTGTTGTGATTATTTTAGCGACCGATCGGACCAAATCATAATGAAATAGTCTTAAATTTTTCTTGCTATTAAATTCTTTTATATGATTGATTTAAGATATAAAAACCTTAAATTATTTGTTTTTTTGGCTTAAAAAACTAAATGAGAGTGGGCGAGCGGAAGGGGTTTAAGATATAAAAACTTTAAATTATTTATTTATCTTTTTTGGGGACTTAAAAAGCTGAATAAGAGTAGGGCGAGGTTAAAATCCAAATTCTTTGAGACATTGACTGAGCGCTGCGCGACTCTCAGTAAAAGTCACCCCCGCGGCGGCCAGTTTATTTGTGTTGAGCCGCACATCTCGTGCGTCAGGGGCTTCGGACGAAATCAACAGCTCCGGCAGGCGCGCTTCCTGACCCAGCTCGGTAAGGATATGCCGGGCGATCTCTAAATGTGAATGGGCCGGTTTACGGGGATGGTTACATGTCCGCGCCGCCAGGACAAAAAGTCTGTCGCCATTTTGCCGCCATTGCTAAACAAAAAAGGGCTACGCTTTCACGTAACCCTTTGTTTTATTTGGTGGGCTGGCGGAGTCTGAATTGGGTTTGTAATTAAATGAATTTATTGAATTAATGTCTAATTCAACTTTTCTATGGTGCCTAAGAAGGTGCCTAAAATTTTTACCATCTTCTTTTGGTGAGAAATGAGAGATTGGTTTGCAGCACTTAGGGACTCATAAGGCTTCGATCTTTGCTCATGGTAAAATGAGAAATATTATCAATATTTATTTGATTTTTTTAAATGTCAGATGCGATGCCGTTGCTATTTCCGCTACAGTAGCGGAAATAGCAACACTGAGCAGCATGTACTTAGAAAAATTTAAGATCTGGGCAACAGCCCGATGCTCTTTTTGGCACGCAGAATATCCGTTGCGGTAATGAAGGGCGTTTGCTCTTGCCATGAAAATCCCTTCCGGTCGATACGAACGAGTTCGTACTTTTCGACCAGGAAATTAACCGCATCGGCTAGAGTTATCCCCGCCTCGATATGTCCCTGAATGGCCGTGTCGTCATGAAATGGTGTGTCGTTGAGTGTCAGGCCGTAGTGGTGCTCCAGTAGATACGTTAACAGCTGCTGCCACACCATTACGGGCGACAGGCGTGACGAAACCGGCACCGTGGCCGGTACAGATGAAATTTGCATGAGTTGGATCCTGATAAAAGAAGAGAAGGTGTTACCTGGTTGCAAATGCCTGAGGATAAATAACGATGTAAACATAGCCATGAGAGCCGAGAGTGTCAGCTTCACAAGTTAGTCCGTTATGATACAACGTGACGCAATGCTGATGGCGCGGATTCAGTTCACCGGTTGTCAGCATCAATTCAAGCTGTTTCATCACTAGCGGAAATGCCTGATCCAGACACAGTGCCTCCTCCTCGTTAAACGTACCACTAATACCTGCACGGTCCGCCAGAAAATGCAGGCGACAGCCTTCCTGCACAAGCCTTGCACCGAAGCACGGCGAGATGTCGCGCTTCAGTCCCCATGAATTTTGCATTTTTCTACTCCTTATTAAATGTCAGTTGGTGGTAATGCACATCAGGCGTGTATACGGACCGTGGTTGTCACGACGGCGTTCTGCGTAAACCGCCAGCACACCGGAAATCTCCGCGACATCCTGACCGGTATAATGACTGGCGTTGCCGTGCCACTGGTATTTGCCCGTGCAGTAGCGAAAGATCCGGGAATCCGGATGCTGTCGCTGAATCGCCATCGCGGCCTTTTTATCGATGATTTTCATGGTTAGCCTCATAGCCAGCCACGTTCAGCAAAAGAAAGCACATCGATGCCAACAATAAGATGGTCCAGCACCCGTACCTCTACCATAGCCAGCGCGTTCACCAGATGTTGAGTGATGTTTCGATCCTGTTTACTCGGTTCTGTCTCTCCGGATGGATGGTTATGGGCCAGAATCACAGCGGCAGCGTTATGGCGCAGTGCCAGTTTCACCACTTCGCGTGGATGGACTTCGGTATGGTTAATCGTGCCCGTAAAGAGCGTCTCGCATTCCAGAAGACGGTTCTGATTATCGAGATATAAAACAAGAAAAACTTCGCGCTCCTGCAGGGCAAGACGCAGTTGTAGCCAGGTTTTGGTGAAGGTAGTGGAATTAAATTGTTCGCCAGGCTGGCGCTGATATTTTTCCAGTAAGCGGAGAGCGCGACGAATGGTGCGTGCTTCAGTTACCGGAAGATCAGGAGGTAGATTTATCTCTGACATGACAGGGCCTTGGAGGTAATAGTTAAAGTCGTTTATGAAGCAAGTTGAAGCATATTTTCAGCCATCACCCACAGAGCGCGATTGAGCTTTACGTCTCCGTCGATACCTTTGACAGCACGGGTTTGAGCACGCTGACCTTTCGTCGTTCGTCCTGACAGTCCGCCTTTTATCAAGTTCTCCTGAATGCGTTGGTAAGTGGTCCACAGGTCGTTGCTATCATCCTGCCAGCGGCGCGGGGAAAGGATTTGCGATTCCGTCACCGGCTGATGCTCTTCACCAAAGCGATAGGTTAATGCCGCTTTTGCCATCGCCTGCTGTGCTGGTGGAGGTAACAAAAGCGACTGCATGGCATCCCGCTTCTCCTCCACCCGGTCAAATATCCCCAGCACTTCGTAAGCCCCTTCAATGACTTTCTCCACCACATTGCCTTTATGTGGCACACGTACCTCACCAAAACTCTCACCGCAAATCAGCCCGTTCTGGCAGACTGCACGAAATAGCCCCGGCAACATCTGATATGAGCTGGAGCCGTCATGGCTGTTGAGCAGAATGATTTCCGGTACCTGCTTACCGGTTATTTGCCCTTCACGGCGCAGGCGCAGCATGTGTTTCGTGTGCTCTCGCTTGCTCTGGTCACGCACTCGGGTCTGGCAGGCAAAGAACGGCTGAAAACCTTCCTGCTTCAGGCTATCAAGCAGTGTGATGGTCGGAATGTAGGTGTAGCGGTCCGAGCGGGATTCATGCTTGTCGGTACCAAATACACTGGGAACATGGGCCATCAACTCCTCGTTTGTCAGTGGACGGTCGCGGCGAATCTGGTTAATTCGGCCAAAGCGGCTGGCTAATTTCATGCTAAAACTCCTTTGTAGTTAACGTAATAATGCAGAAAAGCCACACTTCCGGTCAGAAGTGCGGCTTTTCTGCATGGATGTGATATCGGCAGGGGTAACTGTTCTGTTGTTGAAGGGAACGACATTTAGCTCATATCCTCTATGAGCGAGGGGCAAACGCATTGCATTCGGATTTCTGAATTGTAACTGTAGATAGTAATAAAGCTGGATGCAGATTATTCTCTTGCATCCCTTATGATTATCGTATTTAAATCATGTGATTGTTTTTGTCGAGGCTGAAGTGGTTCAATGCCTAAAATATTAGTTATACAATTATTCAGATTGTATCGTTAAAAAGGAGCTTTTGTGGCTGCGTTAGATTTAAAGGAAATTTCACCTGCTCACGAAGGGTTGGAGCGTGATCAGTTTGAACTTTTTGCTAGAGAGTTCTTGCTTGCTCAGGGGTTTCTAATTATATCAGATCCTGATAGAGGTCCTGATGGGGGGCGCGATTTAATAGTTGAAGAAGAACGGTTTGGACCAGGAGGGAAGAATACAATTCGATGGTTAGTAAGCTGTAAGCATAAAGCCCACTCAGGTTCATCGGTAAGTCCCGGTGATGACACAAATATCAGGGATAGACTCGAAACGCATAACTGCCAAGGTTTTATTGCTTTTTACTCAACTATACCAAGTAGCGGCTTAGCCCAAATACTAACTGCATTGCGTCCCAAGTACGAATATATCCAATATGATTGTGAAGCTATTGAAAGACAATTACTTGAGAATCCGAGAGGCCGAGGTCTTG